>JALOQB010000136.1 GCA_025453595.1 Polyangiaceae bacterium
TACCTCGGGGTGGTGGGGATGCCGGGGGTGACGGCGTGGTACGGGGTGCGGAAGATCCTGGAGCCGAAGCCTGGCGAGACGGTGGTGGTGAGCGCGGCGGCGGGGGCCGTGGGGAGCGCGGCGGGGCAGCTGGCCCGGCTGATGGGGGCCCGGGTGGTGGGGGTCGCGGGGGGGCGAGAGAAGGGCGACCACGTGGTCCGGGACCTGGGGTTTCACGCCTGCATCGACCACCGCGAGGCGACCGACCTGGACGGGCTCACCGAGGCGCTCCGGGCCGCCTGCCCCGGCGGGATCGACGGCAACTTCGAGAACGTCGGGGGGCGCCCGCTGGACGCCATGATGCGCCTGGCCAACCCCTTCGCCCGGGTCGCCCTCTGCGGCATGATCGCAGGCTACAACGGCGAGCCGATCCCCATGGCGGCGCCCCAGCTGCTGCTCGTCAACCGCATGAAGGTCGAGGGCTTCATCATCAGCGAGCACCTCGATCTCTGGCCCGAGGCGCTGGCCGAGCTGGCCGCCCTCGTCGCCGCAGGCAAGCTCCGCTACCGCGAGACCGTGGCCCAGGGGCTCGACGCGGCGCCGGAGGCCTTTCTGGGCATGCTCGAGGGCAAGAACCTGGGCAAGCAGCTGGTCCGGCTGCTGCCCTGAACCTCACCACCGCAGCACCGGCCAGCGGCGCCGCCGGGCCTCGCGGAGCAGCCGCGGATCCGGGTTGACCACGACGGGCTCGGCGACCGCCAGCAGCAGCGGCAGGTCGGTGTAGCTGTCGGTGTAGAAGATCGCCTCGTCCAGGCGAAAGCCGAGGCGCTCCGCCAGCAGCTGGGCCTTCTGCACCTTGCCCTCACCGTAGCAGAGCGGCAGCGCGGGGCGCCCGGTGAAGCGGTGGTCGGCGACCTCGAACTCGGTGGCGACCACGTGATCGATGCCCAGGTGGCGGGCCACGGGCCGCGCCGCGTAAGGCGAGGCGCCGGTCACGATGGCCGTCAGGTGCCCCTGGCGCTGGTGCTCCTGCACCACGCGGCGCGCCCCGTCCGAGACATGGCGCAGCACGTCGCGGCGCACCCAGTCGTCGCAGCGCGCCGCCATCGCCGTCTCGGAGAAACCCCGGAGCGAGGAGATCACCTCGACCGCGGCCTTCTGCGCGTCCAGGACCCCGAAGGTGTACTGGAGGACCCACCAGCCGATGCGAGCGCTGTCGCGCCAGGTGGCCTGGCCGGTGGCGCGCAGGTACCGGACGTACATGCTGGCGGTCTCCTTGCGGACAAGGGTGCGGTCGAGATCGAAGAGGGCAGCGCGAGGGGTCATCAGCGGGTGAGCCCGAAGCCGTGGGCGAGGAAGGACACGAAGAGGTTGCAGGCCGCGTGGAACAGGACCGAGGCGCCGATGCCGCCGGTGCGGGCCCGGAGCCACCCGAAGAGCAGCGAGGGGAAGAAGACCGCGAGGCGGCTGGGGTGGGGCTCGGTCAGCAGGTGCCCCACGGCGAAGATGGCGCTGGTCACCACGAGGGAGGGGCCGATCTTCGCGCCCCAGAGCGTCCAGCGCGGGGGCCACACGGCGTCGAGCGCGGTCTGCAGGTAGCCGCGGAAGAAGGCCTCCTCGGGGAGCGCGATCACCAGGAGCTGGCCCGGAAGATCGTCGGCGAAGGTCGGGGGGATCCGCAGGTGAAACTCGTGGCGCGTGCGCCAGTAAAGCCGGTACCCGATCACGAAGGGCGGGAAGATCAGCAGGGCGGTCAGCAGCGCCTGCCCCAGCGCCACGCCGCCCTCGCGGAGCAGGCGCCGCGGGTCCAGCGGGTCGGTCTCGAAGAGGCCCCCCAGCGCCAGGCCATGGCGCCGCACCAGGCTCTCTTCTCCGCGGAGCACCAGCCACCAGGTCGCCCCCAGGAAGCCCAGCCCCACGCCGGTCGCCGCGTAGCGCGCCGGCAGCAGCCAGGAGCAGGCCGTCACCAGCGCCGTGACCGCCAGGGCGGCCAGCAGCGGCGGGCGCAGCGGTGCGGCAGGGGGCGGTGTCTCCATCGCTCACCGGGGCGTAGCACCGTTTTTTCCCCGTCGGTGCCTCTTGTTACGCCTCGCTCTGCACCACCTCGGGGCGGGTGCTGTTCATCTCCAGCAGCCGGTAGTGCTTGCGCACCGCCTCGGCGAAGGTCGGCGAGGTGTTGTAAGGCAGCCCGAACTCGGCGCAGGCCTCCCGCACGATGACCCCCAGCGCCGGGTAGTGCCGGTAGTGCACCGAGGGGAACAGGTGGTGCTCGATCTGCATGTTGAGGCCCCCCGACAGGTGGAGCGCCAGCGCCGAATCGACGCTGTAGTTGTGCGAGGTCAACACCTGGTGCGCCCCCCAGTCGCCCCGCGTCGCGCGGCTCGTCGCCCCCAGCGTCTCCGGGACCTCGTGGTTCACCACGATCTGCAGGATCACCATCAGGCTGCAGATGCTGTTGGTGATCAGGCACACCGCCGCCGCCTGCCCCACCGGCAGGAACAGGAACGGCATCACCACCGACACCAGCAGGTTGAAGGCAAGCTGCAGCGTGTTGTTCAGGTGCTCCATCGGCGACAGCCCGGTCGGCCCCGGGCTCCCGGTCACCAGCGACCGCAGGCTCACCACCATGTCCTGCAGCGACCAGAGCGGCAGGCCCAGCAGGTAGACCAGCCAGATGTACTGGTGCTGGAACCCATGCCAGGGGCGGTACTCGGTCTCCGGGACCACCCGCTTCAGCGGGTAATTGTCCTGCCCGTCCTCCGTCGTCAGCGTGTGGACGTGGTGGCTCTTCACGTGGGTCGACGTCCAGATGGACCAGGTGCTCACCAGGAACGGCGAGGCCACCCGGAACACCAGGGAATTCCAGCGGCCCCGGGGGAACACGGAGAAGTGCGACATGCAATGCCCGGGGTTCACCGCCGCCAGCGCCCGCACAAACCCCAGCAGCGCCGCCGCCGCCAGGCTCCCCTGGACGTAGGCCGGCACCATCAGCACCAGCACCCCCACCAGCAGGCTCACCGCGAACACCTGGTCCCACCGGGTCGCCCCCGGCGTCTTCTTCGTGTCCGCGAAGTACTTCAGCGCCCGGGTGTGGATCGTCCGGTAGAACTCACCTTCCTTGAAGGTGAAATCTGACCCCCTGAGGCGCTCGAGGACCTGGGGGTCGTTGCGGTTGACCGAGACCTCATAGCGGGCCAGCAGCTTGGCCGCGGGCATACGTCGGAAGTGATAGGTGCGAAAAAGTTCGGTGCAATCGGTCCCCTGGCCCAGCCGGATGGCGTCGAGGCCGCCAGGGTGTTTTTCAAGAAATTCCGAGAGATCGTAGGCCTTGCCGTCGATGAACCAGAGCCTGTCGGCTTCGGAGACGGCGGTTCCGAGAAAATCGTGCGCAACGGGCGACCCCGTCGAGGCATCCACGGGGTGACTGGCACTCAGCTTGTTCATCCACACTCCGATCGACAGCGCTGCGGAGGCACACCGCAGCCGCTCTCCAGGCTCGCATGACCCTGCCAGCTCGCGGTGTCATCTTATCGCCATGCCCGCCTGATGGGGTTTGACCCGGGCGTTTGTCTGAGCGAAAGGGAGGGGGCGCGGGGCCCAGGGCCACGCAAGGCGTGCGCGGCATCCGCGCAAGATGCGCCAGCGTGTGGCGCAGGGAAGATGGACCGATGGCAGAGAGCAAGAAGCGTGAGGCCCCTCTCAAGAGCGAGGCCCAGGAGCCGCCTACCCCGGGCAAGGGGTCCGGGGCGATGCTGGCGGTGGTGGCGATGTTTCTGGGGGTGGCGGTGGGCTGGGGGGCCCGCGGGGCCAACCTGAAGCCCGGGGTCGAGGTGACGGCGGCGCCCTCGACCTCCGCGGGGGCGTGCGAGGCCTGGGCGAGCGAGGTGTGCAAGCGGGTCGGGGCGTCGTCGGAGGGGTGCGCGCAGGCGCGGGGCGCGTCCGAGCTGCTCCCGGAGGCGGCGTGCGGGGCGGCGAAGGGGGAGATCGAGGGCACCGTGGCCCGGATGAAGAAGGCGCGGGCCTCCTGCGATACGCTGGTCGAGCGGATCTGCAAGGATCTGGGCGACAAGACCGAGACCTGCAAGATGGTCCGGGAGAAGACCCCGAGCTTCCCCCCGGAGCGCTGCAAGGAGATGCTGGAGCACTACGACGAGGTCATCGGGGAGCTGCGCTCGGCGGAGCAGGAGCGGGCGCCGATCCCGGCGGAGCTGGCCCAGCGGCAGGCGGCGGGGGATGGCCCCGGTTTTGGCCCCAAGGATGCGGCCCTCACGCTGGTCGAGTACTCGGACTTCGAGTGCCCGTTCTGCGGTCAGGCGGCGGAGGTCGTCGGCAAGGTCAAGGAGAAGTACGGGACGAAGGTGCGCTTCGTGTTCCGGCAGTTCCCCCTGCCGATGCACGAGAACGCGGACCTGGCGGCGCAGGCTTCCCTGGCGGCCCACGCCCAGGGGAAGTTCTGGGCGTTCCATGATCTGATGTTCGAGAACCAGCGGGACCTGGGGCGACCGTCGCTGGAGAAGATGGCCCAGAAGGCAGGGCTGGACCTGGCCAGATTCAAGAAGGCCCTCGACGACCGTACCCACGCCGAGGCCGTGAAGGCAGACATGAAGCTGGGCTCGGAGGCCCATGTGTCCGGGACGCCATCGATGTTCCTGGGGACCGAGCGGATCGAGAACCCCACCGATTTCGAGGCCCTCGCCCGCGAGATCGATCGGAGGCTCGCCGCCCCCTGACCCCCGGGGAGTCGCCGATGCCCCTGGTCCGCGCCTGGAATGCGTGTGGTAGCCTCGCTCCAGGCGATCATGCGCGTCGTATTTGTGACCACCGGGCTGGAGCACCTCGGGATCGAGGCGCTCTCCGCGTACCTCCGGGCGCACGGGCACGAGACCGTGCTGGTGTACGAGCCGAGGCCCTTCTCCTCCGGGAGCGGGACCGACATCCCGCTGCTGGCCAGGCTCCTGGAGCCACCGCCGGAGGAGACCGCGGCGCGGGTGGTGAGGGCGAGGCCCGACGTCGTGGCCTTCACGTCCTACAGCGTGACGCATCGCTGGTCCGTGGCGGTGGCGCGGGCCATCAAGGCCTCGATGCGGGTGCCCATCGTCTTCGGTGGCCCCCACTGCGGCGCCGAGCCCGAGCATGCGATCCTGGAGCCGGCGATCGACGCGGTGGTCGAGGGGGAAGGGGAGGGGGCCCTCCTCGATCTGGTCGAGTGCGCCGAGGCGAGCGGTTTTGGTCGGCGTGACATCGCCAACGTGACGGTGAAGGGCAAGCTCAAGCCCCGACGAAACCCGCCCCGTCCCCTCATCGACGACCTGGATTCGCTGCCCTTTGCGGACAAGACCGGGTTCTACGGCGCCGTCCCTGGCTACGAGCACGAGTACTACACCATTTCCCGGCGGGGCTGCCCCTTCCGCTGCAGCTTCTGCGAGTACTCGACCTTCCCCGAGCAGTACCCGGGCCAGAAGCCGGTGCGTCGCCGCTCGGTCGAGCATGTGCTCCGGGAGCTGCGGCCGTTCAAGGCGCGGGGCAAGGTGAAAAAAGTCTTCTTCTGGGACCCGATCTTCACCCTCGATAACCGCTGGATGGCCGAATTTTCCGAGGCCTATCGCGCCGAGATCGGCATCCCCTTCGAGTGCTACACGCACCCCAACGCGATGAACCCGGAGATGGCCCGGATGCTCGCGGAGGCGGGGTGCACGATGGTGCGTGTCGGGGTCCAGACGGTGAACTCGGATACCCTCGCGGCGGTCGATCGAAAGGGCGATGAGGATCGGATCCGGAGGACGCTGCGCAACCTCCACGACAACGGGCTCCCTTACACGGTGGACCACATCATCGGGCTCCCCGGGGAGGGGCCTCCGGATCAGATCGCCGCGCTGCAGTTTTACAACGAGGTCCGGCCCCGGCGGGTGATCGCCCACTGGATGACCTATTTCCCCGGGACCACGGCCTTCAACCAGGCCCGCCGCACCGGACTCCTCTCGGTGGCCGACGTGGCGAAGATCCTCGCGGGGGACGTGGGCCCTGGCTACATGTACACCGGCAACATCGAGCACCCGGAGAACGACGAGCTGCGGCGGCTCTCCTCGCTCTTTGACCTGCTGCCGATCCTCTCTCCGGCGGCCGTCGACTGGCTGATGCAGGACCGGCGTTACATGCGCCTGCCCACCTCCTCGTTCCTGCGGCAGGTGGGCGTGGTGGGGCTCGCTCTCCAGGGGGATCAGGCCACCCGCGACCGGATCGTCCACCTCGCCAGCGCCGTGGTCCAGGCGGTCACCGACACGGTCAAGCACCGGGTAGAAGCGCCGAGGGTCGCGGCCGAATGACGCAGAGCTCGCCCCTCGAGTGGGCTGCTCACGTCGCTTCCGTGCTGCCCGCGGTGGCCCTTGCGCTCGCCTGCCACGCAGGCTTCCTCGGCGAGCGCGACGCCTTCCTGCTGCTGTCCCTCAGCTTCATCGGCCTGAACCTCGCGCACATGGCGGCCACCTGGTCCAGGGTGTTTCTTGACCCTGATGCGCAGCGAGGGGCCTGGATCGAGCGGGGCGTGGTGCCGGTGTTGCTGCTCGTGCTCGCGGTGCTGGGCGAGGCCGTGGGGCTGGGCGCCGCGCTGCTCGGAGCCCAGTGCTACCTCAGCCTGCACCACGCGATGCTCCAGAATTATGGCATCGCCCGGGCAACGCAGCGCCGTTCCGGCCGCGTGCTCTCCGGGCGTGGGCTGCGGCTCGATCAGGCGGCCTGCCTGCTTCTTCCCCTTGGCGCCCTGGGCTACCGCATCCGCGCGGTGTGCCCGGTCTACTCGGGGGCGACGCTGGTGGCGCCGCCCGTCGCGGTCTCCGTTGCGCTGATGGGCGCCGGGGCGGTGGCGCTCGTGGCGTACCTGGCGCGGGAGGGGCTTGCTCGCTGGCGAGGTCACCCGGTCGACCCGCTCGGGCCTGTGCTGATCGCCTCCCAGTGCCTGCTCTGGAGCGTGCTGCTGGTGGCGATCCCGCACCCTGCGCTCCCCCTGTATGCCCTCGCCAGCGGCCATTACGTCCAGTACCTGTACTTCGTCTGGCGCACCGAGGCGCAGCGCCCCGGGCTCTCGGCCCTCCCACAAGGGGCGCGCCGCTGGGTCTCGCCCCCCGCGAGGTTCCGCTACCTGGGGGCCCTCGCCGCCCTCGGCGCCGTCGTGGTCGTGGGGCTCACGCTGCTTTCGGTGCTCACGCGCGAGCTGTTCTCCCGGGCCGGCTGGAGGCCTGCGCAGGCCCTGCCCATGGCCCCGTGGGTGGCCGCCATGATCGGGGTCAATTTTTCCCATTACTGGCTGGACCACCGCATCTGGCGCCGGCGCCCTGCCGGGGCCTTGCTCGCGGTTCCCTGAGCTAGCGCGCTGGCAACGAGAGCCCCGCCCCGGCGAGCCAGCCCTCGGGCTCGTAGCTCCAGGGGCTGACGTCGACCAGGGCGCAGCCCAGCATCTCGCGTAGCCGGTCCGTGGGGAGCCCGGCGGGCACGTTGGCCAGGCTGTCCCGGTAGATGCGCTCCACCGGGTAGCGGGGGCTGAAGCCCCAGCCCCCGAGGGTGCGCATCGCGTCGTCGGCGCACCGGACCGCCATCTCGGTCGCGTGGATCTTCGCGATCAGCACCGCCTCCCGGGCCGCCTGCCCCCGGGCCTTGCGCCGCGACACCTCGGTCGTCAGCAGCCGGGCCGCGTCGATCTCGGCGCGCATCCTCGCCAGCCGGGCCTGCAGCACCGGCAGGTGGGCGATGGGGCGCCCGAAGGCCTCCCGGCGCTTCATGTGGTCGCCGCAGGCCTCCAGCGCCGCGCTCGCCAGCCCGATGGAGGACCAGGCCTGCATCAGCTGCCCCCACTCGACGGTGATCAGCGTTCGCTCCACGCTCGCCCCGCGGATCACCTCGTGCTCCTCCAGCTCGACCCCCTCGAAGCAGAGCGACCCCCACGACATCGCCTTGAGCCCCACGTGGGGCAGCTCCTCCCGCCGGATCCCCCGGCGCCTCAGGTCGACGACCGCGTAGCAGAGCCCGGCGTGCCCGCCGTCCTCGATCCGCGCCAGCACCACCGCCACGTCCGCCGTCGACGCGTTGCTGATGCGGGATTTCACCCCGGTCAGGCGCAGCCCCCGGGGCGTCCGCCGCACCGTCGCCCGGTACGACCCGGGGTCGCTCCCCGCGCCGTCCTCGCTGGCCGCGAAGCAGCCGATCTTCTCGCCCGCGAGGATCGGCCGCAGCCACCGCCACTGGTGCTCCGGCGTGCACAGGTTGTAGAGCATCTTGCCGCAGAGCACCGACGAGATCGACGCCGCCCAGAACGTGCTGGCGCAGGCCCGGGCCAGGCTCTCCATCGCCCGCGCCTGCGCCTCGCCGTCGCCGCCATGACCGCCCCAGCTGGTCGGGTGGAACAACCCCAGGTACCCGCAGCTCGCCAGGTCCTTCCAGCTCGCCGCGGGCACCGCGCCCCTCGCCTCCGCCTCCGCCGCCCGCGGCGCGATGCGCTCGCGGCACGTCCGCTCGATCCCTTCCAGCAGCGCCCGTTGCCGCCGCTCCTGCGGCCTCCCGGTGGTCTCCATGGCGCTCACCTGACCCCCAGCATCGCCCCGGCGATCACCGGCCGCAGCGTCGTCTCTTCCTCGACCACCAGGCCCATCGCCGCCGCGTCCCGATGCAGCCGATCGACCAGCCCGCCGGGCCCCTCCAGCGCCCCCAGCGTCGCCGCCGCGCTCCCGGTCACCCCGCGCACCGTCTCCGCAAGAAACAGCGCCGACACCGCGATGTCCAGGTCGCCTCCCTCGCCCCCTACCCGCGCCACGGACCGCTGCTGCATCCGCCTCGCCAGCTCCACCCGGATCTTCACGTCCGCCAGCGCCGCCCGGTGCTGCTGCGAGTGCGCCGCCGCCTTGCCCCAGCGCGTCCGGCTCTGCAGCAGCTCCACCCCTCGCCCCAGCAGCCCCTCCAGCAGCCCCTGCCACGCGCAGTACACCGTCGCTCGCTCCCAGCGTCGGTAGAGAGGATCCATATGAGTCACGAAGGACCCCTCCGGTCCCAGCATGTTCTCGGCGGGGACCGAGCAGCGATCGAGGGCGAGGGAGGCGAAGGAGGTGGTGCGCAGGCCCGAGGAGGGGAGGGGAGGATCGACGGTGAGGCCCGGGGCCCCTCGCTCGACCAGGAAGGTGGAGACCCCCTGACGCCCCCGGGAGGGATCGGTGATGGCCGAGACCAGCCACAGGTTGGCGGAGGCGCCGCCCAGGGTCCAGCGCTTCTGGCCGTGGAGAATCCAGCGATCTCCGGCCCGTTCCGCCCGGGTCTGGAGGCCCAGCGGGTCCCCCGGGGTGTGATCCTCCTGGAACGCCACGGAGCCCTGCAGCTCGCCGCTGGCCAGGCGTGGTTCGAGGCGACGACGCTGGGCCTCGGTCCCGAAGCGCATCAGGGGCTGGAGCACCCCGATCTGCTGGGTCCATAGCGTCATCGCAAGCCCGCCGTCGAGGCCGTGGCGGCCCAGGGTCTGGAGCGCTCGGGCCAGGGTCTGGGGGCTCTCGTGGTGGGCTGGCATCGCCCGGAGCGCCGCCCGGAACAGCCCCGCGTCCCAGCGGGCCTCCCGGTCGCGCCCCTGGACCGAGGTGGCGATCCGCTCCTGGCAGAGGCGGACCAGGGCCTCGGCGTGCTCCTGATCTTCGGTATATGGAAATTCCATGGTTCCCTGGCTTTCAGAGGCGGATGACGTGGGCGGCGCACTGGGCGCCGGCGCCGATGGCGGCCATGAGGATGGGCTCGCCGCTGCCGAGGCGGACGGCGCCGGAGCGGAGGTCCTCGGCGAGGAGGATGAGGGTGCCTGCGGTGGTGGTGTTGCCGTAGCGTTCCATGTGCATCCCGACGCGCTCGCGGGGGATGCCGTTCTCGAGGACGAAGGCCTCCAGGACGCGCTTGTTGGCCTGGTGAAGGTAGAAGCGCCGGATGTCGGAGAGGGCGAGGCCGGAGCGGTCGATGGCCTGGTCGATGGCCTTCTTGAGGAAGGGGGCGAAGCAGGCGGCGACGAGGGAGCCGTCGACGTAGAACGCGGGGTCGGAGGGCTGGGTGCGTCCCGGGTGGGCGGGCCAGAGGCCGCCGCCGCCGCGGCGCACGACGAGGTCGACCTGCTCGTTGGCGGCGTAGGAGGAGAGGAAGCCGGAGCCGCTGGGTTCCCCGGGGTCGGCGCGGAGGATGACGGCGCCAGCGCCGTCGCCGAAGAGGTAGATGGTGAGGAAGGCGCCGAGGTCCTTGCCGTGGATGTGGCTCTTGTTGCAGTAGACCTCCCGGTCGAGGAGGGGAGAGATCATGTTGGCGCCGACGAGGGCGATGGTCTTCCGCTGGCCGCCGAGCAGCATCTCGCGGGCCATGGCCATGTGGAACATGGCGCCGCCGCAGCCGTCGTCGCTGACCTTGGCGAAGGCCTCGGGGCGCATGCCGAGGCGGCGGTGGAGGGCGAGGGCGTCGCTGCTGAAGTTGGTGAGGTCCGGGGTGCAGGTGGTGATGAGGAGGCCGTCGAGGTCCTCAGGGCCGAGGTTGGCCTGCTGGAGCGCGTCGCGGAGGGCGAGCTCGCAGATCTGGGCGCAGGGCCCCGGTGTTTCGAGGTGCTCGGGGGGGATGGTGCGCCCCGACTCCTCGTCGAAATCCCAGAGGTAGCGCCGCTCCAGGATGCCGGTCTTCTCGGCGATGCGCTCCGCGGTCCAGCCGGGGATGGCCTTGACCAGGCGCTCGTTGGGGACAACCCTCGGCGGCAGGTAGCTGCCGGCTCCGGCGATGGTGACGTTGATCATGGGGCCCCCGCGGAGGTGTGGGACGGGGCGCCGGTGTCGAGGCCAGGGCGCACGGCGTTGGGCTGGCGGATCGAGGCCAGGATCGAGGCCTCGTAGTCCCCCCTGGCTTGCCACCCCAGCTCACGCCGGGCCCGCCCGCAGTCGATCTGGTAGTCGTACCCGGACACGACGATGGCGATGCGCGTCGCCACCGGCTCCCCGGGCCTCTTCAGCAGCTTCCACGCGCGCTCCAGCAGCCCCACCGCCGCGACCATCGGCCCGGTCGGCAGGTACAGCCGGGGCTCGGCCAGCCTGGCGTGGCGCGCGATGAGGCCAAAGAACTCGGCCAGGGTGATGGGCCGCTCGCCGGAGACGTTGTAGGCGCGACCCACCGCGGCGTCGCTGTCCGCGGCCCGCAGGATGGCGTCGACGCAGTCCTCGATGCACACCACCGGGAACCGGTACGACGGGCTCCCTGGCAGCGCCGTCACCGGCAGCGCCAGCAGGTCCAGCAGCCGCGGCATCGCGTTGCGATCCCGGGCGCCGATCACCACCGAGGGCCGGATGCTCGTCGCCCAGATCTTGCCCTCCTCGTGGGCCCGCCAGAGCACCTGCTCGGACATGACCTTCTCGCGCACGTAGTGGTTCCAGGGGGCCGGGTTCAGGTCGAAGGGCGTCTCCTCGTCCTGGGGGGCGGTCGAGCCCTTCAGCCCGTACACCGCGATCGAGCTCACATGGATGAAGCGCCTCGCGCCGCTCGCCGATGCGGCCTCGATCAGCCGCTCCGTCCCCAGCACGCCGGTCTCGTAAAAGTGATCCCACTCGCCGAAGCTCCCCACCGCCGCCGCGGTGTGGATCACCACGTCCACCCCCTCGCACGCTCGCTTCAGGCTCTCTCGATCCCCCAGGTCCCCGTACACAAGCTCGATCCCTGCCCCCTTCAGCGCGCTCACGTCGCTGCTGCGGCGCACCAGCGCCTTCACCTTGCCGCCGGCTCGCGCCAGCGCCTCGCAGACATGGCCACCGATGAAGCCGCTCGCCCCGGTGACTAGATACACTCGCTTCGCTTGGGACACGTGGATGCCTCCTGGTCAGTGCGACCTCGCCAGGGGCCTTCCCTGACGTCGCACCTCCCCCTCCGCAAGGGCCAGACCAGGGCAAAAACACCGTGAATTTCACCGTTTATGCAGCTCTTGCATCCCCCCGCTCGCCCCCCTGAGCAACCCTTGCCTCTCCCGGTCAGGCAACCCTTGCCTACCGCGCGCCCGGGCTCAGTCCAAACCCCGCCGGTGCCATCGCTCCGGCCAGCTCAGGTTGTGCTGACGCAGCTTCATGCAGAACGTCCGCAGCGGCATCTGCAGCAGCGCCGCCGCTCGCCGTTGCACCCCGTCCGCGGCCTGGAGCGCCTCCTCCATCCGCCTGCGCTCCAGCGCCTTCAGCTCCTCCGCCAGCGGTAGAAACACGGGTCGTTCCGGCGATTGGTTCTCTTTTGACCCTGTTTCTTTTTTTACCCCCTCTTCAGGGTCCTTGCTGGCCTCTGGAGGTTGCGAGGGGCCAGGCTCCAGGGCGGGGCCAGCGAGGGGAGCCGGGAGGTCCCAGGGGTGGAGGGCGTCGCCATCGGCGATGGCGGCGGCGTAGGCGATGGTGTTGCGTAGCTCGCGGACGTTGCCGGGCCAGCCGTGCTCGGCGAGGCGGTGGGCGGCCTCGGCAGAGAGGGCGAGGGGAGGCAGGCCGAGGTGGGAGCGGGCCTCGGCGAGGAAGCGGCGAGCGAGGAGCAGGATTTCCTCCGGGCGCTCGCGCAGCGGTGGGATCTCGACGACGCAGGCGCCGATGCGGAAGAGGAGGTCCTGGCGAAACTGGCCGGCGGCGGCCTGGGCGGTGAGGTCGCGGTGGGTGGCCGCGACGAGGCGGACGTTGACGTCGATCTCGCGGGTGCTGCCCACGCGCGTCACGCGCCGGGTCTCGATGGCGCGCAGCAGCTTGGCCTGGATCGCCGGCGGGAGCTCGCCGATCTCGTCGAGGAACAGCGTGCCGCCGCTGGCCGCCTCGAAGAGGCCCGGGCGGCGCTCGGAGGCGCCGGTGAAGGCGCCGCGCTCGTGGCCGAAGAGGGTGCTATCGGCGAGGGATTCGGTGAGGGCGGCGCAGTTGAGGGCGAGGAAGGGGCCCGAGGAGCGAGGGGACCCCTCGTGGACGGCGCGGGCTGCGTGCTCCTTGCCGACGCCGGTCTCGCCGCGGATCAGCACCGGCAGCTCGCTGCGGGCGAGCCTGCGCAGCAGCGCATAGAGGCGGACCATGGCGGGGGAGGCGACGAGGATCCCCCCGGGGATAGGCGCCGTGTCGGCGGCGCCCAGCCGCGCTACCCGGAGCAGGGCGCCGGTGGAGCAGCCATCGCCCGGGTACCACGCGACGCCGAAGCGCTGGCGCTCGAAGGCGCCGGAGACGCAGGCCAGATCGAGGGCTTCTTCCGGGCCCACCTCGGGCAGCAGGGCCCAGGCGAAGCCGTCCCCGTCGGCAGCGACCAGGACCCGGGGAGGCAGCGCCCGGGCGAGCCCCAGCGCCGCCTCGAGCCGGGCCGCGGAGGAGGGGAACGGCCCCAGCGCCAGCAGGGAGAAGCGCAGGTCGTAGGCGCGAGCGCGGTCGATCTCCTGCTCGATGCGGCGGAGCAGGGTCTCGTGGCTGTCGACCTCCCGGGGGCGAAGCTCGGGGGAGGGAAGGTGGGCCACCAGCACGGCCTCGCCGAGCCCGATGACATCGCCCGAGAAGACGGAGCGGGGCCCTCCCAGCTTGGCCCCGTTGAGCGTGGTGCCATGGCGGCTGCCCAGGTCCGCGAGGGTCACCGTGCCTGCCGCGATCGTGAGGGACGCGTGGCGGCGGGAGACCCCTGGGTCCTCGATGCGAAGGTCGCAGTCGCCCCCTCGCCCCAGGATCCATTCTCCGCTCTCGGGCAGCGGGATGCGCGCCGAGGACGCGCTCTGCACCAGCAGCAGGTGCCCCTGCCTCGGCCCCCTCGCCGGGCCCAGGCTCGCCGTCTCGATGCCCGCCCTGGTGCGCTCAGGAGCCACAGCTGGCCTCCTGGTGCTGCGCCAGCCAGCCTCGCGCCTCCTCGCTCGCCGCCCTGGCTCGCCGCCCCTGGAATCCATCGAGCTGCCGCTGCGACTCCTGGAACAGCGCGCGCCCCCGGCATCGGTCCTGGCGGCTCTCCCACAGGGCACGTCCCAGCGCCATGCGGGCGAGGGGCCGCTGGAAGGGGTCCGAGGTCTCCTGGCGCAGGGCCTCCTCCAGGGGCTGGATCGCCGCGGCGGGCTGGCCCAGCCGCAGCAGCGCTTCTCCCTGGCCCCAGAGCCCCTCGGCGCGCCCCTCCGTGGCCCCGGCGAGCTCTTGAAAAAAACCGAGCGCCTCCGCGTTCCTTCCTGCTTGCAAGAGCACCCAGGCCCAGGACCCCACCGCTGCCAGTCGCGGGGCGCCGGTCTGCCCGGCGCAGACCTCGACCGCGTGTTGCGCCGCCCCCCTCGCGCCCGCGATGTCCCCTTCCCTGGCCCGGGACAGTGCCCCCTTGCCCAGCACCCCCGCCACCACGCACGGCGTCTGCTCCAGCTCCTTGCGCATCGCTGCCTCTCGCTCCCGGTACTTGCGCGCCTCCTCATGCTCCCCCGCGCACTCCAGCCCGATCGCCACCCGCATCACCGCGTCGACCACGTTGAGCCGGATCACTGCCCCTTCTCCCTGCTCATGCCACGCCTGCGCCTGCCGCAGCAGTTCCAGCCCTCCCTCGCACTGGCCCCGGCGCACCAGCAGGTCCCCCCGGTACCCGATCACCAGACCCTGGCAGGGATGACGCGGCCCCCAGTTGCGGTCGCACTCGGTCTTCAGCTTGTCGATCACCCAGCCGTCGTCGTCGTCCACCGAGGCCGCGTCCAGCATGCTCAGCGATAGCTCCAGCGTGCGTACGTCCCCCCCTCCCACCTGCTGCTCTGCCTCGCTCCGGCTGCTCGAAAAATGGTTCCGTGCTTCTCGCAAGCGCCCCTGGGCCAGCAGCACCTCCCCCAGAGGCAACGCCGTCTCCAGCCGCAACGACGCCGAATTCATCCGCCTCAGCGCCGCCTGCGCGCTCTCGTACCACCACCCCATCCGCTCCGTCGCCCCGCTCCGCGCGCCCACCGCCGCGAGCTGCGCCAGTGCTCGCACCCGGATGTCGTCATGGCGACTTGCGTCCGCCTTCAGCAGCGCCCCCCGCAGCACCTCCTCCGCAGCGCCATATTCATCGAGAAATTGCAGCAAATCCCCCTGCTCAAACAGCGCCTCTGCCTCCAGCACCTCGCTCCTCGACGCTCGCGCCGCCTCCCTCGCCTCCTCGATCAGCCGGCGGCTCTCCGGCATCTGCACCGCATACCGGAGGGTTCGTGCCTGGGCAAGGTCGTTTCTTACCCTCTGAGCCAGGGGTTTGAGCGCCGGAGCGAGGGAGATGGGAGCGCGGAGCAGCTCGATGTCGGCGCAGGTCTCCAGATCGGCGAGGCTGGCGAGGGCGGCGCCGGTGTTCTCGATCACCTCATCCGAGGCACCCTTCAGGATGGCGACGAGGGATTTCATCTGGTGGAGCCTGGTGTCGAGGCAGGCGGTGCGCAGATCAAGGATTTCCTCGGACTGTGCTCCCCGGATCCGCGTGGCAGCGCAGGCCTCGGTCTGCATCGAGGCCCAGCGGGCGCCGTAGCTGGCGAGGCCCGTGACCGCGGCCTGGGCGGCCTGGGCAGCGAAGGGGAGCGGCGAGGCGGCGAACCGCGCCCGGATGGCGGCGGCATCGCTCTCGGAGAAGACGGCCTGGACCTGCTGCTGAGCCCCGGTGCACAGGGCGCGCTGGGGCTGCCGGGCCAGGGCGACGGTGGCCGCGGTCAGGGCGACGGCGGCGGCAAGCACGGGCAGGCGGCGGGCGCTCCAGGGGGTCGGAGTGAGCTCGGCGAGCAGCTCGTTCATGGACGGGAAGCGCCGCCGCGGATCCAGATCGACGGCTCGCAGGAGGGCGCGGCGGGCGCGGGCAGGGACCCGGGCGTTCCTGGCGGGGGGCAGGGGCTTCCAGGTGGAGGGATCGAAGGGGTTGGCCCGCTCGTGGGGCAAGGACCCGAACAGCGCCTCGTGGAGCGCCACCGCGAAGCTGAATTGATCGCTGCGAGCATCGACCTCCTCGCCGCGGGCTTGCTCGGGGGACATGTACCGAGGCGTCCCGAACACGACGCCGGTCTCGGTGAGCTGCGCGGTTGCTTCTTGCGCCGAGGGTATCTTTGGCGCCTCGGCGTGGGCTGGCGCCCCGGTGAACCGGGCGAGCCCGAAGTCGGTGACGACGATCAGCCCCGGGGTGCCCCGCCGAAACTCGCCGCAGAGCACGTTTTCAGGCTTGAAATCCCGGTGAACGACCCCGGCCTCGTGGGCCGCCGCCAGCCCCTGACCGGCCTTGAGGAAGGCATCGAGCCGATCGGTCTCCCGGGGCTGGGGCTCTGCCGAGAGCCACCCGCGCAGCGAGCCGCCCTCGATCAGCGGCATCGCCACGAACACCTGTCCCTCGAAGACCCCCACGTCATGCACCGCGAGCACGTGCGGGTGGTGCAGCCGCGCCATCGCCTGCGCCTCCCGCAGCAGGCGCGCCTGCCACTCGCCCTCCCCCGCTCGCCCGGGCTTCACCAGCTTCAGCGCCACCTTCCGGTCCAGCTCTGGATCGTAGGCGCTGTAGACAACCGCCATACCCCCGCGGCCCAGCACCGACAGCAGCACGTAGCGCCCCAGCACCACCCGCCGCTGCAGCAGCGTACCGGCCCCCCTGGTCTCTCCGGGGGCCTCCCCGGGAGGCCCCCCCGCGATGCTCCCGGTGGGGACTTCTGCTGCTTCCCGCACGACCACCGAGGCGGTCGTTGCGTCGGGGATGGGTTGCGGCGCGGCGCCTGGCTGCACCCTCGCACCCTGCCCAATCCACCCCGCGTCGGCAAGCCGCATCCGGTCGATCCCGGAGCGCCCGCGCCGCCGGGCTGCTACCCTGGGTTCCATGCGACGTGCCTGGGTGGTGGGGCTGATCCTGGGGCTGGGTTGGATCGAGGAAGCGCGCGCCCAGCACGAGGCTGTCCCGGCGCCACCGCCCCCTGCTCCCCCTGTTGCTCCGCCCCCCGAGCGCTCACGCTCGCAGTGGGGCATCGGTCCCGCGCACGCCGCCGTGCTCCCCCTCGCCGGCTCTCGCAGCGAGGGCACCGCAGAGCCGGGGCTGGCGCTGGAGTGGGCCCGCATCAAGCCCCTGTCCGCGCGCACGGACGTGAGCTTTCGCATGGCCTGGGGCCTCACCACCTGGGACCGTTTCCGGCGGTGGAGCCGCGCTGCCTACGGCGTCGGCGCCTGGACCACGGAGGCGTACCGGGATGTCTATGGATGGATGGGCCCCCGTTCCCCCGCTCAGGAGGTGCACCAGGCTCCCGGTGAGCCTCGCAAGGACAGCGACCCCACCAGGCCCTTTCGCATCGTCGGTGGCTCGATGGCCATGGTGTTTCTCTCGCTGGGCTACGTGACCTCTGGCTTCCTTTACGCCGCCTCCCTCGTGGCGCCCTCCACCTGGGTCGAGATTGATGGCGCCGTTCACTACAACCTGGGCGACAAGGACTGGGCCCCGTACCTCAAGGGAGGCCTCGGCGCCCTTGCGTTCCTTCACCCCAGGCACGGGTCGCTTGTCGGGGGCATCGGCCCTCATTTCGGGGGCGGTGTACGCGTGGGCTCCTACCTTCATCTGGGCCTGAGCGCCACCTGGTCCCCCCCTTATCTCCACGGCGAATTCCAGGACGGACGCACCCATCTCCTTGTCTCCAGCCTCACCCTCGGCACCCAGGATTGA
>JALOQB010000137.1 GCA_025453595.1 Polyangiaceae bacterium
TCCGGTAATGCTGCTTTTGCTGCAGCTGACATGCCTGCAGCGTTGTGCAGGCCATGCCTGTTTGCATTCAATAAGCACAATATCCTCCCTTGTTGAGTATGGTGCCGATGTGCAATACGTCGATACAAATACATGAACATCATTTGGTGGGTGGGTGGAGTGACGGCTGGCGGCTGCGGCACAGGTGAAGCTGGTGCGGGACGCGGTGCAGGATGCGTGCTCCACACTGCAGGAGCTGCAGAGCCACGGGGCGGGCGGGGGGTCGCTACCGGGTGCTGGCGGAGCTGGCGGGGCACGAGCCGGCGGAGGCGGTGGTGGAGGTGAAGGCGGGGGAGCGGAGGAAGATCGAGCTGAAGCTGGAGCCCATCCTGGGGACGCTGCAGATCGAGGGGGCCGGGGTGCAGGGGGCGACGGTGAAGGTGGACGGGGAGGCCGAGCCGCGGTGCACCGCGCCCTGCGAGCTGAAGCTGGTGCCCGGGCGCCACGCGCTGAAGCTGGAGCGAGAGGGCCACGAGCCGCGAGAGCTGATGGTGGACGTGGAGGCGCGCAAGAGCGTGCAGGTGGCGCCGGAGCTGGCGCTGCGCCGGGGGGCCGTGGTGGTGCGGTCGGACGTGCGCGACGCGACGATCGAGGTGGACGGGGCCACGCTGGGGTTCACGCCCTCGGTGCTGTCCCTGGCGGCGGGGCGGCGCCGGCTGTCGCTGCGGCTCCCCGGGTACCGGCCCGTCGAGCGCTGGATCGACGTGAAGCCCGGGGAAGAGCTGAAGCTCGACGTGCGCATGACCGAGGCCGAGCAGGTGAGCGCGGTCTCTCGCACGGAGGAGGACGCGCAGGACGCGCCGGCGTCGCTCTCGATCCTGCGGGGGAGCGAGCTGCGGGCGATGCGCTACCCGACCATCGCCGAGGCGCTGCGGGGCGTGCGAGGGGCCTACGTCACCGACGATCGCTCCTACACCTTCGTCGGCTTCCGGGGGATCTCGCGGACCCAGGATTACGGCAACAAGGTGACCATCCTGCAGGATGGCCTCTTGATGAACGACAACATCCTCGTGCAATCCTACGCGGGGCACGAGGGGCGCACCGATCTCGACGACATTGAGCGGATCGAGGTGGTGCGAGGCCCGGGGTCGGTGCTGTATGGAACCAACGCGTTCCTCGGGGTCATCAACCTGGTGACCCGCCGGGTCGACCGGCCCACCTCCGGCGAGGCGAGCCTGACGACGAGCGACCACGGGCTCCTGCGGCTCCGGGGGTCTGTCAACCTCCGGGTCGACGCCCAGACCTCGATCTGGACCAGCGTGGCCGCGGGCCGCGCCGCCGGGCGTGACTTTCACTTCCCCGATTTCGAGGCCGACTCGGGCCCCCTGGCGGGGAACGCCCGGGGCCTCGACGGCTTCGACACCGGCACGGTCCAGGGGCGCGCGACCCACAAGGCCTTCACCCTCCAGTGGTTCGGATCGCGCCGCAGCAAGTCGATCCCCACCGCCGCCTACGAGGCGGTCTTCGGCGCGCCGGCCCGCTTCATCGACACCCACGGGCGCCTGGAGGCGCGCTTCGAGCCCCGGCTGACCTCCTCCCTCCAGTCGCTCTCCCGCGCTCATGTGAGCACCTACGACTTCAGCGCGACCACGCCCTACGCGGCGGAGGACGGCGGCGTCGCCCGGGAGACCTACAAGGGCCGGTGGGTGGGCCTGGAGCAGCGGTTCCTGGCCAACCTGGGCCCGGTACGGCTCATCGCCGGGGGCGAGCTCCAGCGGCATTTCACCGTGTCCTTGCAGGGCAACGACGACACAGGCCCTTACCTCGACACCTCGTTTCCGTACACGATCCTCGC
This sequence comes from Polyangiaceae bacterium, assembly GCA_025453595.1. GTDB lineage: Bacteria > Myxococcota_A > Polyangia > Polyangiales > Polyangiaceae > JANWXX01. The sequence continues at coordinate 1,835 of JALOQB010000137.1, forward strand.
GGGCTACGGGCTCCTGGACGCGCAGCTCCACGAGCGAGCGAAGCTCTCGCTGGGCACCCGCGTCGACCATTTTTCCACCTTCGGGACCGCCATCAACCCCCGCGGCGCCCTGGTCCTCAAGCCCTGGGAGGCGGGGACCCTCAAGCTGATGGGAGGCAAGGCCTTCCGGGCCCCCAGCGCCTACGAGCTCAACTACGAGACGGTGACCCAGCAGGCGAGCCCCCAGCTCCAGCCGGAGAACATCTACTCGGGAGAGGTCGAGTACAACCACCGGCTGTCCGAGCTGCTCACGGCCACCGCGTCGGTATACTACAACCAGATCACGGGGCTGATCGTCCCCCGCGGCGCGGGCACCGAGGAGGACCGGATTCGCCTCGAGAATTCCTCGGTCCCGGTCGATAGCATGGGCACCGAGGTCGAGCTGCGCCGCGACCTGCGCGACGGCTGGATGATCACCGCCTGGGGCGCCTTCCAGTCCACTAGCTACCGGGACGCCGCCAGCAACGGCCTGCGCCGCGTGCCCAACTCGCCCCGGGCCCTGGGCTCCCTCCGCCTCGCCTTCCCGATCCTGGGCTCGACCCTCCGCGGGATGACCCGCTTCACCCTCGAATCCAGCCGCCACGATCGCTTCGACACCGAGGGCGATCCGCCCCAGGGGCACACCGCCGGCGCCGCCGTCTGGGACCTCATCTTCAGCGGCGAATCCGAGCGCTACCGCATCGACTACAACCTCGGCTTCTACAACATCGGCGACCACCGCTACGCCCAGCCGGTCAGCGGCGAATTCCGCATGAGGACCATCGTCCAGCCAGGCCGCACCGCCCTCGCGCACCTCGGGATCCGCTTCTTACTTCCCGGCCCGCTCCCCTCGCGAACCCGTTGGGCAGGCGCATCGCTCGTGGTATGCAAGAGCTCGCTTTGCGCTTGCCTCCCGGCCCCCACCTGCCCGGCTCGCTCCAGCTGGCGGCCTGGCTCTACCGCCCCGCCTGGTTCTTCGAGCGGTGCCTGGCGCGCCACGGCGAGGTCTTCACCATGCGGCTCCCGGGGCATGCGCCCCGCATCATGCTGGCCCGGTGCGCCGCGATCCGCGAGGTCTTCGCCGGGGATCCCGCCTGCCTCCACGCGGGGGCCGCCAACGCCCTCGTCGAGCCCCTCGTCGGCCCCCACTCCGTGCTGCTCCTCGACGACGAGGCCCACCTCAAGCAGCGCCGCGCCCTCCTTTCCCTCTTCGCCAGCCGCCGGGTGGTCGCTCACGGCCAGGTGATGCAGCAGCTCGCGGCGGCCACCGTCGAGCGCTGGCCCCGGGGGCGCCCTTTCGCCCTCCAGCCCGAGCTCCAGACCCTCACCCTCCGCATCATCCTGGCGACGATCTTTGGGGCCCGCGACCCCCGGCGCTCCGAGCCCCTGCTGGTCCTCCTCTCCCGCCTCCTCGAGCAGGCTCGAAACCCCCTGCTGCTGGTGCGCCCGCTCCAGCGAGATCTGGGCCCGCTCTCCCCCTGGACCCGCTTCCAGGCGCTCAAGCGGCAGCTCGACGATGCCCTCGACCCCCTCTTCGAGGAGCAGCGCCAGGCCGCAGCGCGGGGCGAGCCCCCCGGCGACCTGCTCGGTCAGCTCCTCCTTATCCGCGACGAGAACGGCCAGCCCCTCTCCCGCGGGCGCCTCCGCGACGAGCTCATCACCCTCCTCGTCGCCGGTCACGAGACCACCGCCAGCTCCCTCGCCTGGATCCTCCAGGAAATCCTCCTCCATCCCCCGGTGCGCCGTCGCCTCCTCCACGAGCTGCACGGCGTGGCCGCCGGCGCTCCGGTCTCCCACGAACACCTCGATCGCCTCCCCTTCCTGGGCGCCGTCATCCACGAAGGGCTGCGCCTCCACCCCGTCCTCGCCCACGTGGGCCGCAAGCTCACTCGACCCCTGCGCCTCGGCGATCACCTGCTCCCCGCTGGCGTCCTGGTCGTCCCCTGCATCTACCTCGCCCACCGCGACCCCGCCGTGTTCCCCGAGCCCGAGCGCTTCCTGCCCGAGCGCTTCCTGGATGGGTCTTTTAAAACCCACCAGTACCTCCCGTTCGGAGGCGGCACCCGCCGCTGCATCGGGATGACCTTCGCGCTCCAGGAGATGAAGATCGTGCTGGCCACGATCCTCCAGCGGGCGCAGCTCGAGCTTGTCCAGGCGGGCCCCCCCTCCGTCGAGCGACGCGGCGTGGTGTGGGCGCCTTCGGGTGGGGTTCCGGTCCGCTGCCACGCCCTCCCTCCCCCGGTGCCAGACCATGCCTTACCGTTCCATTTTTCGCCCCGATCTCCTGGCGCAACGCGTGATCCTCGTGACCGGCGCGGGCAGCGGCATCGGGCGCTGCGTGGCCCACGAGGCGGCCCACCTCGGGGCGACGGTGCTCCTGGTGGGGCGCAAGCGCGAGCGCCTGGAGGCCACCGCCAGCGAGATCCTCGCGGACGGCGGGGCCGCCGAGGTGGCCCCCTGCGACATCCGGGACGAGGCCGCCGTGACGGCCCTCATCGCCGACCTGGTGGCGCGCCACCGGGTCATCCACGGCCTCGTCAACAACGCGGGGGGCCAGTTCCAGTCGCCGCTCGATGCTTTGACATCAAACGGTTTTGAGACGGTGCTGCGCTCCAACCTGGTGGGCGGGTTCCTGATGGCGCGGGAGGTGTTCTTGCGGTCGATGCGGGAGCACGGGGGATCGATCGTGAACATGGCCGCGGACGTGGCCCGGGGGACACCGACGATGGGCCACTCGGGCGCGGCGAGGGCGGCGATGATCCACCTGACGCAGACCGCCGCGGTGGAGTGGGCGCCCCACGGGGTGCGGGTGAACGCGGTGGCGCCGGGCTTCATCGCGACGCAGGCGCTGGCCCGCTACGGCGACGCGGCGCTGGAGGCCGTGCTGGCCCCGCTGGTGCCCCTGGGGCGGCTCGGGACCGAGGCGGAGGTCAGCTCGGCCATCTGCTTCCTGCTGAGCGAGGGGGCGGCTTACATCTCCGGAGCCACGCTGCGCATCGACGGCGCCCTGCCCTCGTCCCACCCGCTGTTCCCCCCGGGCGCCCACGGCAAGAGCCCGGTCTACGACGGGTTCCACCGCAGCCGGCGCCCGCGGTCAACCTGAGCCGCGCTCGCGCCGGCGCAGGCGCTCCGTGGCGTGGCCCAGCACCCGGGCGATCTGCCCGGCCCCGAGCGGGAAGAGAAAGAAGAGCCCTCGCCCCTCGCGCCAGGCGGGGTTCGCGGCCTGGTACTCGGCGTAGATGGCCCGCGCGTCGGCGTGGCTCGAGGTGGCCGGATCGCGGGTGACGATGGGCCGGGTGCGCATCTCCACCGTCCCCCCGTTCTCGTCGAATTTTTCCCCGGAAATGCGCCGCCCCAGGTGCAGCAACAGCGCCCGCTCCCGGGGCGGAAGGTCGGGGGAGCGCAGGTGCCAGAAGGGCCTCAACGCGCGGCGAAACGCGATGAACCCCGGCGGGTACGTGCTCGCCGCCACGAACCAGGGCAGGCGCTGGTGCCGCCCGATCGCCAGCATCGTCAGCGTGAGCGAGGCCAGCGGCAGCACCGGGTGGCCTCGCAGGTGCGGCGCCAGGAACCCGTACTCGGGCATCATCGCCAGCAGGCGGCGCCCCCCGAACTCGATCGGCTCCGCGCGCTGGAGGAACATCCCCGCCACCTGCCCCCGATCCCGCAGGACCCACACCCAGCCCGGCCAGCGCAGGTCCGCGGTGAAGGCCGCCAGGTCCTGCTCCGGCGAGACCGTCGGCTTGAGGTTCACCAGGGATAGCCGGAACTTCCATAGTTCCTGGATCTCGTGATCGGAGAGGGAGGCGGTGCGGTGGAAGGAGGATTTCATGGGGTGCTCCCGGCGATCGGCTCGATCCGCAGGGGCAGCCCGTCCCTGGGGCGAAAGCTGGGGGTCGGGCGGAGCCGGAGCGCGTAGCCAGGCGGCAGCGAGAGGCGGAACGAGCGCAGGACGTGGTGGAGGACGCACTTGAGCTGGAGCATGGCGAAGCGACCCCCGAGGCACACGTGGGCGCCGTGGCCAAAAGGGCGGAACTGGTGCCGGTGGCGCCGGTGCTCGGCCCGCTCCTCGGAGAACCGCTCGGGATCGAAATCGTGGGGATTGGACCAGAACGCCGGGTGCCTCTGGGCCAGGAGGATCGAGGCGCGGAGCGGGGTCGAGGCAGGCAGCTTGACGCCAGCGATCTCGCAGGGGCGGAGCGTCCTGCGCGGCACCGACCCGATGGGCGGGTAGAGGCGCAGCACCTCGTGGATCAGCCACTCGGTCTCGCGCAGCTGACCCATGCGGGCCAGCACCAGGTCGTCGCCTGCCTGGTGAAGCTCGGCGCGCAGTCGATCCTGCCATCGTGGCCGGTGGGCCAGCTCGTAGGCGGCCATGACGAGGGCGCCGGTGGTGGTGTCGTGGGCGGCGGTCCAGAGAAAGAGGGTGTGGTTGATGACCTCGTCGTCGGAGAAGGCGCGCCCCTGCTCGTCCCTGGCCTGGCAGAGCTGGCCGAACAGATCAGGGGAAGGCTCGGCCCTGCGCTGCGGGATCCGCTCCCTCAGGTACGCGACCAGCCGGGCCCTCGCCTCCAGCGCCCTGCGGATGCTGGTCCCCGGGAGCGCCCAGGGGACCAGCGCGGCGACGCCCTGGACCAGCGCCTCGAAGCCGCGGGAGAGCGCCGTGAGCTGGGGCCCCACCTCGACCCCCAGAAAGAGGATGCTCGAGAGATCCAGCGTCACCTGCCGGAAGGCAGCGGTGGCCCCGAGCTGGCCCCCTCGCCAGGCCCGGAGCAGCGCCGGTACCCGCTCGTTCATGCGGCGCACGTACCCCTCCATCGCCGCGCCGGAGAACGCGGCGGTCATCAGGCCCCGGTGGAGGCGATGATCCGCGTGATCGCGGAGCAGCAACCCGCCCGGCATCAACCGCCCGAAGAAGGGCTCCCAGCCCGCGGCCGTCGAGAGGTGCTGCCCCTCGTCAGCGAAGATCGCCCCCAGCGCGTCCGGGTGGGCAAAGATCACCGGTCGCTCGAAGAAGATGTGGTGGCGAAACACGTCGCCGTGGGCGCGGTGCAGCGCCAGGGGCAGGCCGATCGGGTCCTGGAGCCAGGCCACCGTGTGCCCCAGCAACGGGAGCCCTCGCTCCGCCGGGATCTCGTCAAATCGCATCGTGGCCTCTCGACGTTAACGCCCGACGATCGCCCCGGCGGGGGTCGACGGATCCGCCAGCAAGGCCGCGAGCGTGCGGCCCATGGTCTCGCCCAGGCGCGCCATCGTCGCCGGCTCGAACATCGAGGCCCGGTAGCGCGCCACGCCGTGGAGGGCCCCGGGCATCGGGAACAGCTGCAGCAGCAGGTCGTGGGCCCGCCACATCCGTACCTCCGGCAGCACGTCGGGCCTCAGAAACGTGACAAACCCAGGGAAATTCAGCCCCATGGGGAACCGGTTGATGTTCACCACGATGCGCCCGCTCGCCGGCGCGGCCATCGGGATGTACAGCATCCGCCAGGGCTCATCGTCCCGCAGGAACGCGTCCGCCCGCTCCAGCATCGCCCCCAGCGTTCCCTCGACCCGCACCGGGAACGAATCCCCCCACGCCAGGCAGCCCACCACCCCCTGCGCCCCGGCCCCTCGACGCCCGCTGCGGATCGTCGTGAACGCCACGTCCGGGCGCCCCGCCAGCTCGCTCAACCCGAGCGCCACCGCCACCAGCATCGGCGCCCCCCGCGAGACCCCTCGCGCCCTGGAAAAATCATCCAGCGCCCCCGTGTCCCCCAGCATCATCGGCAGCCTCCCCCCCGCCGGGTCCAGCCCCCCGGGCCGCGACGCGTCCGGGCGCAGCGGGAACCCATCCGGAGGCTCCTTGCGGAGCCACGCCCCAGGGGCCTCCCGCAGGGGGGCCAGCGACGCTTCCAGCCTGGCAAAGTGCTCCCGCGGCTGCACCGCCGCCGGCAGCGACGGCGCCGCCCCCGTGCGCTCGATCTCCAGGTACGCCCCGAGCAGCTCGGCCATGCAGGTGCCGAACGAGGTGCCGTCCAGGACCACGTGATCCCCGTAAGAAACCCACCAGAAACGCCCCTCCCCGAGCCTGAACAGCCGCGGCTGGATCAGCAGCGGCTGCCCTCGATCCATCGCCCGCGCCCCCAGCGCCAGCGCCATGGAGCGCGCCTCCGCCTCCGGATCCTCCCTGCTCGATAGATCGACCACCTCCAGGGTGAGCGGGGTGCTCCGGTGCACCCGCCGCCGCCACTCGCCCCCGACCTGCACGAAGGACGTCCGGAACCCCTCGTGGCGCTCCGCCAGCCAGCGCAGCGCGCGGTCCAGCAACGCAGGCTCCAGGGGCCCCTGGATCTCGTGCACAAAGAGCAGGTTGTGGCTGCTCCCGTCGTGCTCCCCCGCGGCGAGCAACTCAAGCTCCGTCAGGCTGACCGGCCCCTCGAACAGGATCGTTTCCACCAGCGCACCTTACCACACCAGCGCTCGAGCACGCTTGCGCGCCCAGGTCACCCCACCCCCGCCCGCCCCGGCCTTGAGCCCCCCCGCGTTGCCTCGTACCCTGTCTTTTCAACGATGGCCGAGCACGCCGGTGACTTGCTCCTCCCCCTTGCTGACAGGCACGCGCTCCGTGTCGAGTACGAGCGCAACCTCCGCAAGGGGCGCGCCTTCGTCCCGGGCCCCTCCCCGTTGCTTGAACGCCAGCGCTGCCGCCTCGACCTGCAGCTCCCGGGCGCCCCACCCTTCACGCTCCACGCCGAGGTGGTCTACCTCAAACCCGACGAACCAGGCCAGGGCGTCGGCCTCCGCCTTGACCCCTGGGGGCCCGAAGAACAGGCTTCCCTCCTCGCTTTCGTCGAGGAACCAGAGAGGGTCCAGGAAGACCCCCTCGGGGGGTTGATCCCGGTCGAGGAGGAGCCCCGGTCTCCCCTGGGGTTGCAGGAGCGGGTCCGCCGCATGACCGCCATCGAGCAGCAGCGGCTGGCCCAGCATGGCTCGATGCAGGAGCGCATCCTGCTGGAGCGCACCTTTGGCCCGGCGGTCTGGGAGGCCCTGCTGGGCAACCCCCGGATCACCACCCCGGAGGTGGCGCGGATCGCGAAGAAAGGGTCCATCCCCAGGCCGCTGATCGACACCATCGCGGGCAACAGCGCCTGGCTCGCCACCGCCGAGGTGCAGCGCGCCTTGCTGTCCAACCCGCGGACGGGGCCGCACCTGCTCCCACGGATCCTCCGGTCCCTGTCCCGCGCGGACCTGGCCCTCGTCCCCCAGCAAGGGAGCTACCCCTCGGCCGTCCGGGCCGCCGCCAAGAAGATGCTGCAAGGCAGCTGAACGAGGAAAAATCGGGGGATAAAAATTCTTTGTCACCAGCCCCGGGGGCCGCGCGTTGGGGGGTCGAACTCCAACGAAGGACCCCACCATGCAAGCGATGCTCCCTGCCCTCTTCCCCGCCCCCTCGTCCTCTTCCGGCGTGCGCCTCGTGGCCAGCGACGGCCGGGAGGCGGCCTTCCAGGGCGCGACGCTCCATGTCCGGGCCCAGGGGGGCCTCGCGGTGGTGGTCCTCACCCAGCGCTTCCGCAACGACCACGCGGAGCCCCTGTCGGTCCGCTACACGATGCCGCTCCCCGCGAACGCCGCGGTCCGGGGCTACTCGTTTCTCCTGGGGGGGAAGCTGATCCGGGGCGAGGTCGATCGGAAGCAGCAGGCCCGCGAGCGCTTCGAGCAGGCCATCGCCGCGGGTCAGACCGCGGGGATCGTCGATCAGGAGCGCTCCAGCGTCTTCACCCAGGAGCTCGGCAACATCCCCCCCGGCGAGGAGATCGTCGCCCTCCTCGAGCTCGACCAGCGCCTCGAATGGCTCGACGACGGCCGCTGGTCCTGGCGCTTCCCCACCGTCGTCGCCCCTCGCTACCTCGGCGCCGCCGGTCGCACCCCGGACCCGGAAAAAGTCACCGTCGACCTCCGCGAACAACCCCTCCCCACGCCCCCTCGCGTCGAGCTGATCCTCCACCTCCTTGACCCGCTCCAGGGGCCCGTCGACTCCCCCACCCACCCGCTGACCACCCACCCCGCCGAGGCCACCGAGGTCCGCCTCGCCCAGCATGCGCTCCTCGATCGTGACATCGCCGTCCGCTGGCCCGTCGCCCTGCCCCGCGTCGGCCTCTCCCTCCAGCTCGCTCGACCCGAGGCCACCCACCCCGCCGCTGCCTCCTCCTTCGGCCTCCTCTCCGTCCTCCCCCCGGCCCCCTCTTCCCGCCTGCGCCCCCTCCCCCGGGATCTCATCTTCCTCCTCGATGCCAGCGGCTCGATGTATGGAGATCCTATACAAAAATCGAAGCGCCTCATGCGCGCCCTGATCGAGACCCTGGAGGGCGACGATCAGCTGGAGCTGATCTGCTTCGGCGACATGCCGCACCGCTGGAAGCGGGGCCCGGTCAAGGCCACCCGGGAGGCCAGGAAAGAGGCGCTGGCCTGGGTCGACCGGCTCCAGGCCGAGGGGGGGACCGAGATGAAGTCGGGCATCCTGGAGGCGCTGGCGCCGCTGCGGCCCGGGGCCCAGCGCCAGGTGGTGCTGATCACCGACGGGCTCATCGGCTTCGAGAGCGAGATCGTCGCCACGATCCACGACCGGCTTCCCCCGGGCTGCCGGGTCCACACGGTGGGCGTGGGCTCCAGCATCAACCGCTCCCTCACCGGGCCCGCGGCCCGCGCCGGGCATGGCGTCGAGATCCTCCTCGACCTGGACGGAGACGAGCAGGAGGCGACACGCCAGCTCCTCGCTCGCACCTGCGCCCCCCAGGTGACCCAGCTCTCCCTCGGCGGCGACGCGCTGCTGGACCACGCCCCCGCCTGCCTCCCGGACCTCTTCGCCGGCGCCCCCGCCCTCCTCTCCCTCCGCCTCCGGCCCGAGGGAGGTCTGCTGCTGCTCCAGGGTCAGACCGCCGATGGCCCCTGGTCCGCCGAGCTCCAGGTCCCACCTCAGCACCACGGCGAAGGGTCCCCTTCCCTCCCCGCCCTCCACGCCCGCGAGCGCGTCGAGGATCTGGAGGCCCTCTGGGCCCGCGGCCAGGACCAGCGCGCCCTCGACCGGCAGATCGAGCAGATCGGCCTCGACTTCCAGATCTCCACACGCCTCACCTCCTGGGTCGCGATCACCGAGCAGCGCACCGTCTCCCCGGGGGCCAACAACAGGAAAGAAAATGTCAGTCAGGAAATTCCCTACGGCATGAGCGCCGCGCAGCTTGGCCTGCGCGCGGCTTCCGGCGCCGGCCTGGCGCAGGACAGGGAGGAGAGGGAGGTGCTGTCCACCGGGGCATACCCGGTCCTGCAGCAGGCGGACGACGACGACCGGGCGAAGGCCAGGGAGTTCGTGCTTCCCTCGAAGAGCCTGGCGTCACCGCAGTTCCAGGGGCGCCGTCAGGAGAGCATGTCGAGCCCTGCGCCGATCCGGATCACGGTGCCCCCGAGCGCCTCGCGCCCGGCCCCGGGCGGGCTGGAGCCCCAGCCCATGCGACCCTACGCGACCCGGCGCGCGGGGGGCTGGTGGGCGGTGCTGGTGCTGCTGTTGCTCCTGGTGCCGGCGCTGGTGTACTGGTTCTTCCTGCGGCGCTGAGCCGCGACGATGGTTGACCACGACCAGCACCTGCTTGCGATCCAGCGAGGGGACGCCGACGCCTTCGGGCGCTGGGCGTCGGGGGTCGAGCAGCCCCTGCGGGTGAGCCTGCGGTCCTTCGCGGCCACCGTTGATACGGAGGCGGTGCTCCAGGAGACGCTGCTGCGCGTCTGGCAGGTCGCCCCGCGCTTCGAGCCGGACGGCAAGCCCAACGGGCTGCTGCGGCTGGCGCTCCGGAGCGCGCGGAACCTGGCGATCAGCGAGGCCCGAAGGCGGCGCGTGCAGCCCGCCGAGGTCGAGGATCTGGAGGTGCTGCTGGCGTCCGCGGCCCACGGCGACGACACCCCTGCGGATCCGCTGCTGCGCCGTGTGATCGAGGGCTGCAAGGAGAAGCTGCCCCCCCGCCCCGCGGAGGCCCTGGAGGCCCGGCTCCAGAGCGCCGGGGCCGAGCCGGATGAGCTGCTGGCGGAGCGCCTGGGCCAGCGCCTCAACACGTTTCTACAGAACTTCACCCGGGCACGCCGGCTCCTGGCCGAGTGTTTGGGTCGCCACGGGGTCGCCTTGGAAGGAGCCTCTCGATGAGCCCCCCGGACGAGGACGAGAGCCCTGACAGCGAGGGACAAGGCCCGGATCGGCAGGGCCGGATCGAGGCGGCAACGACCGCCTGGCGACCGCTGCGCCGCGACGGCATCGGCTCCCACCCCTGCTGGGAAGATCTGGACGAGGAGGGGCGCAAGGAGTCCTTCGAGCGAGCCCTGGCGCTGCGCCAGCTGGAGGCGGCCGCCGATCCAGAGGGTCGCTCCACCACCGTCCTCGCGGTCCTCGCCCGGATCCGCGGCCCACGCTGAACCCGCTTCATCCCGGAAGTACCCACGCCTCACGAGGCAGGCGACGAGAGCGTACCCGTGCGCTATGCCAGCGGCAGGCACATCCCCTGCCGCGAGACGGAGGTCGCGCTCATGGCGCAAAAAATCACGCTGACGCACGCCTTCGGGGCCCTCTCCGGGGCGCAGCGCACCTGGGTTGAAGCATCGCTGCTGGACTTCGTGCGCTTCGGCGCCCACCACCCTTACATGAAACGCGTGACCCTGCTGAGCGATACGCGGGGCGTGGCGCGCTACAGGGTCGAGGAGACCATCAAGGTGCTGGGGGTGCTGCCGCAGCACCCGACCTACGAGGTCGAGTGCTGGCGCGAGGAGGCACACGTCTGCTGGCGCTCGAACGTGCAAGGGGTCCTGGGCCTCGAGTTCCGGTGGACGCTGCCGGAGACAAACCATGACGCGCCGATCGTCGAGCAGGTCTCGCTGGACGGCCCGTGGCCGATCCCTGGCGTCTTCCTCCGGATCATGACGCCCGCGCACGTCCAGGCCATGCAGGCCATGCGCGCCGCCCTGCCGCCTCCCTGACCCGGCAGCGCCGGTGGCGCCGTGTGCGGCCATACTTCGCTACCATCGACCCATGGCCGCCAGAAAGCGCACCATCGCGCCCTCTCCTGCCCTGCTTGCTCCCGCCTCGCCTGCCACGTCATCGGGTAGAGCAACCCTCTCCAGCAAGACGGTCACCGGGGGAACCAGGGCCCGCAAGGGGGCGGCGACCCCCTCCAAGGCCAGGGCCAAGAAAGCGATCCATGGAGGTGTGGAGCCCCCCTTGCGACCTCTCCTTCAGCTCGGGTCCGATGCGCTGGAGGGGCTCTCCCCGAGGGATCAATCCCGGGCGCGGAAGCTCCTGAACACGATGCTCAAACACGCCCCCGAGGGGCGCGGCTCACTCCCGCTCCTGGATGCGGTCGACGGGCTGCTCTCGGTCCATGAGTTCAAGCGCGCCCCGGGCCTCCGGGCCATCATGGAGGCGCTGAAGATCGCCGCCAGCGACCTCCCCGCCGGGCACCCTATCCACCCGCTCGCCGCACGCTCCCTCGCGCTCCAGGCCAGCAACGACTGGTTCGCGAAGGACCCCGATGGCGCATGGAAACTCTATACAGATGCCGCGGAGATGCTGGCCCACCACCCGTCCTCGCGGGCCCGGGACGTGCGTTCGTACGCGCTCCAGCAGCGGGTACGGATGCAGGTCGGCGGGGCGCTGGGGTCGAGCCAGTTCGAGGGAGCGCGGGGGGGAGTCGAGGAGCTCATCGAGGAGGTCGAGCGGGCGTTCCACGCCTACGCGCGCAACCGGGCCCTGGAGGCCACGGACGTGTGGGTGAGCGAGTACGAGGGGGAGCCCGGCCACGATCGGGCGCTGATCCTGCGGCTCACGACGCGCGCCCTGGCGCTGCCCCGGCACGAAGGGAACACCCACACCTGGGCCTTTGTCGTCAGCCTGCTGGGGCACCAGGCGCTGGCGTACCGGCTGTCAGATCGGCTCACCGAGGCGCGGCAGAGCTGCCTGGAGGTGCTGCCGCTCCTGCCCCGGGTGTCCGGCGAGCAGGGCCGGGAGAGCGCCGCCTGGGCCCTGGCGGAGGGCGCCTTCCTCTGCGCCGATCTGCTGGAGCAACCGGACGACGCGGTGCCGTTTCTCCGGGCGCTGCGCGGGCTCCTGGCGCGGCCGCGTGGCGAGGCCGAGGCCTCGGAGCTGGCCTACGGGATGGCGATGGAGGCGCGCTGCGCCCTGCTGCAGGGGCAGCTCGACCCCGCAGCGCAGGCCCTGGACGAGCTGGACACGTTTGCGAAGAGGTGGCCCGGCAGCTCCGGGGTGCTGACCGCGGTGGTGTCAGGCCAGGTGCTCCGGGGCGATCTGCTCCGGGCCCAGGGGCGCATGCTGGAGGCGCACGAGGTGTGGCGCGCGGTGGCCAGGGGGTACGCGGAGGACCCGGAGCAGGGGCGGCGCACGGAGGCAGAGAAGGCACGGAAGCGCATGGCGCAGGGGTGAACCTTGATCGCTCAGGTGCCCTCGATCCAGCTTCGCTGCCTCGCGTCGCAGCCCGTCCAGGCGGGGAACCTCACCCCGTTCCTGGTTCGTTTCGGCCCGCCTCTTCCCCCTCCCCATCGATGGGGAGGGGGTTGGGGGTGAGGTCTCTCTTGTTCAACTTCTAAGAGAGGCCTCCTTGCAGGCTTGATCCAGGCGGCGTTCACACGACCCATGATCGCTCCTGTACCACAGCCCTCCCTGGCTCGCCTTTGGATCGCGGTGGCCATGGCCACACAGATCGCCGCGCCCGGCGGGGACAACTACCTGCGAGCGCAGCAGATCAGGCCGAAGGCCGCCGGGGTCCGCAAGGAGAGGCCGAGGGTCACCAGGAAGGTCTGATCGCCACCGGGGAGGCGCTGGGCTCCGACCTCGGCGTGGAGGCCCGCGCCGACGATGCCGTGAAACGCGCCGCCGACCGCGCTTGAACTGCCCCCTCGCGCCCCCGAGCCGCTGACGGGGGAGATGGCCTCCATCGCCACCCGGCCATAGAACCCCAGACCGTCGTTGCTGCGAGCCCGGTCCGCCAGGATCAGCTCACCGCGGGCCCCGACCAGCAGACGCCACCACGGGCCGTGGGCCACCAGCGGAGAGATCTCACCGTAGGCGCCATGGAACAGGCGCGTATCCGGGCCAGGAAAGGCGTTGAGGGCGTAGCCGACCCCGACATCAACGGGAAAGGACCGCGAGGCCATCAAGCTGGCCAGGTGGACGCCGCCCGAGGCCCGCAGCACGACGGTTCCGGGAAGAGGAGCCCGCGCAGCCTCTGCTTCAAGGGCAGCGCGAGGTGAGCGTGGCGCGTCGGAACTCGAGCGCCCTGGCTCCACCTGGTAGGTGCCGACGCTGCCGTCCACACGCATCGGGGGCAAGGCCACCGGGACGCACGAGGGCATCACGAGCATGGCCAGCAGGCCCCCCCACGAAACACCTTGCACGAGCTGACCTGGCACGGGTGCCTCCTCGCTGCAGCGCCCGTGCCAGCGCCCCGCAACAGCGCGCCATGCAGGGCCAGCAGGAGCAGGCCGCACGCGCGGTCACGCGGGCGATGTACCCGCAGGTTTACAGCGCCACCCGCGCACCGCGCCGAGGTTGCCGGCGACCAGGCTTGCTCGCCTCCCGGGGAGGAGAAACGCCCGGGGTGTGTTGCGCCAGTCCCCTGCGTCTTGCGGACACACCCGTGTGCGTCTGCTTCACACGCGTGGCCGCCGCCGCCCATGGTCCGCCCGCCACGCGCCGTGGTGGCCGCGAAAAGCTGCGGGATGCGCCGCTGGTATGTGGGTTGCACAGGGTTGCTTTCACCAAAAAAGAGCGTCTCCGGCCCGCGATTCACGGGCCGTCAGGGCCTCTTTTTACCGGAGGAAATCACCGATGAAGCGAGATAGTTTCATGGAGTTCGACGGCCTGGCGCTCGATCTCTTCTTCTGCTCCGAGATCCTCAAGCTATCGTCATTGCACTACGGCCTGTGGGCCGATCCAGGCGCCGAGCCTCTCACCCTCGACAACCTACGAGCCGCCCAGCGCCGCTACACCGAGGCGCTCTTCCGGCTCATCCCCGGCGATACCCGGAGCGCCCTCGACGTGGGCTGCGGCCTGGGCGATGTCGCCCGGGGCCTGGTCGCGCGGGGCATCCGGGTGACGGCCATCTCGCCCGACAAGAACCACGGGCGCTACGTCGAGGGCGCCGGGGAGAACGTGCGCTTTGTGCAGTCGCGCTACCAGAATTTTTCGTCGAAAGAACGGTTCGATCTGGTGCTGATGAGCGAGTCACAAAATTACTTTCAGCCTGGCGTTTGCTTCGAGCAAACCTCGCGCTTCTTGAGGCCCGGCGGGCACCTGCTGGTGGCCGGAATGTTCCGCAAGAGCGACGGGAAGCCCTTCCCCGATCACGTCAATGTCCTCGAAGAGTTCATCGGACAGGGCGCCTCGATGGGCTTCGAGGTGGTCGAGAACCAGGATATCACCGGCAACGTCTTGCCCACGCTGACGCTGGTGCACGGCGCCATGCGTTCGTACATCGACCCCTCTGTTGACCTGCTGCAGCGCTACGCGCAGACCTCGGCCCCGGTCAAGGCGAGGGTGCTCGGCCTGGTCTTCAGGAGGCAGCTGGAGGAGCTGCGCGGCATCTACCGCTACCTGCTCGCCAAGACCGACCCTGACGCCTTCGCGGAGCATGGCACCTACCGCATGCTGCTGATGCGTCGTGGCCTCTCCGCCACCAGGGCCGCCTGATGCACGGGCGCCGGCTCCCCGCGACGCTCGCGTGGCTGGGCGCGCTCCAGGCTCGCCGTCCCTGGCTCATCCTGGCCGTCGGGCTGCTGTCGTTGCTGCCCGCGCTGGGCGGCATCTTCGCCGGGGGAGGGCTGGGGTTTCGCGCTGAATTTGCCGAGCTTTTGCCCGACAACAAGCCCAGCGTCATCGAGATGAGGCGGGTCAGCCAGCGCCTGCCTGGCTCGACCACCTTGACCGTGGTGGCCGAGATCCAGGGCGGCCAGAACCCGCAAGCCCTGGAGCGCTTCGTCGACGCGCTGGTGCCGCGGCTGCTCGCCCTGGGGCCCGACCAGGTGGGCGCGGTCGACCACGGCGTCCAGCATGCCCGGGCCTTCTTCGAGGCCCACAAGCTGCTGTTCGCTGACCTCGCTGACATCGAGCAGGTGCACCGCGAGGTCACGGAACGCTACGACCACGAGATCGCCAGGGCCTCGGGCACGCTCCTCGACGAGAGCGACGCGCCGCCCCCGCTCTCTGCGGAGGCGATCGAGCGGCGAATGCGCAGGGGCGAGGCCGGGCCACAAGACGGCCCACGCTACCCCGATGGCTACTACATGAACCCCGAGGGCTCGCGGATCGCCGCCCTCATCCGCACCCCGGTGAGCGGCAAGGCGAAGAAGGCGGCCTTCAAGGCCCAGGTCGAGGCCATCGTCCGCGACCTCGACCCGACCTCCTTCGACCCCCGCATGACCGTCGCTTACACCGGGGCCTTCCTCACCTCCGACGAGGAGTACCAGGCCATCGTCGGCGATCTGATGCACGTGGGCGGCTGGGGCGTCGCGGGCGTCCTGCTCAGCGTGTTCCTGTTCTTCTTGCGGGTGCGCACCCTGCTGGCGCTGGGCGTCACCACCGTCGTCTCGCTGCTCTGGACGTTCGGGCTCACGAGGCTGACGATCGGCTACCTGAACAGCTCGACGGGCTTCCTGGTGAGCATCATCGCGGGCAACGGGATCAACTACGGCATCATGTACATGGCGCGCTACCTG
>JALOQB010000138.1 GCA_025453595.1 Polyangiaceae bacterium
AAGGTTCGCGATCTGGACATCGCCTTCGATCCGCTCCGGCAGGTCGCCGACTTCTCCTCCTGGGAGACCATCCGGCGCTTTGGCCTGGTCGACGTCGAGATCGCCACCGAGGCGGACATCGAGCGGACCTACAAGTTCATGGGTCGCTCCACCGAGCCGTGGGTCGAGGCGCTCCAGCAGGCGGGCCTGCTCATCCCCCGCGAGAGCCTCGTGGCCTTCACCGACTACGACTACGAGCATGACGACCCGGTGTACGCCCTGGGCCCCCTCGCCAAGGCCAAGGTGCTCCAGCGCGAGAGCATGCACCGGATCCGCGAGCAGACCGGCGTCCGCACCCTTCGCCTCTGCTACCCCGCGATGAACACCACGGCCCTCGGCGCCATCCCCGGCGGCTCCCTGATGTTCGCGGGCACGGCCCAGATCCTCCTGGAGCAAGGGGTTTACCGCAACATCCCCACGCTCGCGGCCGAGAGCGTCCCGATCTTTGACCCGGCCTTCCCCTCCGACGAGCTGCGGGTCGACCTTGATTTCCAGCGCGTGCTCCCCGAATTTCACCGTCGCAAGGTGACCATGCACAGCGGCAACCTCCGCGAGCATTTTCACCACGTCATCGGCAACGAGGCGCTCTGATTCAGTAGTCGCAGTTCGACAGCGCCAGCAGCGCGCGGATCTTCGACTGGACCAGCTCGAACTCCCGGAGCGCCAGCTGCACCTCGGACTGGCGCAGCTGGCGCGCAGCGTCCACCAGCTCCAGCGAGGTGCCTCGCCCCAGCTCGAAGCTGACGCGGGCCAGGCGCTCGGTCTCCTGCGCGAGGGTCCTCGACTGCTCGGCGATCTTCCGGGCTTGCTCCGCCACCTCGACGCCCCGGATCGTCCGCTTCACCTCGATGGAAGCGTTGCGCCGGGCCTGCTCCACCCGCGCCTCGGCCTGCTCCACCTGGATCTGTGTATCCCGGAGCTGGGCGTAGCGGATACCGCCGTCAAAGATGTTCCACGAGAGCACCCCGGCGATGGTCCACGAGTGCAGCGTGTTGGTCGTGTCGACCGTCTGCCGGGGGATGCCGTTGCTGCCGCCAAAGACCGTGAAAAATGGCTGCAAGGTCAGGTTGTAGTTCGAGCGAAGATCGACCGTCGGGTAGAACTGGAGCTCGACGTCGCGATGGCTACGGCGCGCCTGCTCCACCCGCTCCCGGGCGACCAGCACGTCGGTGCGCTCCTCGACCGCGTTCACCTTGCCGCAAGCCTGCGCGCTCTCCTTCGCGAAGCTGTCCAGGTTGAGATCATGCGGCACCCCGTAGGCCTCCGGATCCCCGAGCGCGAGCCCCAGCGACTCCCGCGCCTGGCGCAGGTTCTCGTCCCCGGTGAGGATGGTGGCCCGGGCCGCGTTGGTGTCCTGCTCCAGGCGCAACACATCGAGGGAATTGGCGACCCCCAGCTCGGCCCGCCGCTTCGTCAGCACCAGGCGCTCCAGCGAATTGCGCAGGCCCACCCGGTTCAGCTCGGCCACCCGCTCGCTGGAGATGACCGCCACCAGCGCGTTCGCCACGGCCGCGGCGAG
The DNA here is from genome assembly GCA_025453595.1 of Polyangiaceae bacterium. Lineage (GTDB taxonomy): Bacteria > Myxococcota_A > Polyangia > Polyangiales > Polyangiaceae > JANWXX01. Next base: position 1,559 of record JALOQB010000138.1, read on the forward strand.
CACCCGGCGCTGCTCCCGCAGGCTCATCTGCGCCACCTTGCGGGCCTGCTCCGCCGTCCCCTGCGCGTACCAGGCTCGCGGGGCGATGATGGGCACGCTCAGCGCCAGCCCGGCCCCGTAGGTGTTGGCCCGCGGCGGCAGAAACTGGATGTCCGTGTCGCCGGTGAACGAGTTGGGCACCGTCCGGACCATCTGCTTGGACGCGTTCATCGAACCGTTCAGCGTCGGCATCAGCGAGGCAAACGCTTGCCTCCCTTGCTGCTCGGTGCGCTCGATGTCCGCCAGGGCAATCTGCAGCTCGACCGAGCGCGCCTTGACCATCGCCAGCGCCTCGCGCCACGACCCCACCACCTTCGCGGGCTGCGAGGGCGGCTCCAGCATGGGATCGCTGACCGAGGGCGGCGCCGGGATGGGCGCACCGGAGGCGCTCGCCGCCGCAGAGGGAGCTGGCAGTGGCTGCGCCGCCGCGACGAACGTCCAGAGAGAGGCGGCGAGGGTCAGGGGGATTCGTCGATGCATGAGGTTCCTTGGACGGCACAGCGCGCCATCCCCTACGGTGTCGTGCCCTCGGGTCGGGGAGCCCGGGCCAGCAGCCAGGCTTCCAGCTCCTGGTGCGCAGCGGACGGCGGCTCACCGCGCAGCCCACGGCGTAGCACACGGAGCCCCTCCTCCGCTCGCCCCATCCGACCCAGCACCTGCGCCAGCGAGGCCGCGATCTCCACATGATCGTCCTGCTCGTGGGCCTGACGCAGCCACCGCAGCCCCTCCTGCGGCTGCCCCAGCGCTGCATCCAGCAGGTGCCCCAGGTTGTGCGCATACCAGGGGTTTTGTGGGGACAACCGCAGCGCCGCCCGGTAAGCCCTCGCGGCGCTCCGGTAATGACCCAGCACCGTCAGCGCCAGCCCCAAAAGCCCCCTCGCTTGATCGTGCTCTGGCAGATGGTGCGCCACCAGCCGCGCGCTGGCCGCGGCCCGCCAGGGCTGGGTCTCGACGAGCAGCTCGGCCATCTTGCAGTGGGCCAGCGCCCAGGCCGGGCTCCCCTCCGGCGCCAGGCGGCCCAGGCGCTCCACCATCGGCAGAAGTTCCCGGGGCTCAAACCCCTGCACGATGGCCTGCTGGACCGCTCGCTCCAGCCTCACCGGGTCCCTGGACCAATCTGCCATGGCCCCCGAGCTTAATCGTTCTCGGGCTCCCGTTCACGGGCCTGCTCGGCTCGCACCACCCGCCCGGCGATCTCGGCGCCCGCCATCCCGTCGATCGCTCGATCGAGAAGGTCGCGCCGTACGGCGATGAGCGAGTGGCGATCCCGCACGCGGATCCGACCCGTCTCCCGGCGCCCGATCCCCGCGCGGTCCCGGAGGACACGCTGCAGATCCGAGGGGCGCACCCCCTCGCGCCGCCCCACGTCCACGAACACGATCGCGTAATCCTGGTCGTCACCGGGCTCTTCTGCCGCAGCAGGGCTCGCCTCGGTCTGCTGACCTGCGCCCCAGATCGGCTGGTCGTCGTTCTCTTCCTCCGGCGGATGCCAGTGCGCCAGATCGCTCGGGCGCTCCATCGTCGGGCGCGCCGGAGCCTCGGCAGCGACCGGCGCCTCCGCGCGTCGGGGCTCGGGGCGCGGGGCCGGCTCGGGACGCGCCGAACGCCGGGCCGGCTCGTACACCGCCGGAGCTGGCGCCTCGGCGTCGCTCACCGTGTAACGGAACTCAAACTCCTGCTCCTGGGCCGGTGCCCGATCCCGATCCCGGCCTCGGCGGCGACGCTCCCGAGGGGGGTCTGAAGCAACTGGTTCAGAAGCAACCTGCTCCTGGGGGGCTGGCGCCTGTTCGCGAGGGGCTGGCGCCTGCTCTCGGGGGGCCTGGGGCGCCCTGGGCTCTCGCCCCCGGCGACCGTCGTAGCGAGGTCGTTTCTCCTCGACGAGAGCAGGGGTCTCGCGGGGGCTCTCGGGCTCCACCGCGGATTCCACGGCGGGGGGAGGCTCCGGGGTGACGACAGGTTCAGGGAGAGCGACGGCGGGAGGTTCTTGCGAGACGACCTCCGGCGAGGCCTCCACGGTGACCACCGGCAGCGCGGGCTCCTCGGCTGCCGGGGGAGGCCGCGGGGTCTCATCGCGCCTGCGGTCGAAGGATCGACCCTCCCGCCGATCACCGCGGTCGTTGCGCCCACCACGATCGTCACGCCCGCCACGATCGTCGCGCCCGCCACGGTCGTCGCGCCCGCCACGGTCGTCGCGCCCGCCAAAGCGGCCACGCTCGCGATCACGGCCACGACCGGGACCGCGGTCCCGATCCTGGGGGCGCTCGCGGGGTTCGTGGCGAGGGGCGGGGGCATCGGCGACGACCTGGACGGGGGGTGGCGGCAGAGGGTTTCTGGCGCGCCGGGAAGAGGCCGCCCCGAGCTCGGCCTGGAGGCGATCGCCGAAGTGATTGTGGAGCAGGTGAGCGACGAGGGTCTCGGCCTGGTCGTGGGTGAGGAGACGGCGCGCGAGGAGGAGCGTTTCGGGGGTGATCTCGCGGCCGGCGAACGCATCGCCGAGGGAGTGGATCAGGTCGAGCTCGGAGCGCGTGCGGAGCTCGCTGGCCGTGGGGAGCGAGCGCTCGAAGGGCTTGATCTTGTAGGCGAGGCGGAGAAAGTAGAGGTTCCCGATGTCCTGGGGGTGGACGAGGCTGATGGCGGTGCCGGTGCGACCGGCGCGGCCCGTGCGACCCGTGCGATGGACGTAGTTCTCGGTATTCTCGGGGAAGTCGTAGTTGATGACGTGGGTGAGGTGGGAGATATCGATGCCGCGGGCGGCGACGTCGGTGGCGACGAGGAAGCGGAGGGATCCGTTGCGGATCCTGGTGACGACCTCTTCGCGCTCGTTCTGCGGCAGGTCGCCGTTGAGCCAGTCGGCGTCGTAGCCATTCTTGGAGAGGCCCGCGGCGACGACCTCGGTCTCGGCCTTGGTGTTGCAGAAGACGATGGCGCTCTCGGGGTTCTCCGTGTCGAGGATGCGGAGGAGGGCGCCGAGCTTGTCTTCGAGGATGAAGTAGACGAAGTGGCTGATCGAGAGGGCGCCGACGGCGTCGCTGCTGAGGGTGATGAACTCAGGCTGACGCAGGCGCTCGCGGGCCATGCGCTCGATATCGGGGGGGACGGTGGCGGAGAAGAGCAGGGTCTGCCGGTCCCGGGGGAGCGCGTCGAGGATGGCGGTCAGCTCGCGCTCGAAGCCCATGGAGAGCATCTCGTCGGCCTCGTCGAGGACGAGGGAGCGGATGGTCTCGGTGGGGAGGGTGCCTCGGCGGATGTGATCGAGCACGCGACCCGGCGTTCCAACGACGACCTGGGCACCGCTGCGCAGGGCCTCGATCTGGCGCCCCATCGGGGCACCGCCGTAGACGGCCACCGGCTTGATCTGGCGCCCCTCGCCCAGCCGCTCGATCTCGCCGGCGACCTGCAGGGCCAGCTCGCGGGTCGGGCAGAGGCAGAGGGTCTGGACCGCAGCCTGGCTGCGGCGCACCAGGTGCTCGACGATGGGGAGGCCGAAGGCCGCGGTCTTGCCGGTGCCCGTGCGGGCCTGGACGACCAGGTCTTTGCCCCGGGAGGCGGGCTCGAACACGGCCCGCTGCACCGGGGTCGGGTTCTTGTAGCCGATCTTGGCCAGGGTAGCGCGCGTCTCGGACGACAGCGGCAGGACGTCGAACGTCGGAGGAGAGAGCGCGTCGTCTTGGGGTTGCGGGGTAGCCAGAACTTCGGACATGGGAAAAGAGGCCTTCTAGGTGGAGGCCAGCCTAGTCGGGCCGGCCCGGCTTGTCTCGACATTTACCAGGGCTAAGGGGGCAGCCCCCCCGGAGAGGCCGCCCAGCAGCCCATGCACGCGGCGCCGGAGGGGCGCAAGCTCATTGCCCTCCCGGCGGATCGCGCTCTCCTCGGCATAGCGGAGGCGCTCGATCGCGTCGAACGCCTCGACCATGCGCGGATCACCGGTCGCCCGGCAAGCCCGCTCGATCGTGTCTCGGGCCCCCCAGGCGGGGGCCACCGACCGGCGGAACCGCTGCAGGGACTCTTCCGCGGACCCCCCCCCCTCGCTCACCCCCTGGGCGACCCGGATCGAACGCTCCAGGGAGCGCAACCCCTGCTCGCAGCCCGCGTCCCACGGGGTGTTCGCCGAGTACACCTGGATGGAGATCTGGGCCGCCGCCCCCAGCGTGAAGAGCACGACCAGGGCGTAGAAGACCGTGAGCGCGAGCCTCCGGCCGGTTCTACGACGAGCGTCTTCAAGAGAGAGAGGTTCCGGCAAGGTGGTCCTCGGGTCCAACGGCAGTCTTGACCATTCCCTGGGCCTCTGGTCAAGCACCGCCTGCGATGCCCCCCTTCAGCCCTCCCCCCGCCGACCACACCCTCACCTCTCTCCGTGGCCTCCGCGCCGCCGGGGTCGCCGCCGGGATCAAGGCCAGCGGTAACCCGGACCTCGCCCTCCTGGTCGCTGACCAACCCATCCCCTGCGCCGGTGTCTTCACCCGCAACCGCCTCGCCGCCGCCCCCGTCCTCCTCTGCCGCGATCACCTCGCGCGCTCCGGTGGCCTCGTCCGCGCCCTGGTCGTCAACAGCGGCAACGCCAACGCCTGCACCGGCCCCACCGGCGACGCCCACGCCCTCCGCATGGCCCAGCGCGTCGCCGCCGCCCTCGCCTGCCCCGTCGAGCAGGTCCTCGTCGCCTCCACCGGCGTCATCGGCGTCCAGCTCCCCATCGACCTCGTCCTCTCCGGCATCGACCGCGCCCTCGCTGCCCTCTCCTCCGACCCCGGGGCCGGCCGCGACTTCCTCCGCGCCATCCAGACCACCGACGCCTTCCCCAAGGAGGCCTCCGCCCCCCTCCCCTCGGCACGGCACGGCCTCGTCGCCGGCGTCTGCAAGGGTGCCGGCATGATCCAGCCCAACATGGCCACCATGCTCGCCTTCCTCGCCACCGACCTCCCCCTCTCCTCCGCCCAGCTCCAGGGCTGGCTCCCGGGGATCGTTGATCAATCGTTCAATGCAGTCCACGTTGATTCTCACGCGAGCACCAACGACACCTGCCTGCTGCTCGCCACCGGGAGCGCCGCCCCGGCCCCGGAGGCCGAGGCCCTGGCGACCCTGAACGGGGTGGCCCGGCGCCTCGCCTGGCTGATCGCCCGGGACGGAGAGGGCGCCACCAAGGTCACGACCATCGAGGTGCGGGGCGCCCGGGACGACCAGGCGGCCCGGGCCATCGCCGCCCGCGTGGCCCAGTCGGCCCTGGTGCGCACCGCGCTCTTCGGCAACGACCCCAACTGGGGCCGCTTCACCAGCCAGGTCGGCAACTGCGATGAGGTCCTGGACATCACGGCCCTGCGCTGCACCCTCCAGCAGATCCCGGTCTTCGCCCGGGGCGAACCCCTCCCCTTCGACCGGGCCGCGGCCAGCGCGGCGATGAAGAACGAGGACGTCCACCTGCTCCTCGAGCTCTCGGACGGCCCGGGCACGGCCTCGCTGATGACCAGCGACCTGGGTTATCGCTACGTCGAGGTCAACGCCGAGTACACGACCTGACCCTTCAGTCCGCTCACCGGAGCCGGGGCCTCCGGGGTACACTGGGCTCCATCCATGGCCACCCTACACCGGATCGTGCTCACCGGCGGCCCCTGCGGGGGCAAGAGCACCGCCCTGGCGAAGATCGCCGATCGCCTCTCCACCCTCGGGTTCCAGGTGCTCCTCGTGCCCGAGGCGGCGAGCCTGCTCTTCCAGGGGGGGGCCTCGCTCCGCGACGTCACCGCCGAGCAGCGGGTCGCCTTCCAGTCCAACCTGCTGCGGCTCCAGCGCACCCTCGAAGACTCCTTCCTGGCCCAGGCCCGCGCCTCCGGGCGCCCCGCCGTGCTCCTCATGGACCGGGGCACCATGGATATCAGCGCCTACCTCGACCCCCTCCAGTGGCAGTCCATCCTCGACGAGCAGGGCTTCTCCGCGGCCAGCCTGCGGGACCTGCGCTACGACGCGGTGATCCACCTGGTCACCGCCGCCGACGGCGCCCCCTCTTACTACAGCACCGGCAACCACTCGACCCGCACCGAGAACGACCGGCAAGCCGTCGAGCTCGATCGCCGGATCCAGCAGGCGTACCTGGGCCACCCTCACCTGCGGGTCATCGACAACAGCACCGACTTCAACGGCAAGATCCAGCGCGTCTTTGACGAGGTATGCCGCGTCACCGGGGCCCCTCGCCCGGTCCCCATCGAGCGCAAGTACCTGCTCCGCGCCCCCCTCCCGACCCTCCCCCTCCCCGCCGAGATCATCGACATCGAGCAGACCTACCTGCGCACCACCGACGGCTCCGAGGCCCGGGTGCGCCGCCGCATCCAGCGAGGGGCGGTCACCTTTGTCCATACCCTGCGGCGCCCCCTGCTGGACGGCCAGCGCGTCGAGCTCCAGCGCACCATCTCCCCCCGCGAGTACGCGGCCCTCTGCGCCCAGGCCGACCCGGCGCGCCGCACCCTCCGCAAGCGCCGCACCTGCTTTGTCTGGGAGCAGCAGTACTTCGAGATCGACGAGTTCCTCGATCCGATCACGGGCCTCGCGCTGCTGAGCGTCGAGCTCTCCTCGCCCGAGCAGGACGTCACCCTGCCCCCCTTCCTGACCGTCGAGCGCGAGGTGACCAGCAAGCCCGAGTTCTCCGGCTACTCCCTCGCCAACCGGTGAACCTGAGGCGCCGGCCCCGCGGCGCCCGACGAGTCACGGCTTCCGTACGCCCAGGATCTCGCCTGGCCCACCGGGGATGAAGAAATCCGAGGCCGGTATGTCCAGGGCCCGAAGCGCGGTGAAGACCACATCCCCGCTCGTCGGCGGGCGCGAGATCTTCGAGCCCCCCTCGTCGAGGAGCGACACCGGGTTCCCCGTGGGGCTGCTCCCCTTGCCGAAATTCACCTCGTCGTAGCCGCCGAGCATCAGGTCCGAGGCCACGCCGCCGCCGGCGAAGACCACGCTGGTGGTGGGCCAGTGATCGCCCGCATGAGGCCAGGTGCGGGCGAACTCGCTCCAGATGACCACCAGGGTCTCATCGAGCAGCGAGCCGCTGCCGCTGGTCCCCGGGGAATTCTTCATCTCCCCCAGGATCCGTCCGATGACCTCCATGGTGGGCCACAGCTTGACGAAGTGAGCGCCGGGGCTGGAGCCGTGGGTATCGAAGTAAAAATTCCCGGGGCCCAGGCACGAGAGGGCGACGCTCGTCGACAGGTTGCTCTTGAGGAAGCGCAGCGCCAGATCCACCGAATCCTTCCACTGATCGGCGATGTCGTAGCCAAACTGCTCGACGACGAAGGGGCCTTGCTGGGGCGCCGCGGCCCAGTACGGAGGCTCCGTGAGCAGGTGCTCGAGGCCCTTCGTTTTCTCCAGGAGCGTGACCGTATCCCGGGCGATCAGCTTGCTGACGCTGCCCAGCCCGTCATGGAGCTTCTGCAGCAGCAGGTCGGTCCCCTCGGTGGTCGAGCCCCGGTGGCGCTTCGCCGCTTCGAGGGCGTAGGCTTCCAGGTCGGTGAGCGCGATCTCTCCTGCAGGCTGGCCGGCGTAACTGGTCGCCGGGCGCAGGGTGCGCTCCCGGAGCCCCTCCCACTGGTAGTCCGAGTGATCCGACAGCAGGTTCGCCAGCGAGCCGATGGAGCCCACCTGGGTCGGGGCGCTGGAGGCAGGCAGGGACATCGGGTTGGGCATCGGCGCGTCCCCCACCACGACGCAGGGGAGCGCCCGCTGCTCCTTGGTGGCGCCGTAGAAGTGGTTGGCCACGATGCTGTGCAGCGCCGGGGATCGGTAGGTGGGCCCGGCGGCGCCGCTCATCATGCTGATCACCCCGGAGGCGTGGGCAGCGGTCTGCTGATCGACGCCATGCACCACCACGCACTGCTCCCAGAGCTTGTAGTGGCGCCAGGCCCAGCCGTGAGCCCGCGTGGGGAGGCCTTTTTGCTCCGAGAGCGGGTTCTCTTTCTTGGCGTCAGGCTGGCCCGCCGCAAGGCTCGCCTCGTCCCACATCCTCGGCACCCGGATCGGCTGGCTCGGGGCGTTGGGGCCCGGATCGATCTCGGCCCCGGTGGCCAGGGAGCGCACCATGGACGGCGTGAACCCCCCCGGCGCCTGGTTGGCGATCAGCGGGATCTCCCCCGGGGTCGCGGGCAACAGGGTCTCGATGCCCTTCTTCGACAGCGGGACAAAGAAGTACGACGGCATCCAGCCGCCCGGCACGTAGATCGTCAGCAGCTTCTTGGGGGCACCGGCGGCGCGAGCGATGCGCGGCTCGAACCCTACCCGGGCGGTGACCAGGCCCGCACCGAGGGCGGCAGAGGCCTGCAGAAACGAACGACGGGAAGATCGCATGGAGCCTCGATTCAGTAGAAGAAGAAGCGGGGGTCCCGCAGCAACACCGAGCACACGGCAACCCAGCCGTTCCGGGGCCCACCGGCCTTCTCGTACGGCACAAAAACCTTCTGAAAAAGCGCGTCTTGCTCGCTCTCCTCGATCCGCTCGGCGAACACATTCCGCGCGAGCTGCCCGATGTTCGCCTTGATCTTCTGGGGCGCCGCCGCGCTGGTATCGTCGGGGCTGGCGCTCCGGAAGAAGACCTCGTTCGCGGGCTTGTCCACCGCCAGACGGCAGCGCGCCTGCCCCACCTGCACCATCGTCTGCACGAAGGCCTGCGTCACCTCGGGGTGACCCCCCTGGTGCAGGTAGGTGTTGCCGCCCCCGATGGCCTGCCAGCGCTCGAAGCGCTCGGGAGCGCCGCCGTAGTTGAAGGCCACCGATGCCTTGAGCGCCGTGGGGCTCTGGATGGGGAGCGCCTTGGCGTTCTGCGGCATGTTGTCCGGCTTGAAGAGATCGGCCTGCGTCAACCCCAGCGCCGCGTCGAGGGAGGCCACCATCTCGGGGGCCGACAGCCGGCGCACCGTCGGGCTCACCGGGGCCGCGGCGGTGCCGCCTCCGCGAGGCGGAAGGCTGGTGATCCATGACTCGATCTCCCCCACGGAGATCGACGTCTTCCCCTGCTCGGCCAGCGCCGCGAAGGAGAACGCCCCCAGCGGCATCTGGCTGTAATTCCCCGTCGCCGTCCCCCGCAGCAGCGCCACCAGGCGGCTCTGCGCTGGTTGCCCCGGCTTCACCAGCGCCTCGTCGTAGACCAGCAGGTCTTCGAAGGCCTGGAGCGACGCGAAATATGGCTTGCTGGCGCCCTTGCCGTGGCACCCCTCGCAGGACGGCGCCAGGCGCTGGAACACCTCGCCGTTGGCCCCCGAGGCAACACAGTCCGAGGCCCCACCCTGCCCTCCTGCACCGCCGCTGCCGCCGCTGCCGCCACTGCCGCCGCTGCCGCCAGCGTTGCCCCCGGCGCCCCCCAGGGTGCCCGCTTGCCCCCCGTTCGCCCCGCCGTCATCGCCACAGGCGAGGCCCGTGAGGGCAAACACCGCCAGGATCAGGGAAATCTTGCCGTTGCTCACAGGCCCCTCCGGATCTCGTCGGACGACAGCAGCAGCTCGCGGATGTAAGGTCTGGCCTTGCGGCCCGACGCGATGAACCGGGCGGTGAGCTGATCGAGGCGCAGCTTGTCGCTGGCCGGGTCGAGGTCGCGCCCCACGAAGCGCTCGAAGAGCCGCCGCGCCATGCACCGATCGAACTGCCCCGAGCTGACCAGCATCTTGCTGAACCCGAGGGGGCCCACCGTACCATCCGAGGTTTGACCCAGAAGCTGCTGGTCTGTCGGGAGAAAATCGATGAGCTTCCAGTCCGGGTGGGCCTTGTCGTCCTCCGCGGAGACCGGCGTCATGCGGGTGCCTGGCACGAAGGATTGCTTCCAGCGGTTCCAGGGGGTCGCGTAGCTCGGAGCGTTCGCGAAGCTGTAGGGGCCCACACCGCCCAGGAACACGTAGGCCCCCCCGGACCCGATGCGCTTGAAGTGAATGGACGCAGGATCGATCGAGAGGTGGCAGTGCTGGCAGGTCCCCTCGGTCGCCGGATCTTGCTGGTACGGCGCGAAGTGCGTCTCCGGCGGCGGCGGTACGAACTGCTGGCAGGCGAAGACCTCCAGCCAGCGAGCCGCACGCACACGCTCTCGCGAGAGGGAGCCCAGCCCACCGATCGTCGTGAGCAACCCAGCCGACGGGATCCCCAGCAATTTCCCCGCGTCCTTCCGCGGATCGAAGGCATAGGAGCGCTCCAGCCCGCCCCCCGCCACGCCCGCCGGCAGCCGGGAGAGCAGGTTCGGGTGCAGCTCCTCCTGGATCACCTCGTGCCAGGCGGTCTCGGTCCGCGGCTCGTGGTCTGGATCCACCGCGTTCGACCAGGTCGACGGCTTCCACCAGGAGCTCTGGTCCAGCCCCTTGTTCTCCGGATTCATCCGGGCCCACCGGACATAGAGGTTCTTGAGCGCCGGCGGCGCGACCGTGTAATTCCCCAGCACCAGGTCGGTCAGGGGGCGATCCTGGACGATCACATGCGCCAGCAGCCGCGCGGGCTCGTCCCAGATCATGCGGCGCTGGGAGGCCTCCTCGCCCAGACGCACATGCCCCTGCTCGGGCTTTGTCCCGTAGGACAGGTTGAGCGACACGATGCACCACTGGGCCCCCGGACCGCAGCCGCAGCCCTTGTCCGCCTGCACGTTGTAGAGGCCCCCGATGTACGTGCTCCCGCAGTCCTTGCCGCTCTCGCTCACCGTGGCGTTGTTGCCCGCACGACCCACCAGCGTGACCGGCTTGCCCGGTGAGAACCAGACGTCCGTGGTCACCGCCGGGGCCGCCGGATCCTTGCACTCGTCCGCCGACATCGCGTACCCCCCCGGGTGCGCCGAGTCGGCCGGGCAGATCGCCAGATCAAAGCCCATCGAGCCGGTCCAGTAGAACCCCTCGGTGTTGTAATTGTACGAGGGGATCGGCAGCAGCTCGTGCCCGTAATCGACCAGGACACGGTAGAACTCACGGGCACCCAGCGCCGCGTCGATCACCGAGGTGAGCTGCGCCTGCTGCGCCTCCGGCGTGGTGGCGCTCTCCATCGCGTCCAGCTCCACTGGCGTCGGCGGACGCCCCAGCAACGAGAGCGTCACCCGCCGCAGCAACCGCGTCGAGGACAGCAGCTTGCCCGGCTTGCTGGCAGAGGCCGTCGGCTCACAGGAGGCCGCGGCCATCGCAACCCCGACCGGCCCGGCTGGCTCGGTGGGCCCCGCCTTGCACCCCCCTTGCACCAGCCCCAGGGCCAGCCCGATCGCCACAAGCCCAGGGCCTCGACCCGAAAGAAACGCCATGAACGCCCATCCTAGGCCTCTTCTGGCATGCATCGCAAGGCGAACAGCACGGGGGCGCCTGTAGAGAACTTCTCTACAGGTGAGGGCGCTCAGACCGCGACGTCGCGGTTGGCGCCGAGGAAGCGATCGAGGCCAGCGCGGATGGATTTGATGCTGTAGCTGCTGACGAGGGCCCAGGGCACGCCGCTGTTCTTGCAGGCGTCGATCAGCTTGTTGGTGACCTTGTGGGCGGTCCACTGCTGGAGGACAAAGACGATGTCGACCTTGTTCTGGCCCACGCGCTCGACCACGCTGTCCAGGCGCCGGGGGTTGTCGCCGGGGATCCACTCGAGTTCGGCCATGGCAAAGGCGTTCTCCAGGCGGACCCGGGCGGGCTCGCGAGGCTCGCCGCCGAGGAGGATGCCGCGCTTGTCGCGCACCAGGGACCAGAGAGGCCACTGGGAGTCGATGGCGGGACCGTCGTCCTCGGTCTCCTGGGAGGGGGCCGAGGCGACGATGGTGGAGGCAGGGACCGAGGTGGTCTCGTGCGGCTCTTCAGGCTCGGGTTCAGGCTCGGGAGGGGCGACCGTGAGGGGCCTGAGCTGGGCCCAGAAGTGAAGGGCGTCGTCGCGCCAGGAACCCCGCTCCGGGTTATGGGAGACCTGCAGGCCGTTGACGTAGCCAGGCTGGTAGGTCTTCGCGTAAGCGGGGAACTGGAGGATGAAGGCCTTGATACGCTCGCGGAGGGCGGGGTTGGTCGTGGTGGCATCCTTCACGGCGCGGGTGCGGGCCACCAGCATCGACAGCCAGACGCGCTGCATTGGCTTGGACATCAAGGCCCACTGGGTGCGCGACTCGGCAGAGGTGATCTGCTCGAGGCCGTCGACCTCGTCGACGATGTTGACCATGGAGTTGAGCTCGCGGATCTCGCCGATGGAGTTCATCAGCGAGAGGAGCACGGCGCGCTGGCGGTGCTCGGGCACCTCGGTGGGCCGCACCACGGGGGCGGTCTGCTTCTTGAGGAGCTGCTCGCGCCAGGCCCGGAGATCCTCCGAGGTGACCCGGGTCTCCTCCGTGCGCGGCGACGAGGGAGCCTCTTCCTTGTCCTCCCCCTTTTCCTCCTCCTCGTCCTCCTCGTCCTCCTCGTCCTTGGGCTCCTCGACCCGGGGACGGGGGGCCGGCGCCACCTTCGGTTCTCCACGCTTTCGGAGGTCAAAATTGCCCCCTCGCCGCCGCCACTCCAGCATCAGCTCGCCAAGCTTCTGCATCAGCAGCCCCTGCTCCTTGTTCCAGGCGTCAAGCACCGAGCGGGCCTCGGCCAGCTGCTCCGGGTACCGGGTCAGGTGCGCGTGGATCTGGTAGCCGAGCTGCTGGTTCTCCAGCAGCGCTGCCTCGACCAGGCGGATCTGATCGGACAGCTCATCGTCGGAGGGGGGCAGGAGGGTGGATTGCCAGCCTGAGACCAGCTCTCGTAGCTCATCGCTCATGTTCTTGTTCCTCTGTAATTTCTTGCGTCACCCTCGCCTCAACCGGCGAGGGTGCACCTTCGTTTCGGTATTTTTGTCCAGATTGGGGTAGGCTGCCGCGCCATGACCGGCACGCCGAGCGAGCCAACCAAGGAAGAGCACCACGATGACCTGGCGGACGGGGGCGAATCGAACCCCTCGACCACCAGCGAGACCCCTTCCGAGGAGGCCCACAACACCAACGACACGCCCAAGAAAACCAAGAAAAAGAGGAAAGGCTCTGGCCCCCCCTCTCAACCCAAGCCCATCGCACGCATCATCGCGATCCTGGTGCTCGTCGGGATCCCGGCGGCACTCTTGCTGTTCTCGGGGAAAGAGCGGGGAGGTAAGGGGGGCGGCCTCCCGGCGTCGACGCGCTGGGCGGCTGGAAGCGAGCAAGAAGTAAATATCACGCTCGTGGCCCAGGACAAGACCCTCCTTTCCTGTTCTTCTCCCGCCGAGGTCGCAGGCCTGCATTGCGAATACGAGGCGAAGGACAAAAAGTGGTCCAAGGGCGGCCCCGACGAGAAATCGCTGCTCAAGCCCTACCGCCTCGCGGGCACCAACGACCCCGTCCTCGTCGCTGGCCTCTGGAGCTCCCCGGCCCTCCAGGGCGCCCTGCCCCCTCAGCGTTTTACCGCCAAATGCAAGATCAAGGTCGAGGGTAAGATCGGCAAGCTCGCCGTCCGCTGGAACCCCAAGGACTCCTGGTTTGACGAGCCCTTCGACTGGCCGGTGGCCTCCGTCTCGAATTGCACCATTACCAAGTAAGCGTCGTCGCTTTCTGAGAAGAATTCCCAGAGCGAGAATCCCCAGGCCCCATTTGGGGCCCCCAACCGGCGCAACGAACCTACAAGAACACCCATCATTCTCCTTCTCCTCCTCGGGGGGGAGTTTGTCGGTGCCCCCACAGAGCGTGGAATACCCCTCGGAGCGCGGCGTGGGCCCCTGCAGATCGCAGGAGGGCAAGCCCGCCCGCCCGGGGGGGTACGCAGCGCACATGCCCTGCGCATCGTCCGGGTGCAGATCCCGGAAGTTCGTTGTGCCGGGGGTGTAGATGGGGGTCATGGTTGCCCCTGATACGGCGGTGTGGGCCAGCCCCAGCAGGTGCCCGACCTCGTGGGTCAAGATCGACTGAAGATCGATCTTCACGCCGCTGTCCGAGGTGGTGAGGGTCACCCGGGAAGGGACCGCGTTGATCTCCAGATCGGCGTCGTAGATGGTGCCGGTCTCGGTGCCGAAGGTCAGGGTGGTGAGGGCCAGCACGCTCCCCTGGCCCTGGTAGGGCCACCGGTCATCGCGGAAGACGAAGAGGTTGGCGTTGCCCCTGCGATCGTTGAACTCGCGCAGATCACAGGGCGTGGAGCCCACCACATCCAGGGAGATGGAGGGCGGCTGGCCGCCGCAATCGACCTGATTCCAGACCGCCAGCGAGGCCCGCACCACCCGCTCGAACTCGGGGAAGCTGACCTGCTTCGAGGCCCCCTCGTGGAGGGCCACGCCGACGCAGGAGAGAGGCCAGAACAGCGGCAACCCCTGGTCCGTGCACCCCGGGTTCATGGGCATCTCCTTGCATGATTCCTGCGCGGGGTCGCAGGTCGTGGTGCGGCAGAAAGCCGAGGCTCGCAGCGGCACCAGGGACAGGGCGAGGGAGGCGAGGAGAGCTGCCGTCAAGGGAAGGGGGCGCACCCCCGGAGGCTAGCACCTTCAGGGAGGCGGGCGCTGCCCGGCCGCCTTGATCGCGTCGTTCAGCTTGTTGTCGCGCCGCAGGCACCCCCAGCAGTCCTGGAAGTTGAAGCGACCGCACCCTCGCTTCGAGGTCAGCGCTTGCAGCAGCGGGACCGCCCGCTGATCCCCCGCCTCCAGCGCCTGGAGCACCCCCTGGCGCCGCGTCTCGCAGGAGGCCGGCATCACCCTCAGATCGATCAGCGCCTGCGTCCCCTTGGCCCCTCGCTCCTTGACCTCCGGCCTCGCCAGGCTCTTCCCTGCCCTGCTCCGGGTCTTCTCGCTCACGTCCTTCTTCGCCGTCCAGAAGGTATAGAGAAGTTCTATACCCTCCTCGCCAAAGGAGCCTTCGAGGAGGGTGAACGCGGCGTCTGCGGCCTCGGGAGGGCCCTCGGTGGCGGCGCGGATGACCTGGAGCACGAGGTCATCGGCGAGGAGCCCGCGCTCGGGTTTCTCTTGTCTGGCCAGGGCGCCCAGGGCTCGGATGGCGTCGAGGGGGCGACGAGCCTCGTGGTAGGCCCGGAGCAGGGCGCGGGTGAGGCGTCGGTCATCGGGGAATTGCTCCTGGAGCTTCTCGAGGGCAGCCGGGCCCTCGCGGGAGGCTTTTTCGATGTCCTCGTCGAGGAGCTGGCGGGGAGCAGCGGGGGCGGCGGGGCCCGCGGAGGCGGCGGGGGCGGCGGTCCCGCCCCGGGGGCTCGCGACCACGATCACGATGAGCAGCAGCAGGGCGGCGAAGGCGCCGGGGAAGACCGCGAGAGGCAGCCTGGCCAGGGGGGGCGGGAGGCGGGAACGGAGCTGCTCCAGATCGCGGCGCAGGGCCTGGAGCTCGCCCTGCCAGCGAGGCGCCGGGAGCTGGACGGTGGCCCCGGGCCCGGCGACCACCAGCCCGTGCTCGCCGACCGCGGTGACCGCGTGGGCGGTGGGCGATGCGGCGAGGGGCAGCTCGAGGGGGGCAACCTCGGGGGGGGGCGGCGACCCGGGGGCGACCGCGCTGGGGGGCGCCGGGGTGCCCAGGATGGACCGGATGCGATCAGCCAGCTCGCGGGCCGTCTGCACGCGCCGCTCCCGGTCTTTTTCGAGGAGCTGGGCGACCAGCTGCTCGACGCCATCGGGCAACGACACCCCCGCCGGCAGCCGGGAGGAGAGCGGCGGCGGCGGCTCGACGATGTGCATGGTCACCAGCGAGATGACGTTCTCGGCGTCGAAGGGACGCTCGCCGGTGATCATCTCGAAGAGCATGACCCCGAGGGCGTAGAGGTCTGCCCGGTGATCGACGCCGGTCCCCATCGCCTGCTCGGGGGCCATGTACTCGGGCGTCCCGTACATGACGCCCATCCGGGTCAGCCCCTGGCCGGTCTGGATCTCCTGGCCGCTGAGGGACTCGACGGGCACCTTGGCGATACCAAAGTCGAGCACCTTCACGAAGTCAGGGTAATCGTCCTTGCGCACCAGCATCACGTTCTCGGGCTTGAGATCCCGGTGCACGATCCCCAGGCCGTGGGCCTTGGCGAGGGCCGAGGCCACCTGCTCCA
>JALOQB010000139.1 GCA_025453595.1 Polyangiaceae bacterium
TGCCCGCCCACACCCGGGCAAGGGGGCCGATGGGGCTGCGCCCCGCGCGGCCCCCTTGCATCCCCCGGCTCCCCCCACGGTGTGAAGAGGGGCTTCCACGCGAGACGTGAAGACCCTCCTCGATCTCAGAAACGCCCCTTGCCCATCCCTTCGGGACGGGACCCGCGGGGCTCGATCCTTGGTGCACCAACCGTATCACTCGCCTGCCACTACCTGAGACGATTTGTGCACAAACGAACGGTAGAGACGGAGAGGTACGAGCCCCGCGGGTCCCGCGCGAAGCGTGGGCAAGGGGCGCTTTGGAGATCGCATCGATGCTCGGCGTCTCGCCCGGATGCCTGCTTATAGAGGGGGAGCCGGGGGATGCAAGGGGGCCGCGCGGGGCGCCAGCCCCATCGGCCCCCTTGCCGCGGGTGCCGCGGGCGTGGGCTGCGCAAGCCCACCGTTTCCGCGAAGCGCCCGGGGCGCAGCCCCATCCCCCCCTTGCCCGGGTGTGGGCCCCACAAGGCCCACCGTTTCCGCGAAGCGCCCGGGGCGCAGCCCCACCCATCCCCTTGCCGCGGGCGTGGGCCGCGAAGGCCCACCGTTCCCCCAAAGCCCCGCGTCAGCGGCGATGCACCGCCCCGGGCTTACTGGAGGGGCCATTCCATCCTTCATCCAGGACCTTGCCGACGGCACCGCACGTACCAGCCAGCAGCAAGAACCCTGCAAGAACAAGGAGGAGCGCACGCTTGCTATCCTGTGGCATTCGTCCCTCCCGAGGTCAGCTGCAACCGCCGCCACCGCCGCAGCCACCGCCACCGCCACAGCCGCCACCGCCGCCGCAGCTGGAGCCGCCGCCGCAGCTGGAGCCTCCGTCGCTGGAGCCGGAGCTGACGGTGGTGCTACCGGCGGAAGAGGCGCCAAGGAGAGGGAAAAAGCCGAGGAGAGCCGGGGTTCCGGTCATGGCGGTGACACCAGCGACGGCGACGCAGAGGGCGACCTCGTTGGCCTCGGAGCGGCGGCCGGACTGGACATCGCTGCGGAGCGAGGTCGTGGCGGCATCGAGCCACTGGAGGTAGTGGTCCTTGAGCTTGGACATTTTATCGGCGCCCAGCATGGCCAGGGTGAGCAGGCCCTGGGCAGCGAGGAGCAGGAGGAGATAGCCGAAGTTCCGCTCCAGCTCGAAGGCGCGGAGCAGGCGAATCAGGCCCATGCCGAGGAGAGGCAGGCTGATCAGCAGGGTGACCTTGTTCATGCTGCGGATGGTCGAGGGGTTCCGGAGAAAGCCGGCCTTCTTGAGCTCGGCTTCGATGGTGGCCTCGTGGCGACCGGCGATGGTCTTGGCGGCATCGAGCAGGTAAGCGGAGGGGATCTCTTCGCCGACCTTGTGAAGTCGATGAATTTCGTTCACCAGGTCACGCATGATGGGAAGTTCGGGGGCAGCTCTTGTGACGAGCTTGTAACGAGGGGTTGCCCCTGCTTCCGGGTTGTCGTTGACGACGTAGCCGGCCGAGATGAGGGCAGAAAGCAGCATGGAGGCCACCGCGTCGTTGCCCCCTCGCATGTAGGCGATCGCCGGGACTTCATCGGGCTGAGGAGACCAGCCGATACGGAGCCGCTTTCGCGCCTGATCTGGCTGCGGAACGCGGTACCCATGGGCCTGAGGGGGTGAGGTCTCCTCGTCGTCGGGAGGCAGCTCATGGCGGCTGGCGATTGCGCTGCGGGCCATCACCATGGCCAGGCCCCCGAGGCCGATCATCAGACCGTAGAGGATCAGGAAGCCGGGGCCAGATTCGATGTTGAAGGGGAAGAAATCAGTCGCGTTCGAGATGGGTGTCGGGGACATCGTACGGCTCTCTTCCTCTGCTTTTTTGCCATTCTGGGGTCGCGTTCATCCCCGGGCGAGTGGTCTCCGGATGATTATTGAACTTCCATACGATCGACGTCATCGACGGCGGCGAGGAGGAGCCGCTGGAGCGTGTCGAGGGCGGCGGCGGGGTCTTCCCGGGTGCGGAGGAGGGGGGCCTGGTCGATCTTGTAGAGCTGCCCCGCGGCGGCGAGGACCTCGGCGAGGGCAGGGCCCACGGGGCGCCCGTGGAGGGAGAGGAGGGCCCGGAGTGGCCCCCGGATCTGCTTGACCTTGCGGTCGATGGCCCCGACCAGGTTCCGGGGGGAGCCCGCGTCGATGACGGCACGGCGGAGGCGAATGGAGGCCTCGCGGAGCTCTTGTTCGATGCGCAGGCGCCGGTGATGATCGGCGATGACGAGGGAGGCAAAAGGGTCGGTGCCGTGGAGCAGCACGTGGGACGAGCGCAGGTCGTCGTAGAACAGAGGGAAGACGTCGGCGGCCCGGGGGATCTCGTCGGCCACCAGCACCATGGCCTCGATACGGGCGGCGTTCCGGGCCACCTGGAGCGGGTTGGACAGGGCCGACAGGGCAGCGGCGGAGGCTTCCCGCAGGACCACCACCAGGTCAACGTCGCTCACCTGCTCACGAAATTCGCCACGAGCCGCGCTCCCGAAGACGAGGAGCGCCACCAGGTTGTCACCGAGGGCGCGGCTCAGCTCGCCCTGGAGAGACTGGAGGCGCTTGCGGAGAGGTTCAGGGAGGGCATCCATCGGGCTCTTGCTCATCGTCTGGCTCGCAGGTCCGGGCCCCTTACCCCCGGAGCCCTTCGCAAAAACTGATACCGTAAGAGTGGGTCATGCATCCCCCCCTTTTCTTCCTGAGCCTTCTTTTCTCGCTCGCTTGCTCGGATCAAGAGCCCCTGCCGGTGCTCCCCACCACGGCAGGCCAGGGGGGCACCGCGGCGGGGGGGGGAGCGGGAGCAGGCGGCCAGGGAGGCAAGGGCGCCGCCGCCGGAGCAGGCGGTGATCCAGGGGGCGTGGGCGGGAGCTTCAGCGGCGTCGGGGGCACCTTCGCGGCGGGTAGCTCCGGGGCAGGCCCCGGGGGGTCCGGCGGCGCGGGGGCCGGGGGGACCGCCGAGGCCGGGGCCGGCGGCGAGGCGGGGCAAGGGGGCCAGCTGGCAGGGGGCGAGGGGGGGCTGTCTGGAAGTTCCGGACAAGGTGGCATGTCCGGAAGTTCTGGACAGACCGGGGAAGGGGGTGAGGCCGGGGCGGGCGGCGCCGGCGCGGGGGGCGGGGAGGACCGGGACGGGGATGGCTGGAGCGAGCAGGAGGGTGACTGCTGCGATGGGCCGGGAGACTGCGGGGATCCGGGGGCCGTGAACCCGGGGGCCTTCGAGGTCCCCGGGAACGGTCAGGACGACGACTGCGATCAGGAGATCGACGAGGCGGAGGGGGGCTGCGACGGGGGGCAGGCTCCGGAGGTCAAGGACGGCGAGGCGGCGGCGAGGGCGCTGGGGCTGTGCGCGGTGACGACGGACGACGCGCCGCTGCCGCTGCGCCGCTGGGGGCTGCTGGAGGCGACGCTGCGCCGCGCGGACGGGAGCGTCCTGCAAGACCCGAGGGCCGTGTCGGTGCGGGGATCCTTCGGAGCGCTGGCCACGACGGCGTGGGAGGGAGAACGCCTGCTGGTGCTGTCGACCGGCGTCGCGGCGGACGGGCAGCAGACCACGCCAGGCCCCAACGGGGGGGCGCCGCAGGGGAAGAATGTGTCCATTTCCCACGAGCCGAGCAGCGTGGTGGAGCTCGACCAACCGGCGGGCCCCTGGGCGCTCTCGGGCTGGTTCGAGGCGCCGGGGCCGACGAAACCGGCGGGGTCCCTGCCGGTGCTGGAGGGGTGCCCCGGGCAAAGCAGCAACCGGGCCCGGGACTCGGTGATGCTGGCGCTGCGGCTGCGAGCGCCGACCAACGGGCGCTCCTTCTCGTTCAAGGCCCGCTTCGTCTCGGCCGAGTATCCGGAGTACGTGTGCACCTCGTACAACGATCAGTTCGTCGCGGTGCTGGGGGGGCCGGGGGCGCTCCTCCCGGGGCCGGGAGGGGACCTGCTCGTGTACCGGGACCCGGAACTGCGTCCCTGGCCGGTCTCCGTCAACCTCGCGCTCACCCCCCAGTTCTCCGTCTGCGCTCCGGAGGCCAGCGCCCCCTCGTGCTGGAAAGAAAAAATCCACCCTGGAGCCTGCCAGGAGGGGGCCGGGCCGCTGGCGGGTACCGGCTTCGAGACACCACAGAACGAGGTCTGCCCCATCGGCGGAGCGACGCGCTGGTTCGAGGTGCGCGGGGGTGTGATCCCTGGTCAGGAGGTCTCCCTGCGGATCGCCCTCTGGGACGTCGGCGACACGCTCTTCGACTCCACGGCCATCGTCGATGATTTTCGCTGGAGCACGGCCCCCATCGATCCGGCCTCGGGGGCCACCCCCCTGCCCTGAAGTCAGCGAACCACGCCGCCGGAGCGTAGCTCCGCGATCTCCTCGGGGGCGAGCCCCGCCTCCGCGAGGATCAAGCCCGTGTGCTCGCCGCTGGCCGGCGCCGGGCCAGGCCTGTGCTCCTCGATCGAGGGGGTCACGGGTGTGCGGAAGTTCTCTACATTCACCCCATCGACCTCGGTGGAGAAGAAGAGCTGGCGAGCGGCCAGGTGGGGGTCGGAGCGGAGTTCGTGGGGGGCGAGGGCGGGTTCGAGACAGCAGTCGTGCTGTGCGGCGAAGTGCTCCCAGTGAGAGCGAGGGTGGGCGGCGAAGAGGTCGGTGAGCTTGCTCTTGAGGGCCTGCTGGTGGGGCCCGGGGAAGAGGGCGGTCATGTCGGGCTCGATGCCGACACCAGCGCAGAAGGCGGCCCAGAACTTGGGTTCAAGGGCGGCGAGGGTGAGGGGGTGACCGTCGCTGGAGAGGTAGGTATTGTACGGGGCGATGGCGCCGCCGAGGGGTTCCTCGCCGCGGGTCGGGGGCTGACCGGCGAAGAGGGCGCCGAGGGAGAAGCTGGAGAAGCCGAGGACCCCGTCGACCATGGCGACGTCGAGGACCGCGCCCTGGCCGGTCCGGTCACGCTCGCGGAGGGCGGCGAGGAGGGCGACGACGCTCCAGAGACCGCCGGAGATATCGGCCATCTGGAACCCGGGGACCTGGGGCGGGGCGCTGGAGGGGCCCTGGAAGCCGAGGACCCCGGCGCGGGCGAGGTAATTGAGGTCATGCCCGGCGCGGTGGGCGAGGGGACCGTGCTGGCCGTAGCCGGTGAGCGAGCAGATCAGCAGCCGTGGGAAGCGCTCGCGAAGCAGGTCATGGCCCAGGCCAAGGCGAGCGAGGACCCCCGGGCGAAACTGCTCGAAGAGGACGTCGTAGCCAGCGAGCAGCCGCAGCAGCAGGGCGGGCCCGCGGGGGTGCTTGAGGTCGAGGATCAGGCTGCGCTTGCCGCGGTTGAGGGCATGAAATGCCCCCGAGGCGCCGGCGACGGAGGGGGGCATATGGCGCAGGTAGTCGCCGCTGCCCGGGTCCTCGATCTTGTCGACGGTGGCCCCGAGATCCGAGAGAACCAGGGTGGCGAAGGGCCCCGGGATGAGGCGCGAGAGGTCGAGCACACGGATGCCTTGGAGCGGTCGCATGGAGACGACCCAACCAGAAGAAGGGCAGCCGGGCAACGGCGCGCTGGGGCTCGCCCGGAGGCGGCAGCGCGCCGGAGGGGTCTCACTTGAGGGCGAAGAGCTTCTGGAGCTTCATGGCCAGCATCGGGTTGCCGGCGACCTTGAGCTTGCCGCCCATGTAGAGCTGCATGCCCGCCTGGGGGTTGTCGTACAGCTTCTGGAAATCTTCATCGGCGACGGTGATGGTGCAGTCGGCGGCGTTGGTGCCGGCGGTGCAGGAAGGGCCCGTGGCGGAACAGTCGATGTACCACTCACCAGCGCCCGTGACGTTCATCTGGTACTTGGCGCCGATGGCGAGGGCATCGGTCTTGTTGCGCTCCATGGCGGCGGGGAGATCTTCGTTGAAGAGCTTCTTCGTATCGACGGGCATGATGGCCTCCTAGGGGCGCAAGGAGGACCCCAAAGGGCGCTGCGCGTCAAGGGTTCACACCACCGATCGGGGGGCTCCGGCGGCTCGCTGGCGAGGGGCGGTGTGCAGGGCGGCGCGCAGCGGCAGCATGAACACCCGGTCCACGGCCACACGCAGGGCCCGCGGGGGGGGCTCGGCGGACACATCCCGGAGCAGCATCAGATCGCGCTGCGTGGCGCGCTCCAGCAGCGCGTCCTGCGGCGGAAGATCGCCGGGATCGAGGGGCGAAGAGAGGGCCGGCATCAGCGAGACAAAGGACAGCTCATGGGGGCCCTGGCGCACCTGGGTGGCCTGGTAAATCGTGACCTCCCGGGGGGCCCCTTCCTGGAAGAGCAGGCCCTTCCAGTCGAGCGCGGCGTCCAGGTCCAGCACCCGCTCGCCGACCACCAGGGAGCGCTGGTCCAGGGTGACCGCCTCGCCCCGGACGTCGGTCAGGAAGAGGCGCTCGGTGCAGGCCGGATCGATCCGCTGGAGGCCCTCGTAAAGCCGGACCAGGGCCTCGCCCGAGAGGCAAAGGGGCAGGCCGTCCGGGGCCGCCGGTTCGAGGGCGCGCTCGTCGCTGGCGACGGTGTGGGCGGCGGCGAGGGCGTCGCGGCAGCGGGGGAGCTCCTGGGGGGAGATCCAGGCGCCCACAAAAAAAGTGGAGCGGGGCGAGGTCAGCGCCAGCGTGGCGCGGGAGCGGGCCCGGTTCGCCAGCATGGTGACCCCGAAGCGGTCGTCCAGGGAGAGCACCGGGCGCGCAGGCGCACCGGAGGCGTCATCAAAGAGCAGATCCTGGCCGCGGAGCACCAGCCCTCGGGCCGGTGAGACCGGCGTCATCAGGCGGCGAGCCCAGAGAAAAACACCGGAGCCCAGGGCCAGGAGCAGGGCAGCAACCAGCCGCCAGCCCGCCAGCAAGCTGGCGAGGGCGAGCAGGGCACAGAGCAGGGCGACCACCAGCAGACGCCAGGGCAAGGCCCCCCTCGCCCGGGGAGGTCGGGGTTCTTCAAAGCGCTCGGCGCCAGGGGATCCCGCCACGTGGCCTGCTCCTTGAGTGAAGAGCGCAGCGTAACGGCGCGCCAGCGTTGACGCCACCTGCGCCTCCGCTACGCTGCATTTCTCTTGCAAAATACAGGGCATCGGCGCCCCTCGTCGGAGGTCTTCATGCATCGTCCCGGTTCGCATCCACGGTTCTCTGTCGCCCTTCTCCTGGCGCTGGCGCTGGCGCCGGCCCCCCTGCTCGCGGTCGCCTGCGGCGGGACCACCGAAGATGAGCTGAGCGGCGGCGCAGCCGGCGCCGGTGGCGAGGGCGGAGCGGGGGCCGGTGGGCTGGCGGGCGCCGCAGG
Organism: Polyangiaceae bacterium; assembly: GCA_025453595.1. GTDB lineage: Bacteria > Myxococcota_A > Polyangia > Polyangiales > Polyangiaceae > JANWXX01. The sequence continues at coordinate 7,253 of JALOQB010000139.1, forward strand.
CTCGGGCGCGGGCACCGCCGGGGCTGCCGGTGAGGCAGGCGCCGCGGGCGGAGGCGCTGCGGGCGCCGGGGCTGCGGGCACCGCAGGCGCTGCGGGCCTGGGCGGAGAGGCCGGCGCCGCGGGTCAACCCGGGGGCAACGGGGGCACCGCAGGGGCCGCGGGCGCCAGCGGGGCCGGTAACGGCGGCCAGGGCGGGGGCACCCCGGCCTGCGAGGCCTGCATCCAGGACAAGTGCAAGGCCCAGCTCGACGCCTGCGCCAACGATGCGGCCTGCGCCGAGGCCAGCAAGTGTGTCCTTGGCTCCTGCCTCGACGTGCAGAACCAGAACGAGCTTGTCAGCTGCGCGGCGAGCCAGTGCGGCGCGTTCAGCAGCGCCAGCCTGCTGCTGCCCATCGCCCAGTGCGCCCAGCAGAGCTGCACCAAGGACGAGTGTCCCTTCGCGGGAGGGGGAGGCGGCGCCGGCGGCGCGGCCGGTGGGCCGGCGGATCCGGGGGTGGAGCCCGGCGTCATCACCTGCGGCCCCGAGCTGGCCTGCGATGTCGAGGAGGACGGGGCCTGCTGCATCACCGTGGCCGACCTCAGCGGCCCCAAATACTCCTGCACCAAGGGCGCCTGCTCCGGTGGTTTTGTGAACATCCCCCAGCCCTGCGACGGCCCGGAAGACTGCGGATCCGGGGAGGTGTGCTGCGGCAGCGCCTCCCAGCAGGGCGGCGGCGTCAAGTGCGCGGCCAGCTGCTCGTCCCCCAACGGTCAGTCCTTCGAGCTCTGCCACAAGGACGACGACTGCAAGGAGGGCTCCTGCCAGGTCTGCAACGTGGGCCAGCTCGGCATCTCGATCACCTTCCGCGTGTGCGGAACCGAGTGCCCCAGCATCGGCCCTGGCGGCCCCGGCGGCCCCTGAATCAGCGGCCGAACAGCAGGCGCAGCCCGAGCAGGCAGACGTAGGCGATCCCGGCGCTGATCGGCAGGGTCAGCACCCAGGCCATGACGATGTTCCCGGCCACCCCCCAGCGCACCGCCGACAACCGCTTGCTGGCGCCGACCCCCATGATGCAGGCGTTGATGCAGTGGGTGGTCGAGACCGGGACACCCATGGAGCTCGCCGTCAGGATCGTCACCGTGCCGGCGGTCTCCGCGGCGAACCCCTGGAGGGGCGTGATGCGGATGATCTTGCTGCCCATGGTCTTGATGATCTTCTTGCCTCCCGCCATCGTGCCGGTGCCGATGGCGGTGGCGCAGGCCAGCACCACCCACTGGGGTACCTTGTCGCCCTGGGGCCAGACCCAGGCCGGCAGGATGCTGGTGTCAGCCCCCGGGACGCCGACGTAAGCGAGCAGGGCGAGGGTGATGATGCCCATGGCCTTCTGGGCGTCGTTGGAGCCATGGGAGAAGGCCATCAAGCTGGCCGAGACCAGCTGGAGCACGCGGGAGAGGCGCGTCACCGTGCGGGAGGTGGAGCCGCGGAAGATCCAGAGCAGGGCGATCATCAGGAAGAAGGCGATGAGGAAGCCCAGCAGGGGGGAGGCGACGAGGGGGACGAGCACCTTGTCGTAGAGGGTGCTCCAGCGAAACGCGCCGACGCCCGCCTGGGCGACGACGGCGCCCGCGAGGCCGCCGATCAGCGCGTGGGACGAGCTGGAGGGGATGCCGAACCACCAGGTGATGAGGTTCCAGGTGGAGGCGCCCAGCAGCGCGGCGAGCACCACCGTCTGGGTGACGATGGCAGGGTCGGCGAAGCCGGTGGCGATGGTCTTGGCCACGGCGGTACCGGTGACCGCGCCGATGAAGTTGAGGACCCCCGCGAGCAGCACGGCGGTGCGGATCGGGAGCACCCCGGTGGACACCACCGTGGCGATGGCGTTCGCCGCATCGTGGAAGCCATTGATGTAATCGAACACCAGCGCCGCCACGATCACGAGGATGAGCAGCGTGGCGAGGCTAGCCATTTTTCACCGCCAGATGCGCGAGAAATTCCGAGACATCCTCGCAAGAATCGAGGGCGTCTTCCAGGTCGGTCAGCAGCTCTTTATCGCGCAGCAGCTGCTTGGCCGAGACCGACTCGTCACGGAACAGAGCCCCCACGGCGTCGCGGAACACCTTGTCCCCCTCCTTCTCCAGCTTCTTGATCTCCCGGTTCGCCGCCGTCAGCCCGTCGTAGTCGGCCTTCCGCAGCATCGGCATCGCCGCCGCGAGCTGGGCCCCGGCCTCGGCGATCAGCTCGGTCAGCCGCGACATCGGCGCCGAGGGGGCGTCGAGGCCGTAAAGATCCATCGATCGGGCGGTCTCGTTCAGCAGATCCAGCACGTCGTCCAGCATCGACGCCAGCCGCTGGATGTCCTCCCGGTCGATCGGCGTCACGAAGGTCTTGGCCAGGGACTCTTCCACCTCGTGCAGCAGCGCGTCCCCCTCGTGCTCGATCGCCAGCACCACCCGCGCGTTCTCGCCCGCGCTCACCTGGCCGGGGCGAAATTTTTTCATCTCTTCCGCCGCTCTGGCGATGTGAGCAGCCTGTTTTTCCATCAGCTCGAAGAAGTGATCTTCTTTAGGAAGCAACCAGCGAACAGCATCTTGCAGGCCCATGGTGCGCCCTCTCTGGCATGACCAACGAGAAACGGAAAACCAAATTGTTTCGCGTGCCCCGCGTGGTACCCGCCGGATAGGGTTGACCCCCCCGTGAATCCAGTGTCATTCACGTGACAATTCCGAGGCGTTTCATCATCTTCTGGAGGCCAAAACGCGAGACCCCGAGCAGCTCGGCGGCCTTGCTCTGGTTGCCCCGCGTCCGGCGCAGGGCCGCCTCGATGAGCTCGACCTCGAGGCGCTCCACGCGGGGCTTGAGGGCCAGGTCCTCGCTCGACGCGGGCGCTCGCGAGGGGGGCACGTCCAGGCGCAGGTGCCCGGGCTCGATCAGGCCATCGGAGAACACCGCGGCGGCCCGCAGCGTGTTCTCGAGCTGACGGATGTTGCCGGGCCAGGGGTGGGCGCAGAGCTGGGCCATGGCGTCGGTGGAGATCTGCAGGCGACGCCCTTCCCCGTGCTTGGCCAGCAGGTGGCGCACCAGCAGCGGGATGTCATCGCGGCGCTCACGGAGCGGCGGGACCCGCAGCTCGACCACCCGGAGCCGGTAGAGCAGGTCCTCACGGAACGCCCCCTCCTCGACCATGCGCGCGAGATCCCGGTGCGTGGCGGCGATGATGCGGACGTCGACCTTGCGAGAGCTGACGCCCCCCACGGGCCGCACCTCCCCGTCCTGGAGCACGCGGAGCAGCTTCACCTGCATCGGCAGGGGCATCTCCCCGATCTCGTCCAGAAACAGCGTGCCCCCGTCGGCCAGCTCGAAGAGGCCCACCTGGGCCCGATCCGCGCCGGTGAAGGCCCCCTTGGCGTGGCCAAAGAGGGTGGTCTCCAGCAGCGTGGGCGGGATGGCCCCGCAGTTCTCGCTCAGAAAACGCCGCGCCGACCGGGGCCCGTTCCGGTGGATGGCGCGCGCAAAGAGCTCTTTCCCGACGCCGGTCTCCCCGACGATGAGCACCGGCAGCGAGGACGGCGCCACCCGATCCACGACCCGCAGCGCCTGCTCCACCGCCCCCGAAGCCCCCACGATCTCGTCGTAAGCGAAGCGCAGCCCGCGCCGACCAGGGGCCGGCTTCGAGCGCTCCAGCGCCGCCAGCTCGACCTCCCGCCGCGCCAGCGCCTGCGAGAGCGCCTCCTCCGCCCGCCGCGCCTTCCTCGCCGCCCGCCGCAGCAGCGCCTGGTCCCGCGCGTCCGCCAGGGCCACCGCCGCCACCCCCGCCACCAGCTCCACCCAGCCGATCTCCTCCGGACCGAAGGCGCCCCGCCGGATCCGGTCGTCCAGGTACACCACCCCCAGCGCCTCCCCTCGCGCCAGCAGCGGCACCGCCAGCACGCTCCGCAGCCGCAGCGCATGCACGCTCGCCGCCGCGTCGCTGCTCTCCCCTGCCGCATCCACCGCAACCACGGGACGGCGCTCCGCCAGCGCGCGCCTCGCCAGCGTCGTCGACAGCGCCAGCTGCTCCGCCGGCAGCTGCTCCCGCGACAGGTTCCTCGCCACCCTCGGCACCAGCCGCTCCCCCGGCGCGGGCATCAGCAGCAGGCCCCGCTCCACCCCCGTCCACGTGATCAGCGCATCCACGATCCGCTCCAGCAGCCCCCTCAGCTGATCCCGGCCCGACAGCGCCCTCACCAGCCGCAGCGCCGCCTCCACCCGCTCCCCCCCGGGCTCCCCCAGCGCCACCTCCTGCGTCCACCCCTGCCCCAGCAGCGAGGCCCGGTACACCGGCGCGCAGCCCGCCACCACCCGCTCCGCGCACGCCCGCTGCACCCGCCCCAGGCGCTCCGCTCCCTTGCTGTCCCCCCACGCCAGCGCCAGCCCTCGCCCCGCATGCGCCGCCTCCCCCCGCAGCGCCGTCGGCCCTGCCCCCTCGCACAGCTCCACCAGACGCCCCACCACCTCGTCCGCCCTCCTGCCCCTCGGCCCCTTCGCCTGCGCGCCCCACCACTCCAGCGACGCCACCACCGGCGCGGACCCCAGCTCCAGCTCCCCCACCTCCAGCCCCGCCACCAGCGCCCTCGCCCCCCAACGGATCATGTCTCCGGAGTTTCCATATAGAAGCGGGAGCGCGCGCTCCAGCACCTCCGCGGGGGCCCCTGCGTCCCAGGAGACCAGCAGCGCGTAGCCCTGGGCCCGGCGGTCCCCGGCCTCGACGGCGCAGGCGCGGGCCTCCTCGGCCAGCCGGAGCGCCTCGACCCGGGCCCCGACGATCCGCAGCGCCGCCGCGTGGCTGAGCAGGGCCCGGGCGCCGTCGCCGGGCCGCCCCAGGGCGTCCCACAGGGCCACGGCGCGGCGGGCCGCCGCCATGCCCCCCTCCGTGTCGCCGTCGTCCACGGCGCAGGCGGCCTCGCCGGTCCGGTACGAGGCCTCCTCCGCCACCGCCCCGGCGCTCGCCGCGAGCCGGGCCGCCTCCCGGTAGGCTGCCAGCGCGGCGCCGGTCTCTCCCAGCGCATGCGCCGCGTAGCCCAGGGCCCCCAGCGCCCTCGCCCGCCCCTCGTCGTCCTGCGCCCTCGCCCGCCCTCGCTCCGCCGCCGCCATCGCCTCCCTCGCTCGCCCGAGGCCCACCAGGCACAGCGCCTCCACCTCCCCCTCGCCCCCCGCCCCCAGCGCCTCCAGCGCCTCCGCCGGGCGCCCCTCGTCGAACAGCAGCCTCGCCTCCAGCGCCCGCGCTCGCCCTCCGTTCGCCCCTCTCCCCCGCTCCAGCAGCGCCCTCGCCCGCCCCCCGTCCCGCACCCGCCGCGCCGCCTCCGCGCAGGCCAGCGCCACCTCGCCGGACGGCGCTTCTCCCCCCGCCAGCAGCGCCCGCTCCGGCTGCCCACGGCGCCGCAGCGCCTCCACCAGCTCTCGCCTCAGAATATAGGGAACTTCTCTCTCATCGCGGCACCGGCGCTCTCCGGCCAGCAGCGCCTCGTCCGGCGGGAACGAGCGCGCCAGGGCCAGGGCCAGCGCCAGGTCATCCTCCGGGGGGGCAGGCAGGCGCTGCACGTCCCCGGCGAGCAGGGCGAAGGTCCAGCCGCTGCAGGGGATCAAGGGCGCCAGCTGCTCCATCCTGGCGACCAGCGCCTGCTCCTCGCCAAGCTGCGCCACGGGCCAGGACGCCGCCGCCGGCCCGACCAGCGCGCTCAGCCACCGGAGCCGCCCGCGCTCCTCCAGAGGCTCCACGGACACCGGGGGGGCCGAGGGCTCGCGGACCAGGCGCTCGGCCGCGCGGATCCGCTCGATCCGTGCGGTCAGCCAGGGGGCGGCCCGGGGATCCACGAGCACCTCGCGGGCCTCCGCGGCGCGTTCCAGCTCGCCGCGGCGCACCCGCAGGTACGCGGCCCGGATCCGGTCGACCTCCAGGGTGGCCCGCGCCTCCGCGCTCGCCCCCTGGAGCAGCACCACCAGCGAGGGCCTGGCCTGCGGGCAGCTCGCGCACAGCGCCTCCGCCAGGGACCCGAGCTCTCCCTGCGCGCCCAGCTCCTTCAGCACCGCCCCGAGGGCGTAGCGATCCAGCAGCCTCCGCTCCACGAGGCCACCGAGCCGCACCTCCGGCGCCAGGTACCTCGGGGTGCCCCCGACGATCTGCCCTGCATCGGCCTCCCCGGCGAGCCCCAGGTCCAGCAGCCAGGCCCGCCGCTGCGCCACATCCACCAGGATGTTCTCCGGCTTCACGTCCCCGTGCGCCAGCCCCGCCTGCTCCAGCGACACCAGCGCGCTGCCGATCCAGAACGCCACCAGGCTCGCCAGCTCCGGCGCGGGCCCCTGCTCCAGCAAGGTCCGCAGCGAGACCCCCTCGATCCAGGGGAGCACCAGGCAAGGGGCCCCGGCCAGCGACCCACCGGGCCACCGCCCTGCGGCCAGCAGGGGCGGGATCCCGGGGGCATCCACCCAGGCAAGGCGGCGCGCTTCCTCCTCGATCCAGGGCCAGAACGAGGGGCTCCGGGCCACCTTGCAGGCCACCGGCCGCCCCCCGCCGTCACGCCCCCGGAACACTCGCGAGGAGGCCCCCTCCCCCGCCAGCTCCCAGGGCCCCTCGAACCCGCCGTCTGCCAACCATGATGACATCTTGGCGCATCATCGCACCCCTGTGTTCCCGGGCCCAGCGTCATGAACTGCCACCATCGTTGGCTACAGGTCCTGGCTGAATACACCGCACCGAAGGTGGCCAGCTCCGGCAACCTCAGGGCTCTGACCCCTCGCCGTGATCAAACCCCGCGGGGGGCTCCCAGGGGGCCCCGCCTCGCAGCACCACGACCCCGGGCTCCCCGGCCTCGACCTGACCGATCGGCACAAACCCCAGCGGCGCCAGCTCCGCGGAGCTGGCCGCCAGCAGCGCGTAATCCTCGCCCCCCGCCAGCGCCAGCGCCCCCGGGTCCTCCCCCAGGAGCGCGCTCGCCTCCTGTAGAGAACTTCCGGATTCTTTGAGGACCTGATCCGCGTCGAGGATCAGGCGCACGCCGCTGGCCAGGGCGATGTGGCCAGCGTCCTGGGCGAGGCCGTCGGACACGTCGATCAGGGCGCAGGGGAGGGAGGAGAGGCGCAGCCCGATCTCGACGCGGGCCAGGGGCCGGCGCCAGGCCTCGACGCAGGCGCGGAGGGCGGGGGCGTGGGTGGGCAGGCCCCGCAGCAAGGCACGGAGACCCGCGGCGGCGAGGCCCACGGGCCCGGCGAGCCAGAGGCGATCCCCCGGGCGAGCGGAGGAGCGGAGCCGCGGCGAGGGGCAGGCGCCGAGGGCGGTGGTGGAGACGGAGAGCAGCCCCCCGCGGGAGAGGTTTCCCCCCACGATGGGCAGGCCTATCAGGGCGGCGGCGAGGCGCTGGCCGGCGACAAGCTGCTCCAGCTCCTGCTCCGTGAAGCGAGGCGGCAGCGTGAGGGAAGAGAGCGCCGCGACAGGGCGCGCGGCCATGGCAGCGAGGTCGCTGGCGGCGGCCATGAACGAGCGGTACCCGATGTCCTCGAGGGAGGCGATCTGGCGGGTGAAGTGCACCCCCTCGACCGCGGCATCGACGGTGAGGACGATGGGATCCGTGGGGGGCACGAGGGCCGCCGCGTCGTCGCCGATACCGACCAGCAAGGAGGGGCAGGAGGCGCCCAGGGAAGGGGCGAGGGCGCGGAGCCAGGCGTGCTCGGATTTCACGGCGAGGCGAGGGGCAGCCGGACCACGAAGACCGCGCCCCGGGGCTGGTTGGCCTCGATGCACACGGAGCCCTCGTGGGCGTCCACGATGCGCTTGACGATGGAGAGGCCGAGGCCCGTGCCCCCGACCTCCCGCGTGGAGGAGGAGTCGACCTGGTAGAAGGCGTCAAACACCTTGGAGCGCTCCGCCTCGGGGATGCCGATGCCCGAGTCCGCGACCCGCACCTCGAGCTGCTCGGCGCTGGGCGCCAGGAGCGCGAAGCCGTCGTCGTCCTCCGGATCCTCCGCGCTCACCAGCGTCGCCGAGAGCCGGATCAGGCCGCTGACCGGCGTGAACTTCAGCGCGTTCTCGGTCAGGTTGAGGAACACCTGGCGCAGCCGCTCGCCGTCCCCCAGCACCGGAGGCAGATCCGGCGGCAGGATCAGCTCGAGCACCACCCCCTTCTTGCGCGCCGCCGGCAGGAAGGTCGAGACCACCTGCCGCAGCACCGGCTCGATGGGCGTCGGGGCTCGCTGCACCGACAGCGTGCCGCTCTCCAGCTTGGTCAGGTCGAGGAGGTTCTTGATGAGCTGCAGCAGCTGCTCGCCCTTCTCGTGGATGGTCTGGATGAACTCGTGCTGCTCCTCCGTGAGGGACCCGGCGATCCCCTCCGTCAGCATCTCGCTGTAGCCGATGATCGAGGTGAGCGGCGTCCGGAGCTCGTGGGACACGGTGGCCAGAAAGTTTGACTTCAAACGATCCAGCTCACGAAGGCGGTCGTAGGCCTGCTGGAGCCTGGCGTTGCGGTCCTGGAGCTCGCGGTAGTTTGCGCTGATGGAGGCCAGGTGCATCTGGGAGGTGAGGAGGGACTTGTGGCCCGCGAAGAGGATAAGATCGAGGCTGGAGCGGAGGTGAGCTTCGAGGGAGGCGACGCGCTCGGGGGGGAGGAGGGGGAGGGACGCGAGGAGATCGAGGGGCAGGTCGGGGGCGAGGGCGGCGAGGCCGGGGGGGACCTGGGAGGGCGGGTGCTCGAGGAAGGGGCCGACGATGGCCCGCCCCATGCGCCGGTGGTCGTAGTCGACGGCGATGACCTGGTAGAAGGCGCCGGTGAGGCTGCTGCAGCGCTCGGCGCGGCCCGCCGGGTCGATGCGCTTGATCTGGACGATCTCGCGGCTCAGGGCGGCGCGGGCCGCGGGGACGCCCTCGAGCCTGCGCAGCAGCGGCGAGTCGAGGGAGCCATCGGCGAGGAGGGTGCCCTCGGTGTTGAAGAGACGTATGGAAACTCCGGACATCTGGGCGAGGGAGCCGACGAGCTCGGCGAGGCCCTTGCGGTCGACGAGGTGCTCGAGGCGGGGGGTCTCCTCGAGGTCGGCGGGTTCGACGGGGAAGAGGCGGTCCTGGCTCATGGTTCGACCTGGAGGCTGAGATCCTGGCCCTCGGCGGTGTGGGCGCTGCGCAGCAGCTCGCGCATGGGGCGCTGGCCCTGGAAGCGCTGGGTGATCTCGGAGAAGAGGCGGCGCTCGTCGAAGCCCATCCTGGAGCCGAGGCCGTGGACGCGGTCGAGGGAGCGCCAGGTGAGGAAGAAGAGGCCGGCGAAGGTCTCGACGATGCCGCGGTGCTGGACGGCGGAGGCGCAGAAGACGGGCTCTTTCCCGCGGCGGGCCTGGGCGATGATCTCGGCCTCGGGGCGTGCGGCGGGGAGGTCCTGCTTGTTGAACTGGATGACGAGGGGCATCTTGCCCAGCTCGACGCCGTGCTCGCGGAGGTTCTGCTTGAGGTCCTTGAAGGCGGCGGCGTTGTTCCGGGTCTCGCTGGCCTGCGAGTCGGCGATGAAGGCGACCCCGTCGGCGCCCTGGAGCACCAGCTTGCGGGTGGAGGCGTGGATCACCTGGCCCGGCACGGTGTAGAGCTTGAGGCGGACCGAGAAGTTTTGATCGCTCTTGAAGGTGAGGGGGAGGAGGTCAAAAAAAAGAGTACGATCGTCCTTGGTTTCCAGGGTCATCAGGCGCCCCCGGGTCTCCTCGGTGGAGAGGGCGTGGAGCACCTGGAGGTTGGTGGTCTTCCCGCTGAGCGCCGGGCCGTAATAGACAAGCTTGATGGTCAATTCCCGGGCAGAAAAATCGAGCTGCATCGCCCTTCAGGAGACCATACTCCCCCCCCGCTTGCCCACCCCTTCAGCGCGCCTCGCCCGCGAGCCGACCCCGGGCCGCCTCGATCTCGGCGAGGACCCGGGCCCGGGCTGGCCCTCCGATCAGGCCCCGCCGCTCGATCGCCACCTCGTTGTCGAGCACCCGGTAGGCCCCCTCGTCGAAGGCCGGGTGAGCTCGCTGCAGCGTCTCCAGCGGCAGCTCCTCCAGCCCCAGGTTCTGCAGCAACGCCACCTTGACCAGCTTGCCGATCACCTCGTGCGCTTCCCGGAAGGGGACGCCCCGCGCCGCCAGGTAATCCGCCAGCTCCGTCGCCCCCACGTAGCCATGCTTCAGCGCCAGCGCCATCCGGTCCGCCCGGAAGGTCGCCGTCGCGATCGCCCCCGCCAGGGCCTCGAGCGACGTCAGGGTGGTCTCGAAGGCGTCGAAGAGGGAGGGCTTGTCCTCCTGCAGATCCCGGTTGTACCCGAGGGGTAGCCCCTTCTCCAGCACCATCAGCGCCACCGCCTGGCCGATCACCCGCGCGCTGCGCCCCCGCACCAGCTCCGCCACGTCCGGGTTCTTCTTCTGCGGCATCATCGACGAGCCCGTCGAGAAGGTGTCCGACAGCTCGACAAAGCCAAACTCCTGCGAGGACCACAGCACCAGCTCCTCGCCGATCCGCGACAGGTGCACCCCGAGGATCGCCAGCGCGTTCACCGCCTCCAGCAGGAAATCCCGGCTCGCCGTCCCGTCCATGCTGTTGCGCGTCGGACGCTCGAAGCCGAGCTCTCGCGCCACCTGCTCCCGGTCAATCGGGAAGGTCGTCCCCGCGATCGCCCCGGACCCCAGCGGCAGCTCGTTCATCCG
>JALOQB010000439.1 GCA_025453595.1 Polyangiaceae bacterium
CACACGCAAACATGAAGGCAAGTACAACGAGTCGTGGTGGACCCCGGCGTGAACGCCGGGGCTTTCCTATCTTCGGTAAAGCTGGACCACCAGCGGCCCTCCGCCGGCCAGCGCCACCGCTCGCAGGGTCCCGCTCTGGGTCATGGTCACCTGGAAACAAGGGTCCGTGTCCAGGAGCGCGATGCCCGCGGAGGAGCGCACCCGCAGCGGGGGCCCGACCCGGGGCACGAGCTCGACGGAGAAACCGCCCAGGCTGGGGCTGTAGCCCAGCGCGACGTAGCAAACGCCAGGCTCCAGGCGCACCTCGGCCTCGATCCCCTGGCCCTGGCCAAGCATCCCGGCGAGGGACTCCTGGAGCGCGCTGGCGGTCGGCAGCAGGCGGAGCTGGTGGCCCCGCAGCGCAGGCCCGAGGGCCGCCGCCGCCAGGGTGTTGCTCGGGAGAAACTGGACCTCGCTGGTGACCTCCAGGCCAGGCGACGGGCCAGCGACCGCCGGGGCCAGCGTGGGGATCTCGGAGGCCGCGCGAAGGGCTGCGGGGGCCTGGGGAGCGGGCTGCGGTGGCGCGCTCGGGTAAGCCGTCGAGCAGGCGATCAGGCCCGGCAAGGTCACGAGGAAGACCCTCATGTCAGCGAGGGGCCGTGGAGACCGGACGATTCACTTCTCGTAGAGCGCGGCGGAGACCGGGCCCTGGCCCTGGGCCACGACACGGAAGAACGCGGGGATCGGCATGGGGGGGATGCCGGGTTGCCAGAGCCGAGGACCGCGATGACGCCGGGCTGGGAGGTGGCCAGGGCCATGTTGCCCATCTGCGCCACCAGCTCGACGGTCACCGGCTGACCCCCCTGACCGATGCCGGTGTAGCACTTGCCAGGCTGGAGCTGCACCGCGGTCTTGATGAACTGACCACCGTTGAGGTTCCCCGCGAGGGTCTCGCCGACCTGGCGGCTGTTCTGGCCCGCGTGCTGCTGCTGGAGCGGGGTGAGCACCGGGGTCGCGAGGGCGCCCATGGAAGGCTGGTTGGCGACTTCTTGACCGCCGCCACCCGTCTGACCGCCGCCCTGCTGGGGCGTGCCGCCCATGCCCGGGATCGGGATCGGCAGGCCCATGAACCCGGTGTTGGCCGGAGCAGGCTGAGCCGTGGGCTGGGGCTGCGGCTGAGGCTGCATGCCCGGCTGGGGCTGCATGCCCGGCTGGGGCTGCATGCCGGGCTGCATGCCGGGCTGCATGCCAGGCTGGCCGTAGCCCGGTTGCATGTTGTTGGCGGTGTTGGGGGGCGGGTCATCTTTCTTGCAGCCCGCTGCCGAGAGGACACAGGCCGTCGCCAAGCAAATCGTGGCTGCTGCAAATCGCTTCATGGTTGGGATCTCCGTGAGTGGGCGCGAGGCCCGCCGTCCGGCGGACTCTATACAACCGAACGGCGGGGCGTGAGATTTCTTGCAGTCTTACGGCCTGACGCCCCCCAAATCTTTCAAAGTCACTTTTGACCCATTCGTTCCTTGCGACGGGCGAGGGTGTTGCGTCCGACATCGAGGCGCCTGGCGGCCTCGCTCTGGTTTCCCTGGCAATGGGCGAGGGTGGCCTCGACGTAGCGCTGGGAGGCTTCTTCGAGGGTGAGGCCGTGAGGGAGCCAGACGCCAGCGGGGTCGAGGGGGTCGTGGGAGGGAGGGACGAGGAGGCCGAGGTGCTCGGGGGCGATGGCGTCGCTGTCGCAGAGGACGACGGCGCGCTCGATGGAGTGCTCGAGCTCGCGGACGTTGCCGGGCCAGCGGTGACGCAGGAGCGCGGCGAGGGCCTGGGGGGAGAGGTCGAGGCGAGGGCGCTGGTGGCGCCGCGCATGGAGCCCGAGGAAGTGGCGGGCGAGGGCCTCGATCTCGCGAGGGCCGCGCTCGTGGAGCGCAGGGAGAACGATCTCGACGACGCGGAGGCGGTAGAAGAGATCCTGGCGAAAGGAGCCGCGGGCGACCTCCTGGACCAGGTCGCGGTGGGTGGCGGTGAGGATGCGGACGTCGACGTGCACGGTGTCACGGCCGCCGACGCGCTCGAAGCAACGCTCCTGCAGGAGACGGAGCAGCTTGGCCTGGGCGGCGGGGGCCAGCTCGCCGATCTCGTCGAGGAACAGCGTGCCCCCGTGGGCCTGCTCGACGCGGCCCTGGACCCGCCGATCCGCGCCGGTGAAGGCCCCTTTCTCGTGCCCGAAGAGCTCGCTCTCGATCAGCGAGCCGGGCAGGGTGGTGCAGTCGACGGTGACAAACGGGCCCGCGGCGCGCCTGCTGTTGGCGTGGAGGGCGCGGGCGACCAAACCCTTCCCGGTGCCGGTCTCGCCCAGCAGCAGCACCGTGGCGTCGGTGCCGGCGACCCGCTGCATGGCCCCGTAGACCCGGTTCATGGCCGGGGAATCGCCGACGATGTGGTTGTAAGGGCCGCGGACCACGACGCCGCGGGGGGCTCCGTCCGGGCGCAAGGTGGTCCACTCGAAGGCCAGCGCGATCTGCCCGGCGAGGGCCGACAGGAAGGCCTCGTCCTGGGGGCCAAAGGAGCCGCGCCCCTTGTTGATCACCTGCACCACGCCGCGGGTCGCCCGGCGTCCGTCGAGGATGGGCACCGCCAGCATGTTCCGGGTCTGGTAGCCGGTGGCGCGGTCGACCTCCGGGTACCAGCGCGGATCCTTGGCGGTGTCCTCGACCAGGATGGTGCGCCCGGTCTGCGCCACTTGCCCCGCCACCCCTTGCCCCGGCGCCAGGCGGATCTCGGGCAATTCAGGCAGATCTGCGATGCGAGAGCGGAGCTCGCCGGTGGCGGCGTCGACGACAAAGACGGTGGCCCGTTCGGCCTGCAAGGCGGCGGCGACGCGCCGACCGATCTGCTGCAGCAGATCATCCAGCCCCACCTCGCGGTGCAGCAGCGAGCCCATGTCCAGCAGCAGCGAGAGCCGTTCGTCGCCCACGGCGCCAGACTACCCGGACGCTCGCGCCGCGCCACCCCTCACGGGAACAGCTCGCGCTCGCGGTAGACCGCCTGCAGCCTGCCCAGCCCCACGGTGTAGGCAGCGACGCGCAGCGAGAGGTTCCGGGAGCGAGCCGCCTGGGACACCTCGCGGAAGGCCTGCTTCATCATCTTCTCGAGCCGCTCCTCGGTGACGCTGGCGGGCCAGCTCTCGCTGCGGCGGTTCTGGGCCCACTCGAAGTAGCTGGCCACGGCCCCGCCGGCGTTGGCCAGCAGATCCGGGATCACGTCGATGCCACGCTCCTGCAGCAACGCCTCGGCCTCCGCCGTCAGCGGCCCGTGGGCGCCCTCCACGATCAGCCGGGTGCGGAGCGCCGCCGCCTCGGCCAGCCCGATCTGGTGGTGCAGCGCCGCCGGCAGGAACAGGTCGGTCTTCAGGGCGAAGAACTCTTCCTGGGAGATGGCGCGCCCCCCGGGGTACCCCGCCACGCTGCCGTGGCGAGCGACGTGCTCGCAGAGCTTGTGAGGGTTGAGCCCCTCCTCGTTCAGGATGAACCCCGAGTGATCGCCCACGGCGATGGTCGAGACCCCCAGCTTGGCCAGCAGCATCGCCGTGTGGGACCCCACGTTGCCAAACCCCAGCGTGGCCATGGTGGCCCCCTCCAGGTCAAAGCCATGCTGATCGGCCCACTGCCGGATCACGTGGACGATCCCCTGGCCCGACGCTCGCTCCCGGCCCTCGATGCCGCCGCTCGCCACGGGCTTGCCGGTGACCACCGCCCGGGACGCCTCCGCCAGCTGGTTGCCGATGGTGTTGGCGTAGGTATCCATCGCCCACGCCATGACCCGGCTGCTGGTCCCCAGATCCGGGTGCGCCACGTCCGACTCGGGCCCCACGTTGTCCCCGAAGGAAAAGAAGAATCGGCGGGAAATTCGCTGCAAATCTTCGTCAGAAACGCTCTTGGGGTCAAATTTGATACCACCCGCCCCGCCACCGAAGGGCAGGCGCATGAGGGCGCACTGGATGGTGGCGATGGCCGCCACCGCGCGGCACGTGTCGAGGGTGACGCTCTCGTGAAACCGGATGCCGCCCTTGAAGGGCCCGAGGGCGTTGGAGTGCTGGACCCGGTACCCCTTGAAGAGGCGCACCGATCCGTCACTCATCTTCACGGGGAAGTGGATGATCAGCTCGTTCGCTGGCTCGCTCAGGATGGCGCGCAGGTGCGGCTCCAGGTGCAGGGCCGTGGCCGCCTGGTCGATGTAGCTGGCCACCGCTCCGTAGAACGAGAGCGACGAGAGCGGGGTGTCAGGGGTCTCTTCTTCAGGGGTGGGGAGCGTCTCGGACTGCGTCATGGGGCGCCTATGATGAGCCCGAGGGCAGGCCGCCGTCGACGGCCAAGTGACCCTGTGGCATGCCCCCGCCATGCTTCATGGAAAAGCCACCAGGTACCTGCGCGCTCTGGGTCACTCCCTCGATCCCGTCGTCCAGATCGGGAAAGAGGGGGTCACGGAGGGGCTGGTCCTCGCCACCTCGCGGGCCTTGCTCGATCACGAGCTGATCAAGGTCAAGGTCGGCACCGAGGCGCCGGAGGACAGGAGCGACGCCCTGGCCAACCTCGCCGCCTCCACCGGCTCGGAGCTGGTGCAGGTCCTCGGTCGCACCGGCTTGCTCTACAAAAAACACCCGGAGAAACCCCGGATCAAGCTGCCCCCCCCGAACCCGCGCTAAGCCCATCTTGGCCCAGAGGGTACAGTACCCGTCCGGGTGGATCGGGCCCTTCACCACCTTGCACCCGCCGCACTGACCCTCGCCCGCGGCCTTCGTGTACTGCAGACAGTTGTCGCACTTCTTCCCGGGCTCCTGCGACTTGTCGACGTACTTCACCGAGGTCCGCAGGGTCTTGTCCGCTTCGGGGAGCGAGCCAACATCGTTGCACGAGAACTCCTTGGGCTTGCCCCCGCAGGCCGCCAGCGCGCCCGCCGAAGCCGCCGCGCCCACCGTCGAGATCACGCTCAAGAACACTCGCCTCGATACCTTTGCCATGGGTCTCTCCTTGAAGGCCGCCCCATGAGGAGCAAGCCCTGCTGAGAGGGCGCCCCGGTGGCGGCGTCCCGCGAGTCGTTGTGCCTTTGTCGCCATCCAGCAAGACCCAACCGCGCTCTTGAAAGCGCTTTTCACGCCTTCCGCACGCCATGCGCAGGCTCGCGCAAGGATGGCTAAGAAATCGAACGAGAAGCGCTGGTTTTGCGCGATCGCATCCCGTCGTTTGGGTTGCAACAAGGTGAGCAACGCCATTGACGGCCCGAATCGAATTGAAGGAACCGTTCACTCTTTTGAAACCAATGAGACCTGTCCCCGCAGTACTTGAGGAGGACGATACTAGAGTCGCAACATCATACAAGCGCACGTGCGTTGCCAAGTAATCTGTTAACAATTTTGTTGGACCAGTATAGTCATATGAGTATGTGGGACTGTAACCATAAACAGTAACAAGTAATCGTCCGTTGTGCAATAATAACGAAACAATGGTAGGTTCATGCTGATAAATAATGGCGGGTAGCATCGTTTGGCTCGTCGTAGTATCCACGGATACTTTGTCACTTTGTCCGGTGATGTTGAGAGACGGCATTTCAATCGTTTTTACGATTTCAATTTTAAAAAA
>JALOQB010000140.1 GCA_025453595.1 Polyangiaceae bacterium
TGCGGCTGCGGCTGCGGCTGCGGCTGCGGCTGCGGCTGCGGCTGCGGCTGCGGCTGCAGGAGAGGGGCGGCTGCGGCTGCAGGAGAGGGGCGGCTGCGGGTTACGCTGGTCATCGCGGAACTTGGTAGGAGCCCCGGAAAAGCACCAGAGGCTGGTGGCCGGGCCCGGGTGGTGTTGCTTTGCACCTGGCCCTGTGGCAGCCAGGGGCCATGATGCGAGCGAGCTCAAGCCTGTGGTTGTTGCTGGGGGTTCTGGGGGGGTGCGGGGCGTCAACGACGCCCGAGATCGCGCCGCCACTGCCTGCCCCGCCTCTGTCCTCAACGCCCGCGACGGAGGCGCCACCCGGGCCCTCGATGCCAGCGCCGGTGGCCTCCGAGCCCGTGGCGGTGGCCCCTCCGGCGGCCTCGTCGACGCCGGCAGCCCCACCCACCGCAGCGCCCCAGGAGCCGGCGGCCAGCGAGCTGCCCACCTTCGGCGCTGGCAAGGGGACGGCCTCGTTTTACAACACCGACGGGAAGGGAGGGTGCTCCCTCAACCCGCCCACCAACCGGTACATCCTGTCAGCGTCGAAGAACATCTTCCAGAACGTGCAGGCCTGCGGGGCTTGCCTGGAGATCAAGGGCGAAGCTGGCACGGCGGTGGTGCAGGTGATGGATCTCTGCTTCGGTTGCGCGGAGAACAGCATGGTGATCAACAAGCCTGCCTTCGAGGCCATCGTGGGCAAGCAGAGCGGCACCGGGGACGTGAGCTGGAAGACGGTGAGCTGCCCCGTGGAGGGCAAGGTCGCGGTGCGGGTGAAGGAGAGCAGCGATCGGAGCTGGACCGCGGTGCAGATCCGGGACAGCAAGCTGCCGCTCAAGGCTGTGTCGATGCAGCGCGAAGGGGAGAACGACTGGGTCGAGCTCAAGCGCTCCCCGGACAACTACTGGGCCGCCGCCAAGGGGGCCGGGGACGGGGGCTTCCGGCTCCGTATCACCGCGGCCAACGGGCAGCAGATCGAGGAGTCGGTCGCCAGGGGTTGGAAGGGCGGCAAGGTGTACCCCGGCAGCAACCAGTTCTGAATCAGCGGGACGAGCGACGCCCCGGCCGCTTCGCTTCTTCCTCGGCGAGCAGCGCCTCCTCGTCGACTGTCGGGGCCTGCGTCCCCTCGACACCGGGGGCCCGAAGGCGAGGGGCGAGGCGGGAGCGGGCCTGCTCGATCGAGGCCGCCAGCGCCGCTGGAGCCAGGGACGAGACCACCACTTTTTTCGTCTTGCCGCCCTCTTCCCAGGTGATCTCGACCACCTGGGCCGAGTCCCCCGCGAGGGTGTAGGCCCAGGATCCATCGAGCCCCATCCGGATCCCCCACCCTCCGTAGCGGGTCAGCTCGTAGTCCACCACCTTGCACGAGCGGATCGCCTCGACCGGGATCTGGGGGCCAAAGATCCCGTACTGGATGTGCACCTTGCGCTCCGTCACGTGCACCCGCAGCGCCCGGAACATCAACCACAGCAAGGCGAACAACCCCGAGAGCGCCACCGGCAGCAGGGCCATCGCCATCGGCGCGGGCTTGCTCCCGGCCCCCGACAGGATCATCCCCAGAACAAATAGCAGCAGCGGCTGCGGCAGCAAGAGGACCCAGTGGAGGTTCCACAGGGTCTTCTCGCGGCGCAGCATCGCGCCATCGGCCTTCATGTAGGCGGCCTCGTAGCTGTCGACACCGGGGGGCACTTCAGGCTCGCTGGACATGGGCGGCAGGCTACCACCCAGGGGCCCCGGTGTGGCTCAGGGCTCCTGGAGCGAGCAGGACGCGGGGAAATCTGCCGGGAGCTTGCCGCCAGCGTAGGGGGAAGGCTCGCCGACGCGGTGGTCCTTGAAGTAACGGATGGCCAGCTCCTTGGTGACGTCCGGGTGGGGGATGTGGCCCTCGTTGTGGGCGCAATCGATGAAGCTACGCCCCGCCGCCTTCAGGAACGGGATGGCCTCCTGGGCGCACTCCTCGAAATCGATCACCTGCTGCCCCGCGGCGCCGAAGGTGTCCTGGGGCCCGCCGTGGGTGAGCAGCACCATGCCGTTCTGGCCCGCAGACGAGAGCGGTTCCCAGGAAAAATTCACCTGGAAGCCCAGGGTGTTGATCCCCTTCACCTGCTCCGGATCGTTGAACCACGCCCCGGAGAACGCCAGGGAAGCTGCGATCTTGCCCTGGTACCGGGAGAACAGCATGTTCGACAGGATGGCCCCGGCGCTGAAGCCCGCCACGTAGAGCCGCGAGGGATCGATGGGGAGCTGGGCCCCGAGGCAGCCGTTGATCGCCTCGAACAGCGCCCCCTCGAAGTTCGGATCAGCTGCCTTGCCGGAGAACAGATCCCAGTCCAGCCCCTGCGGCGTGCTGAAGGGCTGAAGATCCGTGTCCTCCGGCGTGATCAGCACGAACGGGAAGGTCGGATCCGTGTCCGGGGAGGGCGCGAACTTCCGGAAGTTCGCCGCCGTGTCCCCGTAGCCGTGGTACCAGAACACCACCGCCATCGGCTTGCTCACGTCCTTGGGGAAGTCTGCGTAAAACTTCCGCGCCTTCCCCCCCGCCTGCCAGTTCTCGTTCAACCCCGGCAGGATCGCCTGCCCGCCCTCGCAGGCAAACACACCCCCCTGCCCTGCCCCTCCGCCGGTGCCCGCACCGCCTGACCCGCCCGCCTGACCCGCGGCTCCCCCCTCGCCGCTCTGTCCGGAAGTTCCGGACCCTGCTGCCCCCGCGGTCCCGGCCGTCCCCCCCTCGCCAGCCCCGGCCCCGGCGGCCCCGGCCTGATCGCTCCCGCCGGATCCCGCCTGACCCGCCTCTCCCGCCTGGCCCGCGGCGCTGCCCGCGCTGCCCGCGCTGCCCGCGGCCCCGTCGTCCGAGTCACCCCCGCAAGCCCAGCCCAGGCACAGCAAGGCCATGCCAACCACCCTGGAAGTCATCCTCATCATCGCCCGCATGGTACGCGACCCTGCCGGCGGCGCGCCATCCTGACTCGCCCGGAAGCCAGGGGAATCCCGTGTCTTCAGCTGGCCGGCGGGGCCAGCACAAAGGCGAGGGCCTCGGCCATGACGGCGCCGCCCTGGGGGCCAAAATCACCGTGCTCGGCCCCCGGGAGCAGGAAGAACCGCACCGGCTTCCCCGCGCGGCGCAGGGCCTGCTCCCCGGTCATCATCAGATCCCTCCGGTCCTTCTCGCCGGCCAGGAAGGCCGCCGCGGTGACCCCTGCGTAGCGCCGCGCGTCCGGAGCCTCCGGAGACCCGAGGAAGATCACGCGGCGGAACCGCGGCTGCGCCGGCAGCAGGTCTTCCCCTCGCGCGGCCCCCTGCGAGTAGCCGATCAGCACCTGCTCCTGCTGCTCCCAGCGCCCCTTCACCTTCGCCTCGGCCGCCGCCACCGCCGCACGGATCTGCGCGTCCAGACGCCCCAGATCGCCGGTCCACTGGGTCGCCCCGTTGATGCACCCGCTGCTCTCGCTCCCCACCGGCGCGACCAGGTGCCCCTGCCCCTTCAGCTCGTCGGCGAAGGCTGCCAGCGCATCCCGCGGGTCATCGCAGCGCCCGTGCAGGTAAACGATGACCCGCTTCTGTGTGGAAGTTCCATAGATCACGAGGGCCTTCTGGCCGTCTGCCGTGGTGAGCTCGACGAGGCCCGCAGGGGTCTTTTTCTTCCTGGCGCAGCAGCCCGCGGAGACCAGCGCCAGGAGCAGGAGGGACCCGAGCAGCAGCAGGTGGGATTTCACGGGGCGAAGAGGGTAGCAGCGGCGCGAGAGGGCTGCATCCCGTGGCCCCCTGCGAGGAGTTCGGCGCGGAGAAGCGGGGGTTCAGAAGAACAGACCGATCGCCGCGGTGGCCAGGGCCTGGTAGCGCCAGCGACCGTCGAGGATGAGGGCTCCGGAGCCGAGGGGGGTGACGCGCTCGGAGAGCTCAGAGGAGGAACCGAGGCGGTACGACCCGCGGAGCGAGAAGGAGGCCCGCAGGTCCAGCGACGGGAGGGGGAGCTTCAGCTCGGCACCGACCCCGGTCGTGAGCATGGTGTAACGGGCGGTGCCGACCACCGCCCGCACCGCCCCTGCGGGCTCGACCTCGGCCTTGGCGGGGAGCGGGAGCACCAGCTCGGGCCCGGCCACCAGGAAGGGCCGGAGACCCGGCAACGGCAGGACGCCCTTGAGCAAGATCGGCACATGCACGGCGCTTTGCCCGAGGGTCACCTGCCCCTCGCGTCCGTCGACGCGCACCTCTCCGCGGCCCCGATCGCGGGAGAAAATCCCATCGATCTCCAGCCCCAGGAAGCCAAGCAGGCGGGCCTCCAGCGCGAGCCCACCGCCCACGGCGAGGCCCCCGAACCCCTGGATCTCGCCCCGGGAAGCCCCCGAGGAGAACGAGGAGGGCGAGGGTTTGTCGAGCGCCACGTAGCCCGCTGCCCCCAGGACGCTGACGCCGAGGTCCACCGGCCCCAGCGCCATGGCACGAGACGGGGCGAGCCAGCCGGCCGCCACCACCAGCCCGAGGAGAGCGCGCCTCACCGGGGCAACCCGAAGGCGAGGACCTCATCCTGGCCGCTGCTGTGGCAGTCCGTGCAGATGGAGGGGCGCCCGGCGAACTTCACTTCACCACCGCCATCCCATTCGACAAAGTACCACCCGTCCGCGCGCTTCTCCATGGCCGCAATCAGCCGGAGATCGCTGCCCTGGAAGCTATCCTTCACGATGATCGACCCCTCGGGCCACGCGGTGGCCCCCTTCGGCGTCTCGCTCAGGGTCTTGTTCACATAAATATCCGACTCGTTCCCGTGGACCGCGATGCTCTCCTTCCGCGCTTCCCACCCCGGGGCCCGGGACCAGCCGCGGTAGTTCTCCCCCTGGATCTTTGACAGAAACGCCTTCGCCGCCTCCGGGTCATCCACGTTGTCCTCGCCGCAAGCCGCGAGCCCCACCAGGAGCAAACCCGCCAACCATGCCTTCATGGAGCAGGGGTACGAGCCGGAGAACCTCCGGTTTCATCCGCCCGAACAGGGGAACCCGGGCCCCGGCGCCACGGTGGTGCCTGCACGCGCTTCGAGGAGGGAAAATCCGCCAGCTTTGCGGGTACATGGGGGCCATGACCCCACGCTCGCTCCGCCTCCGCTTGCTGCTCGCGGTGGTGCCCGCTCTCCCCGGTTGCGCTGCGCCCTCCCAGGGCGGAGGTTCAGGCATGACCCCCCCGCCCCCCGCGCAACCCCAGGCCTCGTCCTCTCCAGCACAGCAGCCGGCCTCCCTGCGGGGTGCCCGGGTGTGGATGTCCGCAGGTCTTGTCTGCATGTCCGCGGCGCACACCAGGCAACGGTTTGGCCCTCCGGCGGCCCCCCCTTTCGAGTCCTGCCAGGACTGGCCCGACCATGATTTCGTCGTCGAGCAACTTGGTTCAGCCCCGTGTGGACCGTGCGCCTTCACGTTCATACCAGAGCAGACCCGGAGCGAGCGCCAGCAGACGCCTGATGCCTGCTGCTACCGCGCGGAGAGCCCACCCGGTCCAGGCCGAGCGCTGCTGATCGGAGGCCACTCACGCCAGGCCATGCTGGTGCGTGGGTGAAGCAGGGGAAGATCAGCATCCTGGAGCCGCCGAAGCGTGGGCGCCTTATGCCGGAAGAAACAGCTCGTTGGCAGCCCAGGTGACGAGCCCTCCGTCGTACGCCTGCCACTCCCGCGACAGGGGATCAAAACGCATCGTGAAGATGCGTTGAGGCGCGTGTGGTGAAGAGGCTCTCGGCTCGAACGCCGCCCCCACAAGTAGCCCCAAAAGTAGCCCCACCGCGGCCCCCTCCCCCTTCTTGTTCTTCGCGGCGAGGACTGTCCCAGCCACGGCTCCAGCGAAGGCGCCCACCAACGCCGGGTCGCCGGCCTGCGTGGCCTCGGGTTGGTGGAGCCTTGACAAACGAAGGATACCCCTATCGGGGAAGAGCGCCAGCGCGTAAGCGTTCCCGTCCCGAGAGTGGAACACTCCGTGGTTTGGGTTCTGGGGATCAAGCGCGAGGCCCAGAACCGGGGTGCCTTCGGCCAATTCCCGAACGTCGTCTGCGAAGACGTCGATGGCGTCGTACCGGCTACGAAACCGGTTTAGGCCCTGCACGATGTCGGCGAAAGTCAGCATGGGCCTGGTCATGGTGTGTCCTCATTGATGGGCGGGATGCGGAGCACCGCGCGCTTGAGCGCGGTCGAGCGGCCTCGCGCCTCGGCGGCCATCTCGCGGATCTCCGGGTAGCTTGGGATGAGCGCCAAGACGAACAGCACCACGTCGTCGAGATCGTCATCGGAAACGCCGTGTTTTTGCGCGAGCGCGCGGCCGGCTTCCAGTAGGGCGGTGGCTCTCCCCAGTTCGTGGATCGCATGGAGTGTCATCGGCGGAGCCAACGTGCCCGAAAGCCAGCGGAAGAGCCGCACGAAGTCTCCGCTCAGTCTACGTCCGACTTCCTGTTCAAGGGCGAACCGCAGATCCGCCGCCTCCATGATGGTCGTCCGGTGCGCTTGCATCTCCCTGGTGCGAGCGGCGAGCGTCTTGCCAATCGTCCGATCCAGGATCCATGAAAGCGACCTGATATCCCCGACATTCTCCCGCACCTCAGGCGAAGCCGGGACGCCATGATCTTTGTAAAGGATGTCGTGCTCGACCTCGGCGAAGGCGTGCATCACGAGCGAAGTTACCTGTACTTCGACGACGGTCCCGTAGAGGGATTGACGAGATGTGGACGTCGGGACTTGGACTAGGAAATGGTTCGCCTTGTAGCCCGAGTCCTTGTCGTGGCGCTCCTCGTTGCTGGGCAACAGGGCGAGCTCGCAGGTCTGCTTCACGAGGCGGCTGGTGATGTCAATGTCGGCGCGGTCGTAGACAAGCACACGGCAGCCTGCCAAATCCGTGACCAGAGCGCCGATGTTGTGGTCCAGGGCCGCGAACACGTACTCGGCCTTGCCCCGCTTGCGCTGGAGCTTGCCGCGGAGATCCTCGGGATGCTTCGCCCTCGACGACAGAAGGGCCTTGATGGCGTTCGCCCGGAGTTCGCGTCGGAGCTGGTCCTCGATGTAGTGGGCGCTCTCCTCGAAGCGGGCCATCTGCAGCGAGTAGCGCCGCACCAGTTCGTCGATCTGCGGGTCCGTCAACATGAACGCCGGTTTTCTTAGCAGAGCCAGCAGCCGGCTGCTCGCCCTGGTGCGCGACATCTCGTGGTGGAAGACAAATGCTCACGGACCGCCTTGCGGAGCAATCCTGGGGGGTTGATCGAGCGTCGCACTTTTACAGGCTTCTACTCACCGGCGCACCGGGCGCTTGGCTCCTGGGTGAGCGGCGACACCCGGCGTAAGAGGGAGAACTGCACCCGGAGCGGAGCGGTTTCGGAGCGGGGAAGCTTGGCGTCCATGGCATTTTTGAACTTCTTGCCGCGGCCGCAAGGATAATGCGTGTTACGCCCCACCCGCGGGGTGGTGTGGGTTGCGGCTGTGGTTGAGTCTCGTGGTGGGGAAGCCTCGTGTCCAGGTAGCGCACAGGTCATCATGTTCAGGAGGTAAGGCACGGTTTCGCCGGGGTTGCCCATCGCATCCTCCACAAGTTCGCCGCTGTTGAAAAGACGGCGCAAGCTCCTGGTGAGCGCGGGGATCATGCGAGGGAAGCTCACCACGCCCAAGTCAGGTAAACCGCGCGAGGTACCGCTAGGGGCAGAGGCATGACGATGCGCTACGCGCACCTGACCCCCGCAGCCCGGGAGGGGGCCGTGGCCCTCCTTGATGGGTGATGGGCGACGGCCAGGGCATCCTTTGGGCAACGCCAGAGGGGGCCCTGGGGCAAAAGCAAGCAATATCAAAGAGTTACGTGGTGGAGGCGCCGGGAATCGAACCCGGGTCCGGAAGCCCGTCACCTGAGCGTCTACGCGTGTAGCCTGCATACGAAGATCACCGGACTCGCGCCTACAGGCGGGCTCTCCTCCGGTTAGTGCCCCTGTTTCTCACGCGACGCCCGGGACACGGGGCGCCACGCCAGTCACGATCAATACAGCGTGCTCAAGACGTAACCAACTTGATCACACCGCCTTGCGGGGCTGCTTTTCTAAGGCAGCGACCGCGAGGATCTCTTCCGCTTCAACGTTGTCGTTGGCAGTTGTGGTTCCTACCCGTTTTGACGAGGTGGGCAAGCCCCCCGACGCGCAACCCAGGCCCCGCAGCCCCCGTCGAAGCCGATCGCCCCCGGGGTGTGGACCTGGAAAACCAGGAGTGCAAAGAACAGCCTGGATGGTCTAGCGCGCCCCTCCCCCTCCGTCAACCTCCGCCGCGGCGAGGTCGGGAGGAGGGCACGAGACCTTTGACGAGCCGCGCCGGTCATGCTCTCACCCCGGCCATGCGCGCTCGCGTCGTACCTCCCCTGCTTGCGGCCTTCTTGCTGGCCGCGCCGGCCTTTGCCCAGGTGCCCGAGGGGGCCCGTACCGAACAGATCCTGGCCGAGCTGGCCTCCTCGCCTCGCGTCGCGGTCGTCGCCGGCGAGCTGGGGAAATCCAGCGAGGCGCTGGAGCGAGCGCGGGGGGCGCGGGCCTCCGGCGACGGGCGCCACGGGCAGCTGCTCGAGAAGCTGGCGCTGCTGTGGGCCGAGACCGCCCGCGAGGTGCTCGCCGCCGTCGAGGCGGAAGAGAAGGCCCAGCTCGCCCAGAAGAAGGTGGCCGAGGACCGGGAGCAGATCGAGCGCGAGCGCGCCCTCCTGGAGGAGAACATCGCCCGCAGGAGCCGCGCCCAGATCGAGCTGAAAAAAGCCAAGGAGGAGGCCGCCAGCCGCCCCGCTGACCCCCCCCCGAAGGAAAAGAAAACCGGCAAGCAGGGGAAGGCCGGGCCGAAGAAGGGCGGCAAGAAATGAGGCCCCTCGCGGCGCTTTGCCTCGCCCTCTGCCTCGCCGGCTGCGGCGCCTCGCTGGCCAGGCCCGCGGTCCTGGACGAGGCCGCCGCGGCCTCCCAGACCGTTGCCTCGCGGGAGGCCGCGCAGCTCGCCCCGCTCACCCATGCGGAGGCCGAGAAGCTGCGAAAAGAAGCGGAGGCCGCCCAGGCCGCGGGGGACCCGAGCTCGGCGCAGATCCTGGCGGAGCAGGCCATCGCGGTCCACGCCAGGGCCTTCGCCCAGGCGCGCCTGCTGCGGAGCCAGCAGGCCACCGACGAGCTGCAAAAGCCGGCGGAACAGGCCGCCACGGACCTGCAACAGCTGCGGGCCGAGCAGCAGCTGGTCACCTCCGAGTTGCAGGACCTGGAGCTCAAGATCAAGGTGCTCCGGGAGGCCCCGCCGGTGGTCGCCTCGGGGCCATCCCGCAGCGCCGAGCGCGAGGGGGCGCGGCGCGAGGCGGCGCAGGCCTTGCTGACCGAGGCGCGGCTGCTCTGCCTGTCCTCGCGCCTCGTCGCCGCGGAAGGCGAGGGCCTCAAGGACGCGGAGGCGGCCCTCGGTGAGCTGGCCCGCAAGCTCGAAGATCCCAGGCAGGCCGCCCCCATCGACGACGCGATGCGGGCCCGCGCCCGGTGCCTCGAAGCGCTCACCCTGGCGCGCCGGGCCAGCGCCTCGAAGGAGAGCTCGGGCGACGCGCTGCTGGCCGAGCTGGGGCGCGCCAGCTTCGCTCCGGTGCGCGAGGACCGGGGTGTCGTCGTGACCCTGCGGGAGGCGTTCTCCGGGGACAAGCTCAGCGCCAGGGGCTCGGAGCAGCTCGAGAGCCTGGGTCGGGTGGCCGCGGCCCACGGGAAGTTCCCGGTGGTGCTCGTCGTGCACAACGCCGAGCCAGGCCGCAGCGAGGCCCTCAAGCGGGACGCGCGGCGCGCCGAGACCCTCAAGCAGGCCATGAACAAGCACCGCGGCGACAGGGTCGAGGTGCACCTGGCCGGCGGCACCCGACCCGTGGCCGACCCCACCAGCAAGAAGGACCGGGAGAGGAACGAGCGCGTCGAGATCGTCTTCGTGGATCTCGGCGGCTGAAGGGCCTCAACGCAGCAGCGCGCGGACCTCGGTGGCCAGGGCCCGGGCGCTCGGGGGGCGCCGCTCCGGATCGCGCTGCAGCAGGCGCGCGACCAGCGCATCCAGCGCCTGGGGCACCCCCTCGACGCAGGCCGAAGGCGCGAGCGCCTGCTGCGTCATCAGGCGCAGCAGCGCGTCGTTGCGGCTGGAGAGCGTCCCGTAGGGGAGCTCGTAGGTCAGGTACTCGAAGATCAGCACCCCGAGCGTGTAAAGATCGGCCCGAGGGTCGGGTCTGGCGCGGGGGTCAAGCTGCTCCGGTGCCGCGTAGCTGGCGAGCGCCGAGACGCTGCCGGAGGTGACCACGCCGTCGCTGGAGGAGCCCTGGTTGAGGACAAATTCGAGGAGCTGCACCGAGTCGTCGCGGACGGCGACCACATCCGGGCGGATGTTGAAGGGGAACAGCCCCTTGCTGTGGAGCTCGTCGAGGAGCAGCGCGAGGCGCAGCAGCAGGCGGGGGGCGCCCTCGATGTCGGGAGGTGTATGGAGCCTCCGGCGTTGATCGATGATCTCGCGGAGGGTCTGTCCCTCGGGGAGGTCGATGACGAGGTAAGGGATCTGCTTGAGGCCGGGGGCGTCGTAGAAGCCGGAGGTGCGCAGGGAGGGGAAGGCGGGGCCGGCGACCTCGCGGAGCAGTCGGATCTCCTGCTCGAAGCGCAGGAGGTAGGCCTCGTCCTGGGCGCCGGGGCGGCTGGGGACCTTCATGGCGAAGGAGCGCTGCCGGCTGTCCTCGACGCGGAGGAGGACGGTCTTGCCGGTGGTGGCGAGGGCCTCGCCGACGCGGTAATGGCCGATGCACCCGGACTCGGGGACGTGGCAGAGGGGGGAGAGGGCCTGGCCCTTGCGGGCCTGGAAGAGGTCGTTCACGGCCTCGACGACCTCGGCGGCGCTCTGGTAACGCGCGTCGCGCTCCCGGTGGAGGAGCCGAAGGACGAGTCGATCGAGGTCCCGGGGGATGTCGGGGTTGATGGTGGACGGCGGGGGAGCGTCCTGGGTGATGTGGCGGAGGAAGGCCTCGACCTTGGTGTTCCCCTGGCCAAAGGGTCGGTCGTAGGTGAGGTACTCGAAGAGGATGAGGCCCAGGCTGTAGAGGTCAGCCCGGGCGTCGACCTTGTGAGGCGAGCGGACCTGCTCCGGCGCGATGTAGTCGGGCGTACCGAGGAACTCGCTGGCGCGCGTCAGGTCATCGAGGGAGCCCGCCAGGCCCAGCACGAAGTCAAGGAGCTGGATCTTGCTGCCGGCCACGGCGATCTTGTCGGGCCGGAGGTTGCGGTGGACGATGCCGCGCTCGTGGACCTCGACCAGCGCCTCGGCGAGGGAGCGGAGCAGGAAGGGCGCCCCGGCCACGTCGGGAGGGGCGGCGGCGGCGCGGCGCTGGGCGATGAGCTCCTTGAGGGTGGGCCCGATCGGGGGGCTCGTGACGATGTAGGGCACGTCCTTGTGGCCGTCGATCGAGTAGCGACCGAAGGCGCGCAGCGCGGGGAACGAGGGGGAAATCAGCTCGCGGAGGATCTGCACCTCGCGCTCGAAGCGCCCGTACCAGGTGGGATCCGAGGCGTTCTCCCGGGCCGGGATCTTCATGGCAAAGGAGCGCCCCTCGTGGTCGACGACCCCGAGGTTGATGGTCTTGCCAGCGGAACGCAGCACCGTGACCACGGAGAAGCCGCCGATCTCGCGGGACTCAGGGAGAAACCAGGGACGCTCGCCAGGCTCTTGGCTCATGAGTGGCGGCAGCGTACCACAGGCCGCGGCCGGTCGGTTCAGGGCGCCGCGTCGAACCAGACCGGGGTCCGATCCTGGGGGGACCCGTTGTAATTGACGCGGATCTCCTCGCCCTCCGCGATGTCCTGGAGGGCGATGAACTGGAGGGTCTTGGCCTCGTATTTCCGCACGTAGGCCGCGTTGGGATCGTAGGAGTGATTGTAGAGCGAGCCGTAACCGAGGGCCACGGCCCCCTCCTCGCGGGAGGGGCCCCACTGGAAGAAATAATGACCCAGCACCGAGGAGATCATCGCCGCCAGCTCCTCGTGGGGCACCTCGATGACCGGGCACTCCTCGATCAGGGAGCCCGCCGGGATGGGCTCGCAGGCGAAGACGCCTCGGCCTGCATGGAGCGTCTGCCCCACGCGGAGCGCGAAGGTACGGTCAGGGTTGATCGCGGTCATGGACACCCTCTCCCTAGCGCCTTGCCCCCCTCGATGGCCAGGGAGCACGACTGCCCCGCCACCAGCCCGGCCACCAGCGCCCTGGCCTCCGGTGCCTTCCACGAGGGCGGGCCGTCGATGCGGATCGTAGGCCGCTGCTGCGGATCGATCAGGTACATCGCCGGGAGCTGCTCCGGGGCGAGGCTCGCCGCCAGCGCCCGCGCGTCCTCCCCCGAGATCAGCTTCACCGGCGCGTCCGCGTCGATCAGCTCGCGGCGCGCCTGGGCCGCCCGGGCCCCGTTGTCGTCGATGGTCACCAGCGCGAGCTCGACCCCCTCGACCCCCCGGAGCCAGCCGGCCAGATCGTTCATGGCGCCGATCGCCTGTATGGAATCTCCATTGGGCTCCTTCCAGAGGAGCAGGACGCGGACGACGCCGGGGCCGAGGTGGCGCACCCGGGGGGCCTGGGGGCTGGCGGCGGTCGGGTGCACGGAGCAGAGGGCAGCGCAGAGGGCGTCCGGGTTGGAGGGGGCGGGGGCGCCCGCGGAGGCCGAGGGCGGGGGGGACGGGGTGGCAGGAGGCGGCCGAGGAGAGGCCTCGGCGCAGGCCACGCTGCCGAGGAGGAGCGCGGGGAGGAGGCCCCGGAGCGAGGGGTGCATGTCAGGTCGTCTTCCAGGAGTCGTGGTAGTCGTGGCGCTCGACGGAGAGCGCATCCGGGGTGGGCAGGAGGGGCAAAAACGTGTCGAGCATGACGGCAAGCTCGTCGGTCCGGACAGCGCCGATGCTGGCCTCGTAAGCCCCCGGGTGAGGGCCGTGAGCGACGCCGGAAGGGTGGAGCGAGATGCTGCCGGGGCCGACGCCGCGGCGGCTGGTGAAGTTGCCCTTGAGGTAGAGGATGATCTCGTCACAATCGACGCTGGAGTGGGGGTAAGGGCAAGGGATGGCGTCCTTGTGGAAATCGACGAGGCGGGGGACAAACGAGCAGACCGCGTAGCCAGGGCCGACGAAGGTCGTGTGGATCGTGGGGGGCTGGTGGATGGCGCCGGTGCGGGGCTGGTACTTCTCGATGGCGAAGGCGAAGGGGTAGACGAAACCATCCCAGCCGATCACGTCGAGGGGGCAGCGCTCCAGCTCGTGAAGGCTGAAGCGATCGCCTCGCTTGATGACCAGGGAGGCGGGGCCCTCCGGGGTCTCTTCGGGCGTGGCGATGGGCCCCGAGGGGCGCACAAAGTCCCGGTGACTGTAGGGGGCACCGGGGAGCAACTGGCCGATCTGATTCCGGAAATTATCCGGGATATGGCAGCCCCGCCGGGCCTCGATCACCAGGGCCTCGATGGGCTCTCCCTCGCGCGGTACCCACCGGTGGATCAGGGAGCGAGGCACCAGCACGTAGTCGCCCGGGTTGGCCTCCAGCGTGCCGCAGACGCTCTGGAGCGTGGCGCTGCCCCGGGCGAAGTACCAGAGCTCGTCCCCGTCGTTGTTGGCGAAGAAGACGTCATCCTCCAGGGCAGGGCTGGCCAGCAACACGACGAGGTCGCGGTTGAACAGCAAGGGCAGCCGCGCGTCGAGGGCGCCGCGGGGGCGCGAGGCGAGGGCAGCCCAGCCCTGGTTGGCGTCGTAGAGGCGACGGCGGAGCGGGTGCACCCCTTCCGGGACAAGGGTCGGGGCGACCCAGCCCCGGGGGCAATCCGTGACGCGTCGCGCCGCGGTGATCGGGTGCAGGTGATAGAAGCAGGTGAACGGCCCGTCAAAACCGCCGCGGGTGAACATCTCCTCGTGAACAAGCCTGCCCCCCGGGAGCCGGAGCGCGGTGTGTGGCTTGGCGGGGATGAGCCCGCAGGACAGGCGATCGATCATGGTCGTATCGTAGCGGGGAGCGATTTCCCGGAGAAGGCCCCGGGGCAAGGTACTCTGATCGATTCCTGGCGACGCTCGTGGCGCCGGGGCCGGGCGGCAGGTGGTCGATGTCCATCGATGCAAGGCGATACAAACCCATCTTCGAGGCGATCTGCCACGAGCAGCGAGATCCGGCGTACTGCACCCCCCAGGTGGTCCAGGCGCTCATGGCCGTGGCGCGCCACGAGACCTGCTTCAGCCAGTGCAAGCCGTTCCAGCAGCTCAACAACTTCGGCGCCATTCACTGCTGGGCGTTGCCCAGCAAGGAGGGGCGTTGCCCTGCGCACTGCGCGCCGGGCTGGGATTCGGCGCCGGCCCGCGGGGGCGGGAGCCGCGCCTACCTGGCCTGCTTCGAGGTGAAGCCGTCCAGCGAGGAAGGGATCCGGCGCCTCGTGAAGCTGCTCACCGTCGAGCGACCAGGGGTCGCGGCGGCGCTGGCGACCGGCGACGCGCGGGCCATCGCGGCGGCCATGCGAAAGGCGGATTACTTCGACGGGGTAGGCCGGACCGAGCAGGATCGGATCGAGAATTACGCGAAGGCCCTCGCCCGGAACGCCCGGGCCAACGCGGCGCAGCTGCGGGAAGAGCTGCAGGTCGAGCTGCCTCCCCGCCCTCCCCCTGCCCCCCCCCCGGCCGCTGGCGCCTGGGGGCTCGCCGCCGCCGGGATCGCCGCCATCCGCCTCGTGGATCTGCGAAAGAAGGCCCGGGAGAGAAAATAAATCCTGCGAGGGGTTTGCCTCTTTTGGTAGAAAGGTCGCGCCATGGATGAGCACACCGCACGCTGGCGACATCGGCTGATGCGCTGCACCGTTTGCCTCTGGAGAGGCCCCTGGGCAGACGCCGAGGACGCGCCAAGGGTCAAGCCCAAGCACCTCGAACCGCACGAGCAGGCCCTTCAGGAAGCCTACGAAGAGAAGGAGAAGGCCGGCATGCAGGTGGGCCAGCCTCACGCTCCTCCGTGCCCCGAGTGCGGCCACCACCTGCTCATCGTCATGAAGAAGAAGCCCGGCGGCAAGCACTGAGGGTCAACCGACCCGACCGCGCAACACGCCCAGCTTCGGGTCACTCACGCTCACCCACTCTCCCTCCTCGACGGGGCACTCGAGGGACGAGGACAGCAGCACCACGTCGCCGGCACGCAGATCCGCGTGAGCTGCCTGCTGCGCAACCACCAGCGCCACCCGGTCCAGCTCCAGCGCGACGGCACACGCCAGCCCCTCGCCGGGCCGCTGCCTGTCGAGCGTGAGCACAAAAACCCCCTCTTCTGCCGGCTGGATCCAGGGCCCGAGGTGGGTCCCGGGGAGCCGCCCCGGGGAAGCCCCCATGCCCTCCGCAGCAGCACGCGCCGCCAGCGTGGGGTCTGCCCAGGCGAGCCCCAGGCACAGCCAGGCGAGGGCCCGGCGCACCTCCCGGGGGGAAGGCAGGTGGAGATCCTCCTGGAGCACCAGGCCCAGGCAAGGGCGAACCAGGAGCGAGGAGCCCGTGGCGCGAGCGCGGACCTCGTGACCCCAGAGGGCTCGCCCGTCCAGCCGCCAGGGGAGCGATGCGCCTGGCCGTAGCTCCAGGAGGGCCGGATCCTGACCACAGGGAGGGAGCCACCGGGCCGGAGGGCAGGTGAGGGCGCAGTCCTCGACCTCGATCCCGTCGCGAAGCTCGAAATCGTGCTCCTCCAGGCCAGCGAGGGCCATCGAGAAGACGCGCCGCTGGAACGCCCCGGCGCCGTCGAGGAGCCCTGGCGGCAAGGCGCTCCCGAGGGCCCGATCGAGGAGGTCAACGCGGTAGAGCGCGCCCTCGTGGGCCAGGGCGGCGAGCGCCTCGCCCTCGTGCCAGAGCCGGGCGACCCGCATCACCCCGCCGGCGAGGCGTCCCGGCGCTGCTCGCGCTCGATGCTCTCGAAGAGCGCCCGGAAGTTACCGTACCCGAAGCCCTGATCCCCGGCGCGCTGGATGATCTCGTAGAAGAAGGGGCCGGCGCGCTCGTCATCGTAGAGCCCGGCGGCCTCCCGCAGGAAGATCTGAAGCATGTACTTGTTGTCGGCGCCATCGACCAGGATCTCGAGCTGCTCGAGGACGGCCGGGTCCTGGGCGAGGTTGCGGATGTTGAGCCGCTGGAGCCGCTCGGGGAGGCCGCGGTAGTAGGCCCCGGGGGTCGAGAGGAAATCGACCCCCAGGCGCCGCAGCTCGGTGACCGTGGGGATGATCTCGGGCACCGAGAAGGCGATGTGCTGGATGCCCGGTCCATGATTGTCGTAGACAAAGCGGGCGATCTGGCTGCTCTCGAAGGAGGGGGCGAGGGGCTCGTTGCTGGCGAACTTGATGCCCGACTCGGGCTCCCACATCACGATGCTGCGGAGGCCCGTGCCGCCGGCGCGGCCAGGCGCGACGTCCTCGGTGTGGAACGCGATGTTCCAGAACTCTTCCATGCCCAGCACGTCGCGGTACCAGTCGAGGATGGGCTTCATGGTCCGGGCGTTGGAGGTCACGTGGTCGACGCGCTCGAAGCCGAAGCGATTGCGCTGGCCGGGCTCCGCGATGGTGTCGACCCCCGGCGCAAATTCCTGAAAATCGGAGCGCTCGACGAAGCGAAAGGTGACGTCGCCGAGGGGGGTCGCGATGCCGAAGGCCCGGTAGCGCCCCCCGCGCCCGTCGCGGACATCGACGTCATCACCGAGGAAGGTCGCGCCCCGCTCGGCGAGGACCGCGCGGGTCTGCTCGACGGACGCGACCCGGAAAGACAGGATCGCGACCCCCGCGGGGTGGCGCCGCAGGTACCGAGCTGCCACGCTGCTCTGGGAGAGCGGCGCGACGACCTCGACGCGAGCCTCGCCGGCGGCAAAGATCGAGGAGACCTCTCCGCCACGCTCGCAGAGCGCCCGGGACGCGCGTGCGACCTCACAAAAGTCAAATTTGCTGGTGTAGAACGCGCGGCTACGCTCGATGTTCTCGACGACAAAGGTGTAAGAGTCGTAGCCCAGCAGCCCCAGGGACGCCCGCTTCATGTGCTGCTTGTACCACAACGGTCCCGGCGTCGGTGCAGCTCCATTTGACCGCCGGGCCCGAGTCACTAGGATGCGCCCCGCCCTCCCCCCCCTACGGCCCCAACCAGCACCTGAAACGCTCCCATGGGAAAGCAGACGAAATACATTTTTGTCACCGGCGGCGTCGTGTCGTCGATCGGCAAAGGGCTCGCCTCGGCCAGCCTGGGCGCGCTCATGGAGGCACGCGGCCTCCGTGTGACCCACATCAAGCTCGACCCGTACATCAACGTCGATCCAGGGACGATGTCGCCCTACCAGCACGGCGAGGTCTTCGTGACCGACGACGGCGCCGAGACCGACCTTGATCTGGGGCACTACGAGCGCTTCT
>JALOQB010000141.1 GCA_025453595.1 Polyangiaceae bacterium
CACGACCTTGGCTATAAAACAAAAATTCACCCGAATGCTTATGCCGTTCATCACCAAGCGGCAGGAAGTGGCGAGCAAAAAGCCGAAAGTTACCATGACTTTGTCAAAGATGAAGATGTGGCACTGAAAGCAATGGAAGCTGTGGAGGAAGTCATAATCAAAAAAAAGAAAAGCAAAAAGCAGTAATAGCAACAAATACAGTAAATATTAAGTATGGCTTTTAACGAAAATACAAGAGTAAAAATTCCTGCCATTCTGCACCTGTGCAGACTGGGCTACAGCTACCTGTCTCTATCAAAGGCTAAATGGGATATTTCTACCAACATATTCACCGACATTCTTAACGAATTTTACGGCAAGAAGGCCGCCCGCACGGTGACGATGGTGGGCTTCTTCATGGTCCTGTTCACCTACGGGCTCATCCTCGCCGCGGCGGCCCTGCCGTGGGCCGGGCTGACCCGGGACGCGACCTGGACCGGCATGACCGAGGCGTCCTTCCAGAGCGTCTTCCTCAGCTCGCAGCGCATCCTGCTGGCCTCGATGGTCGCTTACCTCCTCGGTCAGTTCCTCGATATCGGGGTGTTTCATCTGCTGAAACGTCTGACCTCCAACCGATTCCTCTGGCTCCGCGCGACGGGCTCCACCCTCGTCTCGCAGCTCATCGACACCTTCGTCATCCAGCTCCTGGCCTGGTCCGGCACGCTCTCCATGGGCAAGCTCTTCGAGCTGGTGGCCACCGCGTACGTCATCAAGATCCTCGTCGCCATCGGCCTCACCCCGTTCCTCTACGCAGGCCACGCCCTCGTCGAGCGCGGCCTCGGGATCGAGCCGGTGGTGCTCGACGAAAACGGGGATCCGCTGGAGCAGCCAGCACCCTCCGGAAGCTCTGGAGTTTAAAAAACCTTGCGCTCCCCGCTGCAACCCTTGCGCAACGGGGGGGAGGCCCCCATCATCAACTGGTGTGCAAGGGCCAACCCAGCGCATGACCAACCCCTTCTCTCACTCCAAACAAGGTTCCGCGATGTACGTCACTCCCCAGGTGATCCGGCCGCGCCTCGAAGAGACCGCCCGGGCCGTGGTTCCCACGCGCTTTGGTTCCTTCGAGATGGTGGTTTTTCGTACCCTCGACGCCCTCCCGGGCGACCTCGCGCTCTCCCCTGAGCCTGTGGCCATCATCGCCGGCGACGTCCACGGCAAGCGAAACGTCCCCGTGCGTGTGCACAGCGAGTGCATCACGAGCGAGGTTTTTGGCTCGCTCAAGTGCGACTGCAAGCAGCAGCTCGAGGCGGCTCAAGCCGAGATTGCCCGGCGCGGCACCGGCATCGTCCTCTACCTGCGGCAAGAAGGCCGCGGCATCGGCCTCGCCAACAAGATCCGCGCCTACGCTCTCCAGCAAGAGGGGGCCGACACGGTGGACGCCAACCGCCTCCTGGGCCTCCCTGATGACGCCCGCACCTATGGCGCCGCCGCCGCCATGCTCGAGCACCTCGGCGTCCGCTCCATCCAGCTGATGAGCAACAACCCCGACAAGATCGATGGCCTGCGCGAGCTGGGCGTCGAGGTCGAGGGGCGCATCCCGGTCCTCGTGCCCGTGGGCCCCCACGCCGCCGACTACCTCCACGCCAAGCGCAAGCGCATGCGCCACATCCTACCCTCGCACCTCGAGGCGGCCTGCGCCCCCGAGCCTGTGTTCTGCGCCCCCGACGCCGAGTGAGCCCTCAGCCCGCGGGCTCCCCCAGCCGCGTGGACCGCAGCGCCGCGAGGCCGTAGAGCACCGCCGCCAGCGCCCCCACCAGCTCGAAGCCCGAGAACATCGCGATCGGCACCGCCACCAGCGAACCGAGCACCGATGCAAAGGCGTTCACCCCGATGGCCCACGCCACCGCTTCCTCCCCCTGGGCCCTCAGCTCGCGCAGCCCCGAAGGAAACGGCACCCCCATCAGGAACCCAAGCGCCCCCAGCGGCACCGCCAGCGCCGCCGCTCGCACCCCCAGCGGTAGCTGCATCAACGCACCAAACAGGAGGCGCAGCGCCGGGTGCAGCACCAGCAGGCACGGCACCAGCACCACCGCCGCTGCTCGCGCGGTCCGCCCCGGCGTCGCGCTCCTCTGGGACCAGGCCGCGCCGGCCCCGCTCCCCAGCAGCAGCGCCAGCAGCGTCAGCGTCGCCGAGTAGGTCGGGTGCCCCAGGAAGAGCGCCCCCTTCTGCAGCACCGACAGCTCGACAAACAGGTAACCCAGCCCCAGCGCCCCGAAGTACAGCAGCGCCCCCCGGGGCCGCTTCCCGCGGAGCGGCCCCAGCGTGAGCAGCGCCCCCAGCGCCCCCACGGCCAGCAGGAACCCGAGGTGCGATCGCAGCCCCCGGAGGTAGTAATCCTCGCTCGCCCCGGACCCGAGCAGCGCCCCCAGCCGCGCCGCCGTCAGGTGCTGGAAGAAGAAGGGGCGGTCGTCCGGTACGGGGGAAAAGTCGAGGCCCAGCGGCGCCAGCGCGGCCCGCTCGCCGGAGGGCGTCCCGGCCTGGATCAGCGCGCTGTAAGGGTTCGAGCGGCTCGACCCGGGAGCATAGAGAAGCTCCATAGGTTTTTCGAGACCGAAGGAGAGGGCCTCGTAGGCGGGGATCCGGGGGCGAGGCCGCGCGGCGCGCTGCTCGACGGCGAGGGCGAGGCGCGCGGCCTCGTCGTCCGGGAGGGGGTCACGGAAGAGGAGCACGTTGACCCAGATGCCCTGGGCGATGACGGCGAGGTGGCGCCGTGGGTCGGCGACGCCGAGGGAGCGGAGCGCCTGGAGCTCGGTGGTGACGACGCGCAGAGGTTCGAGGCCAAAGCGGGTGATCGAGAGGACACCGCCGGGGGCCAGGGCCTGGATGTACCGACGGAACGCCTCGCTGGTGTAGAGGTAGTTCTCGGTGAACATGAAGGCGCCGCCGGAGCCTGCGGCGTAGGTATCCGCGCCGGTCATCTGGATGACGTCGTAGCGCTCGGTGGCCCGGTCCAGGAAGCTGCGCCCGTCCGCGTGGTGCACGGTGACGCCCGGTTGCTGGTACGGGTGCCCGAGGAATTCGGCGAAGCGATCGCGGACGACCTCGATGGCGGTGGCGTTGAGCTCGACGCCGGTGATCGAGCGGGCCTGGTGGTGGAGCGCCGCGAGCACGTCCGGAGCCCCACCGAGGCCCACGATCAGGACACGCTCGGGCGCGGGGCGCAGCAGGTAAGCGCCCCCGTAGACGGTGTGCTCGAAGAGGCGCTGGCGGGTCTCGTGGTCGCGTCCGACCAGCATCGATCCGGCGCCGCCATCCTGGACGAAGAGCTTGAAGGGGGCGCGCTCGTCGACGAGCCCGAAGGGGCCCGGGAGAGAGTAAATTTCTACCCTTGAGACCGGATCCCAGCGGGAAAATTCCTGGCGAGGTTCGCCCTGGATGTGGGCCCTGGCGAGGGCCTCGCGGGCGACACCGTAGAGGTCGCGGGGGTCGGGCTGGAAGGGGAAGAGGGAAGGGGCGAAGGGGAAGGCGAGGAGGGAAGCGAGGAGAGCGAGGGAGGGCAGGAGGCGGCCGCGAGGGGAGGCGGCGCGAGCGAGGGCCGCGGCGGCGCCGACGGCGGCGATCAGGGCGAGGAGGCGCTCGGCGCCGAGGGGTCGCAGGAGCGGGGCCACGAGGGCAGCGCCCAGGGCCGAGCCGGCGAGGTTGGCGAGGTAAGCGTGCCCGAGGTTGGTGCCCTCGCGAGCGGTGACGGCGGCGAGGAGGAGGCCGAGGGCGAGGTAAGGGGGGAGCTGGGAGGCGAAGAGGAGGCCCGCCCCGGGGCCAAAGCCGGCGGCAGGGGAGAGCCGGGCGAAGAGGGCGAGGCAGGCGAGGGTGGCGAGGGAGAAGGCCGCGAAGCAGCGGGCCTCGAGCTCGGGGGAGCGCAGCAAGGCGGGCCAGCGCACGCCGATCATGGCGCCGGCGCTCAGGCCGAGGAGCGCGGCGCTGATGGCGCTGTAAACGAGCTGCGGGTCGAGGGCGTACGAGAAGATGCGCAGCTCGAGGAGCTCCAGGGCCAGGACGAGGGCGGCCCCGGCGAAGAGGGAGCCATGGGCGCGCACCGGCGCTCAGGCCCGCCGCAGCTTGAAGAGGCGCTGGCCGAACTCGACGGATTTCCCGTTCTCGACGAGGACCTCGAGGATGGTGCCGGCGGCGTCGGCCTCGATCTCGTTCATCAGCTTCATCGCCTCGATGATGCAGAGGGTCTGGCCGGGCTTCACGGCGCCGCCGACCTCGCAGAAGGCGGGGGCATCCGGGGAGGGGGCACGGTAGAACGTGCCCACGAAGGGGGAGGTCACCCAGAGCACATCCTCCTCGGAGGCAGCCGGGGGAGGGGCCGCGATCGAGGGGGGGGCCACGACCAGCGCAGCGGGGGCGGCCGGGGCGGCGCCGGGGCGGGCGCCGCGGCTCAGGCGAAGCCGGATCTGCTCGTCTTCGTACTCGAATTCTGTCACCCCTTTTTCATCGAGGAGGCGCAGCAGCGAGCGCAGCGTCTTGCGGTCAATGCGGAGGGGCGCCAGCGGTGTATCAGTCTTCATGAGGGGCGGCGAATCTACGCGCCTCGGGCCGGCTGCTCAACCCTCGCGGCGATTTCCGGCGGCATTTCCCGGCGGAGATGGCGCAACAAGCCCAGGAGGCCCAGCTCGTAGGACAGGGGCCCGAAGCCCGCGACGCGGCCCAGGCAGGCGCGCCCGACGAGGGTGCGCCGACGGAAGGGCTCGCGGGCGTCCGGGTTGGAGAGGTGGACCTCGATGACCGGCAGGCCGGAGGCGCGCGCGGCGTCCAGCAAGGCGACGCTGGTGTGGGTGTAGGCGCCGGGGTTGATCACCACGCCGTGGAAGCCGTCCCGGGCGGCCTCGCCCAGCCAGGTGACCAGGTCCCCCTCGTGGTTGGACTGGCGCGCCTCGATCTCGGCGCCCTCGGCGCCCCCCACCTCAAGCAGGCGCCCGTGGATCTCGGCGAGGGTCGTGGACCCGTAGAGGGCAGGCTCGCGGGCCCCGAGGAGCTGGAGGTTGGGGCCCGAGAGCACCAGGACCCGCGGCGTCATTCCAGCTCGCGGAGCACCTGGGGGGCGGTCGTCCTCAGCAGGTAGCGGGCCTTGCCGATGTTGCCCCCGGGCTGGAGCGCCACCGCCAGGAAGTAATCCTGGTTCACCACCCGGATCACCGTCACCATCTTCTCGGCGAGCACCGCCACCTCGTGGGCCCCCCCAGCCTCCAGGGACTCGGCGGCCCGCTGGATCTGCTTGACCACCACGCTGAACTCGGCGCCCACGGTGTCGATGTCCAGGGGGGCGTCCCCCCGGGTGTAACTCTCGACGGAGACCCCCTGAAAATCCATGAGCAGGCCCGCCAGCCCGCCCTCTGTGTTCTCTACCACCGACCGCAAGGCGTCCTTGAACATGAGGAAACGGTACCGGTCTTCGGGTTCGTTGTGAACAAACTGCCATCGCTTGCATGGCCTTGACCCTCGCCTCCCCGGGCGGGTAACGTCCGTGCCTGCCCGGCCGCCAGGGTTCCGTGGCGGCCCTTTCCCCCTTCCATCCCTCCCCGGAGGCCTTGACCCCGTATGCGCGCGCGAGCTGGCGATCCGCCCCGCACGATGCCTCAAAAAATCCTGGCTGGCCGTGCTGCTGACCCTCAGCTTCGCGGAGATCTGGTCCAGGTCAAGGTTGACCAGGTGTTGCTGTCGCGGGCTCCGAACCGCGCCTTTGCGGAGGCGCTGGCGGCCGGTCTCAAAAAGACCCCCGTCGAGGTGGCCATTGCGTACGACAGCACCTGCGTCACCGACGCTCCCTGGAACCACGCGGCCCAGCAAGGGACGTCTCTGGCGGTCAGCCACGAGATGCTCTCCCACGGGCTCCTCGTGGCCCGCCCAGGGATCGGTTACCCAGCCCCGGTGCACCTGGAGCGCTTCGCTTCTCCGGCGCGCCTGGCCCTTACCGACGACCCTCGGCTCGCTCCCCTCGGGGGGGTGGGCATGCTGGTCGTCGTCGTCTCACCTGGCCAGCTCGGCCAGGCCCTGGCCCAGGGGACGGTCTGGCTTCGCCCCCCGCGGAGCGTCCAGATCCTCCTCTCTGGCAAGACCCGCCCCTTCGTTTGCGCCCGGGACGTCGCTCTCGAGCTCATCCGTCGCGGCATCGGCGAGGCGGTTCGCCGCATCGAGGCCCAGCACCGCGCCCCGGTGGTGCTCGAGTTCGCCGGCACCAGCGCCAAGCTCCTCAACGTATCCGAGCGCGCCGTGCTTGCCTCCATCGCCCCCATGGTGGGCGCCCAGGCAGGCCTCTTCCTCAGCGACGAGAAGACCGAGAGTTTTCTCCGCGATCAGCGCCGTAGCAAGGCCCACCGCACCCTCTTTGCCGATCAGGGGGCCCCTTGCGACGAGGCCATCTCCCTCGACCTCGCCACCGTTGACCCCCTCCTGATCGACGAGACGGGTCAGATAAGACCTGTGCGCGATCTGGCCGGGAAGCCGGTGAGCCAGGCGATCCTGGGGGGAGACTCCGGGGTGACCCTGCGGGACATGCTGGCGGCGGCGGCGCTGCTGAAATCGAAGCGGGTCCCGCCGCGGCTTGATTTCCTGGTGGCGCCGCCCTCGCGGCAGGTGTTCGAGGTGATGGCGCAGGAGGGGGCGCTGGCCGATCTGGCGGCCACCGGCGCCCGGATCATCGAGCCAGACCGGCGCACCATGCTGGGCGAGCTGTACCCCCCGGCGCCGGGCAAGCTCTCGATGCGCACCTGCGATCCGGAGCCGCTGGCGCCGGGCTTCCTGGTCGCCTCGGCCGAGACCCTGGCGTACACCGTGGCGACCGGGGCGGTGGGCGATCCGCGGGCCTTCAAGCGCCCGGTGCGGGTGACGATCCCACGGACGCTGCCCACCGATGACGTGCTGGTGCTGCGGGAGCGCCGGGCCGAGGCCTCGGCGGCCAAGCGGCCGGTGCCGGTCGCGGCGGTGCCGGTGCCCTGGAAGGGGGCCGCCACCTTTGATCTCTCCTGGCTCCCCGAGCCTCCGCCGGATGAGAAGGCCGCGAGCAAGGCCCCGAAAGAAGAGAAAGAGAAGGGGGAGAGCCGGCCCGTGGCGGTCGTGGCCACGCACCTCGACGCGGTGCGTGCGCTTCTCACCTTGCTCATCGAGGGGCGCTCCTCGGCTCGCGCGGTCATCGCCCCCCTGCTGCCCGCCAGCCTCACCCACGCCCTCGCTGGCCTGGGGGTCCCGGCCTTCCAGGTCGACGAGGCCGGGCTCCAGGCGCTCCAGGGCCAGCGTCAGCTCGCGCTCCCTGCCCCTGCCCAGTGGAACGATCCCATCCCGTTCCAGACCCCCAAGGGCAAGGGGGCCTTGCTGCTGATGGCCCTGGGCAACGAGCGCTCCTGGATCACCGCTGGCACCCCCCGCACCGCGGCTCCGGCCGCCGGGAAGCGCTCCGGGTGAAGCGCCTCGGAGCCCTCGCCGCCTTGCTCGTGGGCCTCGCCGGGGCCCCGGCCCTGGCAGGCGTGTGGCCCACCGAGATCGACCGGATCGCGCGCCAGCTCGAGGCCTCCGAGGCCACGGAGCGCCGCGCCGCCGCCGGGCGGCTCGCGGGCCTGCCGGTGCAGGTGGCCCGCGCGCTCTTGCCTCGCGCCGTCGAGGACCCGGACGCGGACGTCCGGCTCGCCGCCGCCGCCGCCCTCGTGGCCCACCGGCTCCCGCCGCCCGAGGAGCGGATCCTCACCTGGATGAACGAGCAGGACGCGCGGCTGCGCCTCGCCGCCTGCCAGACCCTGCAGTTCGGGGCCTCGGCCCAGGCCATCCCGGCCCTCAGCCGCGCTCTTGGCGACGCGGACCCGCGGGTGCGCCAGGGGGCCGCGGTGGCGCTGGGCAACACCAGCCTGGGGGACGGCGTGGTCGCCTTGCTTGGCCACCTGGATGACCCGACCCCCGAGGTCCGCATCGCGGTCGTCGATGCGCTCTGGAAGCTGGGGGACGCCCGGGCCGTGATTCCCCTCGCGGGCAAGGTGCAGGACGCCACCCCCGAGGTGCGCCGCGCCGTGGTCCGCGCCCTGGGAGAGCTGGGCGATGCCCGCGCCACCAATGCCCTGGTGCTCGCCCTGCGGGACGCCAACCAGGACGTCCGCGTCGACGCGCTCATCTCCCTCGGCCTCCTCGCCGATCCCTCGGCGCTCCCGGCGCTCATCCCGATGATCGAGCCGCTGAACCCGCCCCCCGTGCGCCGTGCCGCGCTGATGGCCATGGGTCAGATCAGAACCCCCAAGGCCCTGGAGCTCCTGGTGCGAGCGCTGGAGCGCGATGAGGCCAAGGACGGCCAGGCGCCGGCCCGGGACGCGCTGGTGCAAGCCGGGGCGGTGGCGGTGCCGGCGCTGCTGGGGGTGCTGGCGGCGCCGCCCTCGGAGCGCGCCGTGGCCGCGGCGGCGGAGGCGCTGGGGGCGCTGCGTTCCCCGGAGGCTCGCGATCCGATTCTCGGGGCGCTGAGGCGCGGCGTGTTGCCGGCGGCGGCGGCGCTCCGGGGGCTGCGAGGGCTGCGGGATCCAGGGGCGCTGCAGGCGGTGCTGGAGCACCTCGACGATCGCTCCGGGGCGGTGCGAGCTGAGGCGCGGTTGGCCCTGGAGGCGCTGCTGGACGGCAAGACCGCCCAGGGGCAGGTGGTGGATCCGATCGCGGCCATGCTGGCGGGCGGCAAGACGCCGGCGGCCGAGCGCCCCGAGCTGGTCCGGCTGCTGGGCGCCAGCGGTTCTCCGCGCGCCGCTGCGCTGCTGGCGCCCCTCGCCACCACGCCTCCCCTGCGCCTGGCGGTGATCGAGGCGCTGGGGTCCCTGGCCGGCGCCTCGGACACCCGACCGCTGGTGGCCGCCCTGGAAGACGAGAGCGCCCAGGTGCGCGCCCGCGCCGGCGCCGCGCTGGCCCTCGCGGGCGGCGATGCCGAGGCGATCCTGCTGCTGGACCGGGTCGCGTCGGCGCAGCAACAGGATCGCTCCGCGCTGGCGACGGCGCTGGCGGGGGCCCTGGGGCGTGCCTCGTCGCCCGCGACCTTCCAGCGCGCGGCCGCGTTGCTGATGCAGGTCGACGGGCCTACCCGGGACGCCATGCTCGAAGGGCTGGGGCGCGCGCGGGCCGCCGAGGCCGCCGCGCCGCTCCTGCGGGCGGTCGCCAGCGCCGACGCGGCGGATCGGCGCAAGGCAGCGGAGTCCCTCGGGGGGCGCCCCGAGGGCCGCGACGCGCTCCGGGGGCTTCTGGCGGATCCAGACAGCAGCGTACGCGCCAGCGCGGCCTGGGCCCTGGGCTCTGGCGGCAAGGCCGAGGATGTCCCTGCGCTCCTCAAGGTGTTCGCCGATCCGGTGGTCACGGTGGCCGCGAACGCGATGACCTCCGCCGGGCGGATCGTGGCCCTCGTGCCTTCCGCGCGAGAAGAAGCGACCCGGGCGCTCTGCCAGGGGCTGCAGGACGGGCGGCATCACGCGCGGGCCGGCGCCCTCTCCGGGCTGAGGCAGGCCCGCGGCCGCTGCGAGCAGGGCGATCCGGAGCGTCGTCTGTTGCTCCACGATCCGTCCCCCACCGCGCGGGCCGCCGCCGCCGATCTGCTGCGCGCGGTGCCGTCCGCGGCCCCGGAGCGCGATCGTCGGGCGCTCTCCCGCTGTCGTAGAGAAGATCCATACGGATCGGTGGCGACGCGCTGCGCGGCCAGGGAGGAGCCGGGGGCGGGGGAGGAGCCGGCGGTGGTGCTGGTGGTGCCGGACGGGAAGAGCGTGGCGGCGGCGGAGGCGCCCTTCGCGCTGAGGCTGGCGGACCAGCGGGTGAGGCACGGGGTGACGGACCGGCGCGGGGTGGTCTTCGAGGGGCGGGCCCCGGCGGGTTTGCTGCGGCTGGAGGTGCCCGCGGCGCTGTCGCGCTGAGGGGGAGGACGCAGGCGCTTGGGGGGAGGAGCGCGAGTCGTGCTAGCGTGGCGAGCCTCATGGCGATGGTTTCTTCCCCCCGAGGCGGGCCGTACGCGTTGCCGTTCCGGTCGCCGCCGGTAGATCAAGTGTACGTCGAGGAGCGAGCGGTCGCCCTCGGCAAGCGGAGCATCAAGAAGGAGACGAAGGTCGCGGGGCTCAGGCTCGCGGTGCGGATGATGGATCTGACCACGCTGGAGGGGAAAGACTCGCCCGGCAAGGTGCGCTCCCTCTGCGCGAAGGCGCTGCGGCCGCTGGACACCGATCCGACGATCGGCCCGGTGGGCGCGGTGTGCGTGTACCCGAACATGGTCCCGGTCGCGGTGGAGGCGCTGAAAGGGAGCGGCGTGCACGTTGCGTCGGTGGCCACGGCCTTCCCGAGCGGGCTCTCGCCGCTGCCGATCAAGCTGGAAGACGTGCGGCGCGCGGTGGATTTCGGCGCGGACGAGATCGACATGGTGATCGACCGCGGCGCCATGCTCTCGGGGGAGTACGCCCGGGTGTACGACGAGATCGCGCAGACCAAGGAGGCCTGCGGCGCGGCGCACCTGAAGGTGATCCTCGAGACCGGAGAGCTCGGTACGTACGACACGGTGCGCCACGCGAGCGACATCGCCATGGCGGCCGGCGCGGATTTCATCAAGACGTCGACGGGGAAGATCACGCCAGCGGCGACGCCGGCGGTGACCCTGGTGAT
Source organism: Polyangiaceae bacterium (assembly GCA_025453595.1). Lineage (GTDB taxonomy): Bacteria > Myxococcota_A > Polyangia > Polyangiales > Polyangiaceae > JANWXX01. The sequence goes on from JALOQB010000141.1 coordinate 10,633, forward strand.
GCTGGAGGCGATCCGCGATTTCTTCTACGCGACGGGCCGCCGCATCGGGATGAAGCCCGCGGGCGGGATCCGTACGGCGAAGCAGGCGCTGCACTACCTGGTGATCGTCAAGGAGACCCTCGGCGACGCCTGGTTGACCCCCGATCTGTTCCGCTTCGGGGCGAGCACGCTGCTGAACGATGTGCTGATGCAGCTCGAGAAGGAGCGCACCGGCGCCTACCAGGGGCAAGATTATTTCTCGAAGGATTGAGCCATGAGCATGACCCACGATCCCCCGAAGGCGGCCGTCCCCGCCCTCGACTTTGGCGCCGCCTGGACGTACGCACCGGCCCCCGAGGCGACCGACCACGTCAAGATCAAGCCCCGCCACGAGCTGTTCATCGACGGCTCCTGGCAGGCCCCCCGCAGCGGCCGTTACTTTGACTCGATCAGCCCCAGCTCGGAGGCGAAGCTGACCGAGGTGGCCGAGGCCAGCGAGGCGGACGTCGACGCCGCCGTCAGCGCGGCGCGCCGGGCCTACGAGCAGGTCTGGTCTCGCATGAAGCCCCTGGAGCGCGGCAAGTACATCTACCGCATCGCGCGCCGCATCCAGGAGAAAGCCCGGGAGCTCGCGGTCGCCGAGAGCCTCGACGGCGGCAAGCCCATCAAGGAGAGCCGGGACGTGGACATCCCGCTCGCTGCCGCGCACTTCTTTTACTACGCCGGCTGGGCGGACAAGCTGGACCACGCCTTCCCCGGCAGCAACCCCCGGCCCCTGGGCGTCGCCGGCCAGGTCATCCCCTGGAACTTCCCGCTGCTGATGGCCGCCTGGAAGATCGCGCCCGCCCTCGCCTGCGGCAACACCGTGGTGCTCAAGCCCGCCGAGACCACCCCCCTCACGGCCCTGATGCTCGCCGAGATCTTCCGCGAGGTTGATCTGCCCCCTGGCGTCGTCAACATCATCACCGGCGCCGGCGCCACCGGCGCTGCCCTGGTGCGCCACCCCGGCGTCGACAAGGTCGCGTTCACCGGCTCCACCGCGGTCGGCAAGCAGATCCAGAAGAGCCTCGCGGGCTCCCGGAAGAAGCTCACCCTCGAGCTGGGCGGCAAGGCGGCCAACATCGTCTTCGCGGACGCCCCCATCGATCAGGCCATCGAGGGCATCATCGGCGGCATCTTCTTCAACCAGGGCCACGTCTGCTGCGCGGGCTCCCGCCTGCTGGTCGAGGAGTCGGTCCACGATCTGGTCGTGCGCAAGCTCAAGGACCGCATGGCCACCCTTCGCCTCGGTGACCCGCTCGACAAGAACACCGACGTGGGGGCCATCAACTCGCGCATGCAGCTGGAGAAGATCCGCGAGCTCGTCGCCGCCGGGGAGCAGGAGGGGGCCGAGCGCTTCAGCGCCCCCTGTCCCTTGCCTCCCAGGGGGTTCTGGTTCCCCCCCACCATCTTCACCAACGTCTCGCTCTCGCACCGTATCGCCCGCGAGGAGATCTTCGGCCCCGTCCTCTCGATCCTCACCTTCCGTACCCCGGAAGAGGCCCTGGAGAAGGCGAACAACACCTTCTACGGGCTCTCCGCCGGGATCTGGACCGACAAGGGCGCCAAGCTCTTCTGGATGGCCAACCGCCTCCGCGCCGGCGTCGTGTGGGGCAACACGTACAACAAGTTCGACCCGACCTCGCCCTTCGGCGGCTACAAGGAGAGCGGTTTCGGGCGCGAAGGCGGGAAGGCGGGCCTGCTGCCTTACCTCGAGGTGAACGGATGAACTCGGAACTCGACGCGACCCCGGCGGCCTCCCTCGCCGTCGCAACCCAGGCTGAACTCCAGACCCCCGCGCCCACGGAGCGGCGTCGGCTACGGGTCCAGAAGACCTACAAGATGTTCGCTGGCGGCCAGTTTATCCGCAGCGAATCCGGGAGGTATTTCCAGGTGACGGACGTTTCCGGTGCCACGACCGGCGAGGCGGAGAACATCCCCCTCGCGTCGCGCAAAGACGGCCGCGATGCCGTCAAGATCGCCCACGGAGCCTGGGCCGGATGGAGCGGCAAGACCGCCTACAATCGCGGTCAGATCCTCTACCGCCTCGGCGAGGTCATGGAAGCTCGCGCCGCCGAGCTGGCCCACGATCTCCACCGCTCCCTTGGCCTCTCCGGCGACCTCGCTCGCGCCGAGGTCGAGGCCTCCATCGATCGGGTCCTCTCCTTCGCCGGGTGGAGCGATAAATTCCAGGCGCTCCTCTGCTCCTCGAACCCCGTCGCCGGGCCTCACTTCAACTTCTCCGTCCCGGAGCCCATGGGCGTGGTGGCCACCCTCGCCCCGCGCCGCCCCTCGCTCCTCGGTCTGGTCTCGGCGATCTTGCCCGCCCTCGTCGCCGGCAACACCTGCGTCGTCCTCGCCAGCGAGGAGGATCCCCGCACCGCGCTCTCGTTCTGCGAGTGCGTCGCCACCTCCGACGTCCCCGCCGGTGTGCTCAACGTCCTCACCGGAAAGGCCTCCGAGGTTGCCCCTCACCTCGCCCGTCACCAGGAGGTCGCTGCCCTCGACCTCTGGACCGAGGACGATGCCCTCGCCCGTCAGCTGGAAGAACTCGCGGTGGGCACCGTCAAGCGCGTGCGCCGCCGCACCCCCTCGACCATCGACTTCTCCTCGTCTTCGCTCGAGAGCCTCGCCACCATCGAGCGCTTCGTCGAGATGAAGACGGTCTGGCACCCGGTCGGTGTCTGAGGCCGTGGCCCGGGTTGTCGGGTGGTAATGCCTCGTCGATGTCCTCGGGGGGAGGCGGGAGGGAGCCGCTCTCGCCTCGCTCCAGGGTGCGCTCCTCGTGGAGCCTCCGGTAGAGCGTGGCGCGGCTGACTCCGAGGATCTTGGCGGCCGCGCTCATGTTGCCGCCAGAGGCGGCGATGGCGTTGCGGATGGCCTCGCGCTCCAGCTCTCGCAGCGAGCGGAGCGGGGGAGGGGTAGATGCGACCCTGGGCAAAGGGGCGAGGAGGAGATCCTGGATTTCCCGGGGGAGGTGGGCGAGCGCCAGCTCACCGTTGCTGGCGAGGGCCGCCCGCTGGAGCACGTTGGACAGCTCGTGGAGGTTCCCCGGCCAGGGGTAGCGGGAGAGGGCCCCGAGGGCGTCGGGGGTGACACGCTCGATCTTGCGCTGGCCTGCATCGGGGAGGGAGCGGAGCACCACGCCGACAAGTGCCGGGAGATCCTCGATACGCTCGCGCAGAGGGGGGATGGAGATCGGGTACACCGCGAGGCGGTAGTAGAGATCTTCCCGGAAGGATCCGGCGCGGACCAGGTCGATCAGATCGCGCTGGGTGGCGCTGAGAAGCCGCACCTGGGCGGTCTGTTCGGCGGTGGCCCCGGCGCGAGGGAGGGTGCGCTCCTGGAGAAGCCGGAGGAGCGCGAGCTGGGCAGGCTGGGAGAGCGCATCGACGTTATCGAGAAAGAGGGTACCGTGCTGTGCAAGCTCGAATTTCCCGGGGAGGGACCCCTGTTCAGGGCCAAGCAGCTCGGTCTCCTGGAGGTGCGCCGGGGTGGTGGCGCAGTCGAGGGTGATGAAGGGGCCCCGGTGCTCCTGGCCTCGCTCGTGGATCAGGCGGGCGACGCGCAGCTTGCCCACGCCGCTCTCGCCCTGGAGGAAGACCGCGACGTTGTTGTCGAGGACGCGGGTGATGTGGCGGACGACCTCGCGCATCGCGGGGCCCTGGGCGCAGAGCTCTTGCTGGAGCCGCTGCTTGAGGCGCTCGGGAGGCTGCCCCTGGGCCACCATCGCGCGGTGCGCGAAGGCCTTGCGGATGGTGGACAGGAGCTGGCGACCATCGACCGGCTTGGTGAGGTAGTCGAAGGCCCCCGCCTTCATCGCCTCGACCACGGTGGTCACCTGGGTGTTGGCGGTGGTGACGATGACGCGGCAGTAAGGGTCGCTGGCCTGGAGGCGCCGCAGCACCTCGACCCCGTCGATGTCGCCCAGACCAAGGTCGAGGCAGACGACGGCGGTGCCAGGCCGCATACGCTCCAGGGCCTGGAGCCCGGAGGGGTATTCGTCCACGGCAAAACCATCCTTCTCCAGCCACATCCGGAGCACGCGGCGCGTGGTTGGATCGTCTTCCACGACCGCTACAGGCAGGATCTCTTCCTGGGATGGTTCTCGATTCATGAAGAGGGTGTCATCGTAGCCCAATGGGCGTCAAAAGGAAGCGCCCTCAGGGGCTTGCCGCAGGAGCAGCAGAGGGGCAGGTCGCCGGGGAACCGCGCGCCCGCGAGCAGGAGACCCCCGGAACCCCCAGGCCAGGGGGGAACCACGCCGAGCACCAGGAAGGCGACCAGTAGCCCCCCGATGGAGCCCGGCCCCCCGATCCCCGAGGTAAATCTGAATGGATTCTCCATACTCACGAAGGACGGGATGCGGTATCCTGGGCACCCTGCGTTTCTTCCTTTGAGACGGCGTGCATCCTGGGCAGAGAAAGCCCCCTTGGCCATCCGGGATCTTGTCCTCATCCCGTGAGGACCTTCGTCCTCGTCCCTTATGGAGTCTCCGGAGATTTCGACGGTAGACATCCTTGTCGTGTCAAATCGAGACACCCCTTGGTTCCGGCGCCAATGGTGGCGTCTGGCCCCCGAGAGCCCCGAGATTGCCGTGGCGCGGGCTGGTGTTTCCGAGCTGGCAACGGTATTGCAGAGAACTCTTCTACCGCTGTGACCTCGGCCAGCCCTCCTCCCTCCAAGCCCTCTCCACCGGGGCACCCTGCGCCTCCCTTCGAGCTTCCGCCCGAAGAGGCGTGGCGTGGTGTGCTGGCGCTGGCCCTGAAGGTGCTGGATGCAGAAGTTGCACGCCTGGTTTTTCTCGATGACCAGGGGCAGGTGAACCTCGAACTCCAGGGTGGAGAGGGCCCTCCGATGGGTCTGCTGGGGCTCCCGTCAAGACCAGGCCCCGCATACCACGCGCTCCCGGACATCCTGCTTGACGAGCGCAGCCAGGGGCACCCGCTGGTGCTGGGGGGGCCCCGCTTTCGTGCAAGCGTCGCCGTGGCGCTGTCCCTGCCGGGGGCGCCTGCTTCAGGCTGGCTCCAGGCGTTCTTCGTCGAACCCCGGTCCCTCACCGACGCAGAGCGGGGGCTGCTGACGTCGCTGGCGCGCCAGGTCGCCAATGAATTCCGGATTCTCCATATAGACCAGGAGCTGGCCCGGGTGGGCCAGGCATTCCAGGCTGCGCGCGAGGAGGCCGAGGCCAGCGCCCGGGAGAAGATCCGCCTGCTGGCCTTCGTGAGCCACGAGTTCCGCACCCCGATGACCGGCATCCTGGGCATGGCCTCGCTGGTTCTCGGTTCCGCGCTCTCCGCCGAGCAACGGGAGATGGTCGAGACCATCGCGAGCGGGAGCCAGACGCTGCTGCACCTGCTCAACCAGATGCTCGATTTTGCCCACCTCCAGATCGGGCACAGCGAGCTGCGGCTCAAGGATTTTGACCCGGTGGCCTGCGTCGACAACGCCGTCGAGCTGGTGAGCGCCAGCGCGGCGGCTCGCGGCATCGGGGTCTGCATCCAGATCGACCCGTCGATGCCTTCCCGGATCCGGGCCGATGAGGACAAGCTGCGTCAGGTGTTCTTGAACCTGCTGGGGAACGCGATCAAGTACACCTCCGGTGGGGTGGTGCAGATCGAGCTGAGCGCCTCGGAGGACCGGTTGCTGGCTGCGGTCACGGATCAGGGGCCTGGCCTGCCTGCCTCGCAGCTCGCGACCCTCTTTCACCCCTTCACCCGCGGGGAGGCCTCCGCCAGCGCCTCCCCCGGGACGGGCCTGGGTCTCGCCATCTGCAAGCACATCGTCGAGCTTCACGGGGGGAAGATCGAGGCCTCCAACACGCCCACGGGGGCGCGTTTTTCCTTCGAGATCCAGGTCGCCCGGGCGAGCCCGGCGCCGCGACCGCTCGAAGGATTCCGGGTCCATGTTACCGCCACCGAAGAGCCCTGGGCCTCGGCGGCTCGCCAGCGGTTGCGCTGGTGGGGGGCCGCGCTCCTGGAGACACCGGCGCCTCCCGCTGATCTGATCTTCCACGATGGCCCCTGGGACGGCGTGATGCCGCCGCGCGGGGCCATCCGCCTCGACGAGCCGCTCCCCCGGTTGCCTGGTGTCCGCAAGCCCCTCCACTGGGGCAAGATCCTGCCCCGGCTGCTGCGGCGTCCAGCATCCCAGCCCTCGCTGCCCGAGTCGGCGCAGCTCTTCGACGAATCCCTCGCCAGCAGGTACCCGCTCCGGGTGCTGCTGGTCGAGGACAACCCGGTCAACCGCCGCGTCCTCGGCAAGATCCTCGAGCGTCTCGGCTACCACCCGGTCCTCGCTGTCCACGGCCAGGATGCGCTGGAGCGTCGCGCGGAAGGCGCCTTCGATCTGGTCCTGATGGACCTCCACATGCCCGTCCTCGACGGCATCCAGGCCACCCGCGCGCTGCGTGCCCTGGGCGACCCGGTCCGCATCATCGCCATGACCGCCAGCGCGTCCCCCGTCGAGCGCGAGCGGTGCCTCCAGTCAGGCATGGACGGCGTGCTCTCCAAGCCCATCCTGCTGGACGAGCTGGTGCGCATGCTCCAATCAACCCACGGAGCGCTGGCTCGCTAGGGCGGCGAGCGCCTCCAGCTCCGGCGCGCTCCAGCGCTCCGGCTCCAGGGCCCCCCGGATCAGCGCGACGCCGCGGGCTCCCGCCGCCAGGCAAGGCAGCACGCGCCCCGCCTCGATGC
>JALOQB010000440.1 GCA_025453595.1 Polyangiaceae bacterium
GAGGGGCTGCTGGTGATCCGCCGCAACATCGAGCCTGCCCTGGGGAAGCTGGCGCTCCCGGGGGGGTATGTCGAGGATGGCGAAGACTGGCGGCAAGCAACCTGCCGCGAGGCCCAGGAAGAGGCTGGCCTCCAGGTTGACCCCGCGCGCCTCGTCATCTTCGAGGCCCTGAGCAACCCCGAGGGCAACCGCGTGCTGCTGTTCGCCCTGGCGCCTGCGATCGAGGGGGCTCGACTGGGTAACTTTGAACCCACGCCGGAGACTTCCGAGCGCTGCGTGATCTTCTCCCCGGAAGAGCTGGCTTTTCCGCTCCACACCCAGGTGGCGTCCCGCTACCTGCGGGATATCCGCTTGACGCGCCGTATCTGACGCAACGGCAGGGTGGGGTGGGGATTATCCATGAAAAAAGACCAGTGTCCGCGGTGCGAGACGGTTGCTAGCGTCATGGAATGGCAAAGCATACCCGGTGGGCCTGGTGGCTGGCGCTGACCGTGGGGGCGGCAGCGATGGTCGCCAACTGTTCTCAGGAAGAAGAGGTCCCGCCTCCGAGCGGCGGGCCGAAGAAGACGATCAAATCAGCCTGCAAGTCGCCCAAGAAGCTCACCATCTCGGGGCTCGAGCCGACGACGATGCCAGGGGTGCTCAAGGGGACGGCCAAGGGGTCGGACAGCAAGGAGTGGACGATCCACATCGAGCTCAGCGATCGTCCTGACTTCAAGCACAAGCCTGGCACGTACGACCTTGCCTCCCAGGAGAGCTACGACGGCTGTCGCCAGTGCGTCATTGGCTTCCAGGGCGCCGACGATCTTCTCGATGCGCCGAAGCACATCTTCCAGACCGGGGGCATGATGAAGCTCCAGACGGTGACCAGCCCCCCCTCGGGCGTCACCCGCGGCACCCTCGAGAACCTCGAGCTGCGCGAGGTCGAGCTGGACAAGGCCACCGGCGAGGTGACCGAGGTCAGCGGGGGCACCTGCTACCAGGTGACCAGCTTCGACTGGGACACGACCCCGGCGCCGAACACCAAGTGCACCTCGGCCGAGGACTGCGGCGACCCGAGCACCACGACCTGCGACCTCAAGACGGGCACCTGCGTGGCGTTCCAGTGCGAGCCGGAGAGCAACAAGGGGTGCGCGTCGAACGAGATCTGCCTGATCCAGAACATCGAGGCCACCTACGGCGCCTGCTACCGCCTCTGCACGCCCTTCCTGCCCGAGGATGCTTGCCCTTCGGGCTTCGAGTGCGTTCAGCTCGACTACGACCAGACCGAGGGCCGGTGCTTGCCCCCTGGAGGTGCGGCGGAGGGGGCGAGCTGCAAGGCCGGGGTGATCCAGACCGGGTGCCAGCCGGGGCTGCGGTGCGTCGGCCCGGAAGGGGGCGAGACCTGCCGGCGTGCCTGTGACTTCTTCGATGACACCTCGCCCTGCGGGGCCGGCCAGAAGTGCGTCTACGGCGGGTTCTGCACCGACGAGCAAGGCGATGGCGCGGCCATCGGAGCGGCTTGCGGGGGCGACTCTTTTGACGGCTCCCCCTGCGGGAGCGACGAGACGACCTACCGCGGGATCTGCACGGACGTGAACGGCACGCTGCGGTGCCAGCAAGCCTGCAGGCCCGGGGGGGTATTCCAGGATTGTGGAGAGCAGCTCGTGTGCGCCGTGGGCAACACCGAGTCAGCCCTGCCCACCTGCCAGCCCAAGGTGGAAGACGAGGAAGAGGTGCAGCCGTGAGCAAGACCATCCAGGAGCAGACGTTCGGTTGGCGCCGTCTCGCGGCGCTCGCAGCGGCGACCATCCTTGTGGGGGTATCGGCCCCCGCCTGCCAGGCCGCAGACCCCCAGAATTCCCCCGCCCCTGCCGCCCAGCCGGGGGACGAGGACGAGGATCTCAGCCGCATCAGCAGCGAGGTCAAGGTCGGCGGCTGTACCTGCCCCACCAAGGGGAGCTGCACCACCGTCAGCTACAGCGACAAGCCCGCGGACGGCATCTACTACATCACCTCGTACGGCGGCGGCAACGAGACGCAGCCCCAGTCCTGCCCCGGCATGCCCATGGCCGACGGCAAGTGGGCCTACATCGCCAACCGCGCTCGCTTCGGCTGCGGCACCAAGGTGAAGATCGAGGCCAACGGCAAGAGCTGCGTCGCGCTGGTCGCCGACTGCGGGCCCAACAAGTGCGTCGAGGATGCGGCCTCCTTCAACTCCTGCAAGACCCACTTCCCCATCATCGACGCCAGCCCCCTCATCACCAAGCACCTCTTCGGCACCACCTCCGCGGGCTGGTCCGACAAGTTCAAGATCAAGGTCACCGAGGTCGGTGGCTCTGCCGAGATCGGCTGCCCCGGTAACCTCAATGGAGGCGGGGGCGAGGGAGGCTCCGGCTCCGGGGTCGGCGGCTCCAACAGCAGCGGGGGCTCCAACAGCAGCGGGGGCTCCAACAGCGGGGGCTCCAACAGTGGGGGCTCCAACAGTGGGGGCGCTCCAACAGTGGGGGCTCCAACAGTGGGGGCTCCAACAGCGGGGGCTCCAACAGCGGGGGCTCCAACAGTGGGGGGTCGGGAGGGAGCGCGGGGTCCGGCGGGCAGGCCGGGGCCGGGGGTGCGGCGAGCAAGCCATGCGAGAAGGACTCGGACTGCGGCGGGGCCAACGCGAAGTGCGACAAGTCCTCGACCCCCTTCCGCTGCGTCAACCGCAAGGAGCTCGGCGAGTCGTGCTCCAACGACAAGGAGTGCCACGGGGATATCTCGGGGACACAGCGAATCTGCGAGAAGGGGGTGTGCACCGACGCTTGCCGCGGGAACAACGACAACTACGACTGCCCGAGCCCGGGTCGCTGCGAGGTCCCCCAGGGGCAGCAGATCGGGAGCTGCAAGACCGAGGGGTGCGTGCTCAACTACCCGTCGGTCTCGATCATCGGCATCCCGGCGCCCAAGGCGGTGAAGGATAGCTACAAGAACCGTGGGTGCTCGGGGCAGCCGGCCTGCGTGATCGATGTGAACAACATCGTGGACGCGAAGACACGGCAGAAGCTGTCGTTCAAGACGGTGAAGCTGTCGCCAAATTTCTCGCTCAGCGAGATGTCGCACCAGTCGGCGAACTCGTCGCCTTACGTGTACGTCGACCCCGAGTTCATCAAGCGCCTGCAGGCGACGCGCGAGTCCTACGGGAGCAGCATGACGGTCACCAGCGGGTACCGCTCGCCCATCCACCAGGACAAGGTGTGCCGCCGCATGTGCGGGAAGTCGTCCTGCTCCGGCACCTGCGCCAAGTGCTCGAACCACATGGACGGCAAGGCCGCGGACCTCAAGCACTCGTCCCCCAAGTGCTCCCTCGCCAAGAAGAGCTGCAACCCGGGCAAGATGCACCTGATCTTCAACGAGAAGGCGGGCGGCGACCACCTCCACATCGACATCGGCCCCGCCAACCCGGTCTGCGCGTACAAGTCGATCTCCTGCCCCTGAGGGCCCGGGTCTCGTTCAAAACTCGCCCCCGGCGGCGCCCTCTGCCTACACTCGGGCGCCATGTTTGTAGCTAGCCGCTGGCCGCGCCTGGGGGCCGCCTCCCTCCTCGTATCGCTGTTGACAGGTTGCCCCACCACCAGCGACCCGCCGCCCAAGGCCAAGAAAGAGGCGGTCCCCGAGGACGAGTGGGCCGGGATCCAGCGCACCGCCGAGTGGCTCTACGCGACCCGTGATTTCTCGGGCAAGCGCCTGGACGAGTGCGTCGAGGTGCTGCGCTGGGTGCGGGAAGAGTCCCGGTGCAAGGGCTCGACCTGCGTCCATGCGCGGGATCTCGCCCGCGAGTGGCAGGCGCGCTGCCCTGCCATCGCCGACAAGGGCGAGGTGGATCACGCGGACGTCGAGGGGTTGCTCTCCCAGTACGAGGCCCGGTCCAAGGAGGACCCGACCCCCTGCGGCGCCGAGGCCGAGGAGATGCTCAAGAACGGCTGCGGCAAGGACAAGACCTGCCAGAGCGCCGCGGAGTCCTGGGCCACCCGCTGCGGCAAGAGCGATGCGACGCCGTTGCTGATCCGGATGATCGAGCGGTCCGTGGAGCGAAAGCTGCCGGAGCCCAAGAGGGTCAAACTCGACACCAGATCGTGCGAGGATCTGCAGGGGGAGCTGAGGGACAGCGTGAAGTGCGGGAACCAGTTCGAGTGCGAGGGGGCGCTACGAGGGCTGAAGTCGTACCGGGATCGGTGCGAGAGCAACGGGTCGAGGCCGACGGCGCAGGTGGCGCAGTACCAGCTGGCGGTGCTGGCGAAGGCGGGGCAACCGACGCCGCCGATCCCGCTGCTGATGGGGGCGGCGAGTTTTCCTCCGAAGGAGCACCCGACGGCGCTGGCGGACAGCCTGGGGCTGGTGACGGCGGTGTGCGAGACGCCGGTGAAGACGGCGGAGGAGTACCTGGCGGCGCGGCGGGTGTGCAAGGACGGGAAGCTGGTGTTCACGGGGATCGTGAAGGAGCAGGGGGACCCGCGGGCGAGGCTGGGGACGCTGGATCTTCCGAGCGACGGGGTACTGCTGGCGAGGCTGCCGTCGATGGTGATCGCGGGGGAGGCCGAGCTGCGGGAGAAGCAGGCGCTGGCGGCGCTGGGGCCGGAGCTGAACAAGGTGATCGAGCTGGGGAAGCGGAGCCCCGGGGAGGCGCTCCCGGCGCTGCTGCAGGTGCTGCAGCCGTACCGGCTGGTGCTGAAGAAGTCGGCGACGCTGCGGAAGTCGCTGGGGGTGCGGGACGAGGGGCTGGCGCCGATCTTCCAGGAGCTGGGGAAGCGGAAGCAGGCGGCGTCGAAGGCGAAGATGGAGCGGCCGATGCTGCTGGGCTTCGTGCAGCGCTCGCGGGAGCGTCTGCTGGCGGACGTGAAGGAGTCGGGGGAGGTGGAGGCGGGGGCGCCAGGGCCCTTTGACTGGCTGGAGACCGCGGAGCTGCTGCCGCTGTCGACGGAGGCGCTGCTGGGGTCGATGAAGCTGGCGGTGGCGCAGGCGCGGGTGATCCGGGTGGACAAGCGGACGAGCGATCTGGCGCGGACCTACGCGACGGCGCAGATCCAGGCCTGCGGGGAGGCGTACCGATCGGTGAACGAGGCCAAGCAGGGGCTGGTGAAGTGCGCGCTGGGGATCGAGACCTGCGACGAGGGGCGGACGCAGCAGATCGGCAAGCAGAGCGACGAGGGGCGAGCGAAGATCGACGAGACGCGGCACCAGCTGGACCTGCTGCTGACGGGCCCCGGCTCCGGCTCGCGGGAGGAGCTGGCGGAGGCGATGGCGAGCGGGGGTTGCGTGGCGCCCTGGTGGTGAGCGGGGCACGGCGGCCTCGTGGCGAGGCCGGGCTCGTGGCAAGCTGGGGGCCTCATGGAGATCCCCTCGCCTGCCTCGCCGACCGCTCGCACCCTCGCCCGCACCCTCGGCCTGACCGTCACCGCCGCTGACCTGCTGGAGCGGCGTGGCTTTGCCGAGGAGGCGGCGGCGCGCCGGTTCCTGGAGCCACGGCTGGCGCACCTGACGCGGCCCGACGCGATGGTTGACCGGGGCGCCGCGGCGGAGCGCATCGCCCGGGCGATCCGTGACCGGGAACCCACGGTGATCTTCGGGGACTACGACTGCGACGGCATCACCGCGGCGGCGATCCTGACCGAGGCGCTGAGGCTGCTGGGCGGCCGGGCGGACCCGATGCTGGCCTCGCGCTTTGACGGGGGTTACGGGCTCTCGGAGCAGGCCCTGGACCGGATCCTGGAGCGGCGCCCCGCGCTGCTGATCACCTGCGACTGCGGCTCGGCGGACGCGCCCCGGGTGAAGCGCGCGCGGGACGCAGGGGTCGATGTGATCGTGATCGATCACCACCTCGTGCCGCCGGAGCCGCTGCCGGCGGTGGCGTTCCTGAACCCGCACCGCCCCGAGTGTGGCTTCCCTTACAAGGGGCTGGCCTCCTGCGGGCTGGCGATGTCGATGGCGGCGGCGGTGCGGGCGGCGCTGGGGGCCGAGCTGGACGTGCGGCGCTTCCTTGATCTGGTCGCCATCGGCACCATCGCCGACGTCGCCCCCCTCGACGGCGACAACCGGGCCCTGGTGCGGGCGGGCCTCGACGCGATACGGGCCGGGTCGAGGCCCGGCCTGAAGGCGCTCGCGGCCTCCGCCAAGCTCGATCTCACGCGCCCCCTGGTGGGCCGGGACGTGTCCTTCGTGATCGCGCCGAGGCTCAACGCGCCCGGGCGCCTCGGTCGACCGGAGGCCGCCCTCGACCTGCTCCTGGCCCGGGACGAGCGCGAGGCGGCGCTGGCCGCGCGCACCTGCGAGGACGTGAACCTCCAGCGGCAGCAGATCCAGGAGACCATCGTCAACGAGGCCGACGAGCAGCTCCGCCAGCTGGGCCACCGGGAAGCCTACGTGCTGGCCAGCACCAGCTGGCACAAGGGCGTCGTGGGCATCGTGGCAGGGCGCGTGGCCTCCTCGCGCAAGCGGCCGGTGATCGTCGCCGCGGTCGACGCCGAGGGCGTGGCGACCGGCTCGGTGCGCACCGCGCAGGGCGTGGATGTGCACCGCGCCCTCGGGGACTGCAAGCACCTGCTGCTCGGCTTCGGGGGCCACACCAAGGCCGCAGGGGTCACCTTCCGGGTCGAGCGGTTGCCAGAGCTCCAGCAGGCCTTCGCGGTCGCCTGCGCCTCGCAGGAGCCCGACGACGAGCCCCTGGTGGCCTGCGACGCGCTCCTCGACCCGCATGACGAGCCGGCCGACGTGGTGCGTGACCTGGCGAGGCTGGAGCCGTGCGGCGAGGCCAACCGCGCGCCCCTGCTGTGCCTGCCGGGGGTCAAGCTGCGCAACCCCAAGGAGCTGCGGGGCGGGCACCTGCGCGCCGACGTCGATTTCGGGCGCCACAGCTTCGGCGTCTTCGGGCCCAACCTGGGGCCCCGGCTCCAGACGCTGACCAGCTCCCGGGTGCACCTGGTCGGGGAGCTGCGTCTCGATACGTACCGCGGCAGCGGCGCCATCGAGATCAAGGCGGACGCGATCGTCGAGGCATGAGCGTGAGGGCGAACCTTCCCCTGGGGGCCGTGCTTGCGCTGACCCTCCTCACGCCGGCCACCGGGCGCTGCGAGCCGCAACCTTACGCGGCGCTCTCGGGAGGCGCCCACGTGGGGGCCTTTCGCTACCGCCGGTGGAAGGGGCAAGGCGACCAAACCGGGTACCAGCTGGGGGGCGGGCATGCGCCGGCGATCCGGGTCTCACCGTTCTACCTCGGGCTGGTCCAGGGGGCGCTGCTGCGCTGGTACCCCTCCGAGGGGGCCGGGGTTGGCTTCACCTACGACACCTGGGCGGCGGTGGCCCTCGGCCCCCTGCAGCCCGAGGTGCGGCTGGGGCTCACCTCGC
>JALOQB010000142.1 GCA_025453595.1 Polyangiaceae bacterium
CGAGCGGACACCAAGGCTGACCAGGGAGGGCCGCTTCCTCCCCGGCGTGAACGCCGGGGGTCCCGCGGCTTAACCAAGACGATGAGGCCTTCTGCTGGAAGAACCTGGATCAGACCTTTGATGAGGCGCAGGCCCGGCTCCCCGCCGCGCTGGCCGCGGAGGGGTTCGGTGTGATCACCCAGATCGACATGCAGGAGACGTTTCAGAAGAAGCTGGGGGTGGCGACCCGCCGCTACCGGATCTTCGGGGCCTGCAACCCGACGCTGGCGCACCAGGCGCTGGGGCACGACCCCCGGCTCGGCGTTCTGCTCCCGTGCAACGTGGTGCTCTACGAGACCGACGAGGGCAAGGCGGTGGTGGGGGCGGTGGATCCGATGAGCAGCCTGGGGGCTTCCTCCCCGGCGCTGGCCGGGGTCGCCGCCGACGTTCAGGCCCGGCTTGATCGCTTCTTGCGGGCCATGGAAGCCGGGGCCTCCGGCGGAGGCCAGGGGTAGAGCCCCGCCGTGACCTGGAGCTTGCGCCCCCGCGGTAGCTGCTTGAAGGCGTACTCCAGCCGCCGGGCCCGCCCTGGCTCCAGGGGCCCAAGGCACCAGAGCACCTCGACGGGCCCTCGCCCCCGGGTATAACGGGCGCCCTTGCCGGCGTTGTGAGCGGCGAGGCGCCGGGGCAGGTCGCTGGTGATGCCGGTGTACAGCGAGCCGTCCGCGCAGCGCAGTACATAAAGGACCCAGCCGGCGGGGGCCTCGTCGCCGGAGGAACCGGACGCAGGACGGTGTACCTTGGTGGGCATGGACATCAAGCAGCGTATCCCGGAGCGCGCGGCCCCCTTCGACGACATCCTGGCCGAGATGGCCTCGTACCGCACCAACGACGCCGACTGGAAGGGCGGCAAGGTCTGGAGCCTGGTGTACCACGCAGGGGATGAATTCTCCGAGTTCCTCAAGCGCGCCCACAACCTGTACTTCTCCGAGAACGCCCTGAACCCGATGGCGTTCAAGAGCCTGCGCCGCATGGAGGCCGAGGTGGTGCGGATGACCGCCTCGATGCTCCACGGGGACGAGCAGGTCGCCGGCACCATGACCACCGGCGGCACCGAGTCGATCCTGATGGCCGTCAAGTGCTACCGCGAGCGCGGTAAGGCCCGGGGCATCAAGCAGCCCGAGATGATCGCCCCGGAGAGCGCCCACGTCGCCTTCGAGAAGGCCGCCCACTACTTCGGCGTCAAGCTCAGGAAGGCCCCGCTCGACCGGAATTACAAGGCCGACGTCGACGAGATGCGGCGCATGATCAACCGCAACACGGTGATGCTCGTCGCCTCGGCGCCCCAGTACCCGCAGGGCGTCATCGACCCCATCGAGGCGATCGGCGCCCTCGCCCAGGAGAAGGCCCTGCCGCTCCACGTCGACTCCTGCATCGGCGGCTTTGTCCTCCCCTGGATCGAGCGCCTCGGGCGCCCCGTCCCCCTCTGGGATTTCCGCGTCCCCGGCGTCACCAGCATCTCGGCCGACGTCCACAAGTATGGCTTCTCCCCCAAGGGCGCGAGCGTCGTCGCTTACCGATCCATGGAGTACCTCAAGCACCAGTTCTTCATCTCGACGGACTGGTCCGGCGGCGTCTACGCCTCGGCCACGATGCCCGGTACGCGCCCCGGCGGGTGCATCTCCGCCGCCTGGGCCGCCATGGTCGGCATGGGCGAGGAAGGCTACCTCCGCCACACCGCCGAGATGCTCGACGCCTTCGACGCCCTCCGCGCCGGGATCCCGAAGATCCCCGGCCTGGTCGTCGTCGGCCAGCCCGAGGCCTCGCTCCTCGCCTGGTCCTCCGAGGGCCACGAGACCGGCAAGCCTCGCCTCGACGTCTACGCCGTCGCCGAGCAGATGGCCGCCCGCGGCTGGACCGTCGACCGCCAGCAGTACCCCGCCAGCGTCCACCTCACCGTCATGTCCAACCACCGCAAGGCCGTCGACGCTTACCTCGAAGACCTCCGCGCCTCCGCTGCCCACGTGGCCGCCCACCCCGAGGAGAACTCCCAGGGCAACGCCGCCATGTACGGCCTCATGGCCAAGGTCCCCGTGCGCGCCTTTGTCCGCCAGGGCGTCCAGAAGGTCATGGAATCACTCTATGCCCCCAACCCCAAGTTCGAGCCGGACCCCGAGGACTCCCACCTGCTCCCCGAGCGCTTCCGCCGCTACGAACCCCACGTCATCCGCGCCATCGATACGGTCTTTGACCTCAAGACCCGCATCACCCGGCGCTGACCTCAGCGTCGGACGCTGTCTTCCAGCCGCAGCTCCACGCCCCAGGTCGCCGTGTCATTTTCTGTCAGGGTGACGCGGCCACGAGCGAGGTCGGCTTCGAGGCGCGGATCGCCGTCTTCGAGGCTGTAGCCGAGGTCACGGATCTGGGCCACGTCCCCCGAGCAATCGGCGTAGCCGGTGCGCTGCTCGCCGTAGAGGGCCTTGTCCCCGCAGCGGATGAAGGTGCGGCAGGACCAGCCCGAGCGAGGGGTCGCCGCGACGACGGACACGGTGCACTGATCGCCGGCGCTCACGGGGGCGGCGCCGGAGGTATGCACCACGCGGGCCGCGTGAACCGCGCGGGTGATGCCCGAGCCCTCGCCCTGGACCGGGAAGAGCGGGCCGCTGGAGGCCACGGGGGTCGAGACCGGCTCGACATCGAGCTCGAGACGGAACATGTGGCTGACATCCCGGGAGATCACCGCCACGCGGGCCTCGGTGTCGATGGAGGCCATGGAGCGTTTGTCAAAGCCAGGGCGCGACACATCCTCGAGATCGAGGTTGTAGAGGTAGGCGCCGGAGGGGGTCTTGAACTCGTCGATGCTGACGGCCGTATCGGGGGCGGTGAACACCCCCTTCTCGTAGACCATCTTGTCGCCGCACCAGACCTCGACATCCGAGCGCACGAGGCGCGCCCCCTGGCTGACGAAGCGTCCCTCGATCCGGCACTCGGTGCCCACCGGCAGCGCCATCCCCGAGGAGCTGCGCACCTTCGCGGGCCAGCGCAGGCGCGTGCTGACCTCGGCCTCGCTGCCCGTGCTCATCCCCTTGGTGCTGGCGGAGCTCGTCATCTTCGCCTGCACCGCCGCCACCGGCCGCTTCGCCATCACCCCGCGGGGCACCTTGCGCGCCGAGTTGTGGCCCACCGCGAAGCCCAGCATCGCCACCATGCCCACCGGCAACAGGACCGGCATCGCCCGGGCCAGGTTGGCGAGGGGCGCCACCGGCAGCCGCCGCTCCGGAGCGGGCGGCGGCGGTGCGTCCCGGAGCGCGTCCAGCGAGGCGCGCATGCGACCCAGCTGCTGCTGGGCCTCCATCAGCTCTTGCTCCAGCAAATCGATGCGCCGACCTCGCGCATCTTCGAGGGCCTTCTTCGCCATGATCACCTCATGGTCCAGATCCTCGGCCCGGTCTTTCAGCCCTTCACCATCCTCACGAAACGTCATGAAGCTGCTCCTGATGCAAGAAGGCCCCGTGAACGGAGTGCTGCCCGAACAAGGAAGGTAGCAGCTTCCTTCCGACGGGCGAGGGCCCCTCGTGCTCAGCCAGCAAGACGGTAAGGGCATGTGGGACGAGGCCGGCGATTCCGGGGGAAGGTCCGGCGAATTTCCTCGAAAAATAGGGACAAACACCCGGGGGGCGCGGCGCTTCCGGAGGCACCGGGTCGCGGCGCTCATGCAGCAGACGGTGAAACCTCGCCGGGGCCGATCCGTCCCGTTGGTGCCCGAGCGGTGCCACAGGTAGTTGTGGATCAGCACCACCTCCCCGGCGACCGCCGGGACCGAACGCACCTGGGCCTCGGCCCCGCGGCGCGCCACCTGATCCGCCGGGACCAGCCCCCCCAGCGGCGTCGCCAGCCCCCACCGGTGCGACCCCGGGACCACCTCCAGCCCGCCCGCCTCCATCGGCGCGTCGTCCAGGGCGGTCCACAGCTGCACGTGGGGGTCCCGATCCAGCCCCCAGAACGCCCCCCCGTCCTGGTGAAACGGAAGCACCGTACCCCCCCTCGCCCGCTTGTTGAACAGCGTCGCCCGGTACAGCACCACCGGCCCCTCGATCAGCGCCCTCACCACCCGCTCGAAGGCCGGATTCTCCAGCCACGCCCGGTACAGCGGGTCCAGCTCCAGCTTCTCCAGCTTCCGGTAATTGAGGCTCGGCCCCTGCCACCCCAGGCCGTACGAGAGGTCCTCGTAACGACCGCTCTCGGTGTCGATCTGGAAGAACATCCCCGGGTACACCACCTGCCCCTGCATCAGCTCCTCCGCTCGCCGCCGCAGCCCCTCCAGCGCCTGCTCGGAGGCCACGCGCCCCAGCCTCGCGTAGCCCTCCCGCTCGAACTGCTCCAGCACCGGCCCCAGCGGCACGTCCAGGGCCCCGGGGATCAACAGGTCGCTCATGCTCTCTGGCTCCGTTGCCCCGCGACCCTAGCGGACCTGCCGCCGAGCGCCACCGCCTTCTTCCACCGGCCTTCCTCCCGCCATCGCGTACCATCGCTTCATGCACCAGGGTTCGCCGTCGGAACTCCTCCCTGTCCCTCTCCTCGACTCCGAGCGGGAAGAAGATCTGCAGGTCCTCGACGCCCGCGGCACGGCCCTCTGGATCCGTGTCTCGGATGCCCATCCAGACTTCCCCCTTGGCGAGCTGGAACACCACCTGTTCTGCTGGCAGCAGGTGCGTCATCCCAACGTCCTGGTGCCCCTCGGGCTGCGCCAGGTCGAGGCCCATGACGGCAGCTGGTCCAGGGACGGCTCCTGCGTCACCTATTTCCCCCACCCGCCTTCGTGGTGCCTGTCGCACCTGATGCGCAGGGCGTCCCGCTCCTCTTCTCCTGTCCCTCTCGGCGTGGCCTCCGCCCTCGTCGCCGAGCTGCTGCTTGCCCTCCATGCGATCCACCAGGCCTGCGCCCCCACGGGCGAGCCCCTCGGCCTCGTGCATCGCGCCCTCTTGCCCCACGATCTCCTCGTCTCCACCCAGGGGTCCCTCCTGGTGCCAGCCCCCGCCCTCGTTTGCTACTGGGAACAGACCGGTTGCCGTGGGCCAGCCGCCACCGTCTCCTACCTGCCCCGCTACCTCTCCCCCGAGCAGGTCCGGGGGCTCCGGATCACCCCCTTCACCGACCTCTTCGCCGCCGCCTGCCTGCTCTGGGAGCTCCTCACCGGGCGCCGCCCCTTCGACGCCGACTCCCAGATGGAGCAGCTCTACCGCGTCTTCCGCGACGAGGAGCAGCCGCCATCCGTTCATCGTAGAGAACTTCCGGATAGCGTCGACACGCTGCTCCAGCGGGGGCTCGCCAAGGATCCGGCGCAGGCGTTCCCGGACGCCCCCACCTTCCTCGAGCACCTGATCGCGGCCCTTCCCCCTGCCTCCCCCGCGGAGGTCGCGGACTGGGCCCGGGGGCTCGACATGCCCCTGCGGAAGTTCAAGGAAGTCCCGGGGATCTTCCCCGAGCCCGAGGTCCCCTCCTCCCCCCCCGGCCCCTCGCCCTACCGGGATCTGGCGCCCCCACCGCCCCCCGCTCCAGAGCCCCCTGCGCCAGCTCCGCCGGTCACCCCCTTCCTGCGGCGCCCCGAGCCTCGCTGGCGCCTCGCCGGCTGGCGCCTCGGCGTGCTGCTGTTCGCCGCCCTGGTGCTGCTGGCGGCGATGGCGTACCTGCGGCAAGGGTGAGCCGCCTCAGAGCTGCTGGATGCGGCTCAGCTCCTCGTCGAGCCGCTGATCGTACGCATCCTCGGCCTGGGGCTCCGGCGGCGGGCTCGCCGGGGCGGCCCGCTGCCACCGGCGCAGCGCCAGGAGGATGCCAGCAAGGGTGAGCAACATGGCGATCCCTGTCCCGATCAGGACCGCTTTTCTCGGGTCTTTCCCCCGGGGGACGGCCCGTATTCGCTCGCCATGGCGGGTCGCCAGGTCGTCCTCGATGGCCTCCGCGGCCTCCCCGCGCTCCAGCCGCTGGCGGATCTCGGCGCGCAGGCTCGTGGCCAGCTCGGACTCGTGGATATCGAGGGTCTGCACCCAGCAGCAGGGGGCCAGCAGGCGGCCTTCCAGCTCACGCGAGCGGGCCTCGGTCTGCCCCTGGGCCTGCGCCAGCCCGGAGAGCAGCAGCGTCGCCACGGCGAGGGCAAAAGGCAGGGGGACGAGCGGGCGTCGGGTCAGCACCCCGGGGTTGTTGAGCCCGGAGCCACGCCGGTCAACGCGGCTTTTTGTCGCAACCCCCCGCTCACCGGACCAGGCCGGACCACTCCTCCTCGCGGAACCCGACGGCGACCGCGAGCGAGGCCCCCCGGGCACGGACCAGCAAGGGGCGCTTGATCAGCTTGCCGTCCGCGGCCAGGGCGGCCAGCTTCTGGTCGTCGCTCATCGTCGGCAGGCGCTCCTTGAAGTTGCCGTCCCGGTATGACTGGCCCGAGGTGTTGAAGAAGGCCCCCAGCGGCCGGCCCGAGGCCTCCCAGTAGCGTCGTAGCTCGCCCTCCGTCGGCGGGCTGAGCACCAGATCGATCGCCCGGAAGTTCACCGACCCGGCCCGGAGCCAGGCGAGCGCCTTCTTGCAGGTCGAGCACCCAGGGTAGTGATAGAGCGTGAAAGGTTCAGCAGGCGCCACCCCCCACCTCTAGCCCAGAAATCGCGGCGCTCGTCCCCCTGTTTTGCGCGCCGCCCTCAGGGGCCGCAGCAGTCGCCGCTCACGTGGGTGTAGCAGCACTTGCCTTCCTCGACCTGGGTCGATTCTTCGTACCAGTAGCAATCCCCCATGGGGAGCTCGACCGGGTACGGACACCCCTCGGTCTGCAGATCCACGACGGTGCAGCCCAGCTTGGTGAGCTCGTCGGGCGAGTAGCACTTCACCTCGGAGCAGCACTTCCCGGTGCCCAGCTCGTAGCACCCCGGGGCGCCCCCTTGCCCGGCAGCCCCGGCCTCGCCCGCGGCCCCCGCCTCGCCGCTGACCCCGGCCTGTCCGGAAGTTCCGGACCCTGCCTCGCCCGCCCCCCCCTCGCCGCCGGCCCCTGCGCCCCCTGCGCCCCCTGCGCCCCCCGCCTCCACCGGGATCGGGGTCGGGTTGGGGTCCTCGCTGCTGCAGGCCGCCAGGGCCCCCGCCGCAGCAAGGAGGCAACAGAGAGGACGCGCGAAAAAGCTCATGAAGCTCCAGTGTAGCGGCGAGGGGCCGGGCTTGTCCTGTTCTTCCGCCTCAGGGCGCCGCCCGGACGCCCCGGCCCCGCGGCAGGCAGGACGCCATGCGCTGGGCCGCTCGCCGCAGCTCTGCCGGGGTCGAGGACGAGAAGACCAGCCGGAGGGCCCCGGGATCGGAGCCATCAAAGGTGTGTTGCCACCCCGGGACCAGGCTCACCCCTCGCTCCCTGCAGGCCTCCACCCAGGTCGCCACCTCCAGCCCGGGGGTCACCTGTGCCCACAGCGAGATCCCCCCGCGAGGTACCTGGAACGAGAGCGCGCCGGCCAGGTGCTTCTCCAGCGCCTCGCACAGCGCCTCCCGCCGCTCCTGGTAGCAGAGGCGCATCTTGCGCACGTGCCGCTGCAGATCCCCCTCCTCGATCCACTCGGCCACGGCCCCTTCCATCGTGTGATCCCCCTGCAGATCCATCAGCTCCCGCACCCGCACCAGCCGCTCGATCACCGCCTCGTTGCTCGCCAAAAAACCCAGCCGCAGCCCCGGCGCCAGCACCTTCGACAGCGTCCCCAGGTAGACCACCGTGCCCCCGTCGTCCTCGCTCGCCAGCGGCAGCACCGGCCTCCCTTCGTAGTGAAACTCGTGGTCGTAGTCGTCCTCCAGGATCAGCAGCCGGTGCTGCCTCGCAAGCGCCAGAAGCTCCATACGACGGGCGGGGCTCATGGTCACGGTGGTCGGGTACTGGTGGTGGGGGGTGACGTACACGGCGCGCAGGGGGCACCGACGGAGCAACCGGGCCAGGGCGCCCACGTCCATCCCCTCGTCGTCCACCGGCACGGGGTGGAGCGTCGCCCCGGCGAGCCGCAGCGCGCCCCAGGCTGGCCGGTAGCCCAGCGCCTCGACGGCGACCCCGTCCCCGGGGGAGAGCAGGCTCCGGGCGCAGAGGTCCAGCGCCATCTGGCTGCCGCGGGTCACCAGGATCCGCTCTGGCGTGGCCGCCACCCCGCGGAGCGAGCCCAGCATCTCGGCCAGGGCCCGCCGCAGCGCCGGGTTCCCGGAGGAGGGCCCGTACGCCAGCAGGGCGGGGCCATCGCGCCGCAGCACGCGCCGCCAGCTGCGGGCCAGCGCATCCACGGGGAACAGCCGCGGGTCCGGCGTGCCGTGGCCCAGGTGCACCATGCCGCGCGGCGCGGGCCGGAAGGGGCGGGTACGGGAAGGGAGGTCAGGCTCCGGCGGCATCGGGAAGCGCGGCGTCCGGCGGCGCTCCGGGGAGGCGGTCGGCGCCGCCACCGGCAGGGTCTCGCTCACGAAGGTCCCCCGGGCTCGCTCGGCGGTGAGCCACCCCTGCGCCAGCAGTTCCTGGAGGGCCGCCAGCACCGTGTTCCGGTGCACGCCGAGCTGGGCCGCGAGGGGACGGCTCCCGGGGAGGCGCTGCCCGGGGACCAGGCGGCCCCGGGTGATGTCCTCCGTGATGGCGCGCGCGATACGGAGAAACAGCGGTTGATCGCTCTCCCGGGGGTCAAGCAGCAGCTGCCAGCGAGCCATGGCCCACTGGTCTACCCGATCTTGAACAATCAGGTCATTCCCATGGACCAGCATGGTACCTGCGCAGGGCCCTGCTCGGGCACAGGGCGAGCGGTGGCAAGTCCCGGAGCTGGACAGAGAATGACAGGGGAATGGCCAGGCCGCACGTCAGCCACCGGGTAGGGTATCCTTCGGTGTTGAAATGAGCACTCGAGCGCTGTCATGAAGCTGGATCCCTCTCCGAACTTCTCTTTCCTCGCACGACACGACCCGCTCCTGGTCACCCTGGCAACCCGGGCTGAACACTATGCGCTGACGGATCCGAACACGTGCTTGATCAAGCTGCGCCAGTTCGGGGAGCAGCTCGCCCAGCTCGTTGCCGCCTTCGCCAACGTTCCGGTGTACCCGGGGGAGGATCAGCACGGACTCCTGCAACGACTCAAGGGGCGAGGCGCGCTGGCGCCCGCCATCGCACAGCTCTTCCACGGGCTGCGAGAACAGGGCAACGCTGCCAACCACGAGGTCTCCGGCAACACAACGGAGGCGCTCCGGCAGCTCCGCAACGCACGAGAGCTGGCGATCTGGTTTCACCGGGGCTTCGGGGGAGCCTCTTCGTTCCAGCCAGGGCCGTTCCTCCCCCCTGCGGCCCCGGCGCAGGCGGATACGGCCCTCCGCGATGAACTGGAGCGCCTGCGGACGGCGCTCTCGGACCAGCAGAAGACCCTGGAACAGGCCCGGACCCAGCTCGACGAGACCACCCGCAACGCCCAGCAAGAGGCCGAGCGCGCCGCCCGGCAGGCCGAGGAGGCCGCTTACTGGCAGGCCCTCGCCCTGGAAGAAGAGGATCAGCGCAAGAACACGACGCTGGCTCTCCAGGCTCAGCAGGCTCGCCTGGCCGAGCTGGAGGCGCAGGCCGCGGCCCAGCCCGCCGCCACCGAGGAGGCCATCGCCGCGGCCCTCGCCGCGGCCTCCCTCGCCGAGCTGGATGAGGTCGACACGCGCAAGCTGATCGACGAGCAGCTACGGCAGGTAGGCTGGGAGGTCGACTCGCAGCGCCTCTCTCACGCTCGCGGGGCACGGCCCGAGAAGGGTCGCAAGCTCGCCATCGCCGAGTGGCCCTGCGCCCAGGGACGCGCCGACTACGTGCTCTTCCACGGCATGACGCCCCTCGCGATCGTCGAGGCCAAGGCGTACAGCGTCGACGTGCCCGGGGTGCTCCTCCAGGCGCAGCGCTACGCCGAAGGCTTCGCTGCCCCGGCGGGGTGCTCACCGCCGGAGGGCTCTCCCTGGGGCAACCTGACGCTTCCCTTCCTCTTCGCGACCAACGGGCGTCCCTTCCTGCGCCAGCTCTCGACCCGCAGCGGGCTCTGGTTCCGGGACGTGCGCCTCGCCGCCAACCTGGCGCGGCCGCTGGTCGGCTTTTACACCCCTGACGGGCTCCTGGAGCTGAGCCGCTGCGACGTGGCCCAGGCCCACGAGCGTCTCCGGCAAGAGCCCTTCGAGTACCTCAACCTGCGCCCCTACCAGCTCGACGCCATCCGGGCTGTCGAGGCGACGCTGGCGCAGGGGCGACGCACCTGCCTCCTCGCCATGGCCACCGGCACCGGCAAGACCCGCATGGCCATCGGGCTGATCTACCGGCTCCTCAAGGCGCGCCGGTTCCGGCGCATCCTGTTCCTCGTGGATCGCAACGCCCTCGGGGAGCAAGCCCTCGACGCCTTCCTCGAGGCGCGCCTGGAGAACACTCAGACCTTCGGTGAGATCTTCGGCGCAGCGGATCTCCGGTTCCTCGGCCCCGAGGATGCATCCCGGGTCCACGTCGCCACCGTTCAGAGCCTGGTGAAGCGCATCCTGCGCCCCGAATCTACCGCCGAGATCCCTTCCATCGACCGCTACGACTGCATCGTCGTCGACGAGTGTCACCGGGGCTACACCCTCGATCGAGACCTGAGCGAGGTCGAGCAGACCTTCCGCGATCAGGGCGACTACATCTCGACCTACCGGCGCGTCCTCGATCATTTCGACGCCTGCAAGATCGGCCTCACCGCCACCCCGGCCCTCCACACCGTCGAGATCTTCCAGCCCCCGGTCTTCTGGTACACCTACCGGCAGGCGGTCCTCGACGGATTCCTCGTCGATCACGAGCCCCCTGTCCGCATCCACACCGAGCTGTCCCGGGAGGGCGTCCAGATCGCCCGCGGCGATGACATCTCGGTCCTCGACCCGCAGACCCTCCAGGAGCGCCAGGCCACCGCCCCCGACGACCTCGACTACGAGATCGAGGACTTCAACCGGCGCATCATCGTTGACGGCTTCAACAAGGCCATCTGCGATTTCCTCGCGGAACACATCGACCCGGAGGGCCCCGGCAAGACCCTCCTCTTCGCCGTCAATGACGCCCACGCCGACACCATCGTCTTCCACCTGAAGAACGCCCTCCAGCAGCGCCACGGCAGCCTCCGGGACCGGGCGGTCCTCAAGATCACCGGATCCATCGACGACCCCTCCCGACACATCCGGGAGTTCAAGAACGAGGAACTCCCCGCCGTCGTCGTCACCGTCGATCTCCTCACCACCGGCATCGACGTCCCCGCCATCTCCACCCTCGTCTTCCTCCGCCGTATCCGCAGCCGCATCCTCTTCGCCCAGATGCTCGGGCGCGCCACCCGCCTCTGCCCCGACATCGGGAAGAACACCTTCCGCGTCTTCGACGCCATCGGCATCTACGACGCCCTCGAGGAGGCCAGCGACATGAAGCCCGTCGTCCGGCGTCCCCAGATCTCCGTCCCCCAGCTTGTCCGCGAGCTGGCCGAGGCTCCCTCGGACCACGCCCGACGCTCCGCCCTCGACGAGCTGATCGGGCGCATCCGTCACCGCGCCCCTCGCCTCCAGGACGAGGCCCGCCAGGGCTTCCGCGACGCCTTCGGCCTCGACCCGGGGGAGCTGGCCTCCCTCCTCGCCAGCCAGACCCCTGCCGAGGCCCACGACTGGTTCCAGCAGCACCCCCGGGCCCTCCAGTCGCTCTCCGAACGTATCCTCCGCGGCGAGCTGCCGGTGCTTTACCCTGCTCCGGATCGGGTGACCCGCGCCGAGCTCCTCTTCGGCGAGGTCGACCGCCCGGACTACATCCAGCCTGCGGACTACCTGGAGCGCCTCCGCTCCTTCCTCGACGGCAACCGCAACCAGCTCACCGCCCTGGTGCTGGTCGCCACCGCCCCCCGCGACCTGACCCGCAGGCACCTCCGCGAACTCAAGGAGCAGCTCTACGCCGCGGGCTTCCGCGAGGCCGAGATCCAGGCCGCCTGGCGCGAGACTCGCAGCGTCGACGTGGCCGCCTCCCTCCTGGGTTTCCTCCGCCAGCTCGCCCTCGGGGACCCCTTGATCCCCTTCTCCACCCGGGTCCAGAGCGCCATCGACCGCATCCTCGCCCGCCAGCCCTGGACCGACGAGCAGCAGAAATGGATCCGCCGCCTCGGCGCCGCCCTGACCCAGAACGGCGCCGTCGACCGCGAGCTGATCGACGAGGGCGCCTTCCGCCAGGACGGTGGTTTTCGCAGGCTGGACAGGGTATTCGAGGCACGCCTCTCGCAGCTCCTTGGCGACCTCAACGAGGAGGTGTGGAAGAACGCCGGATGAGCACGAGCCCGGTGAGCGCAGGGGGCTCGCCCGCGACCAGCAATTCCAGGACATGACGCACGGGAGTCGGTCCCGCGACGGTCCCCGAGGGAGGGTTGGGTCACCACAGATGCCCGTGATACACTGCCTCCTCATCGTGGCCCTGCTCAAGACCCTGCATATCGAGAATTTTCGCGCCATCGAGAGGCTGGATCTTTCCTTCGATTACGACGACGAGGAAGGGGGGCTTGCCGTGCTTGCTGGGGAC
This sequence comes from Polyangiaceae bacterium, assembly GCA_025453595.1. GTDB lineage: Bacteria > Myxococcota_A > Polyangia > Polyangiales > Polyangiaceae > JANWXX01. Next base: position 12,536 of record JALOQB010000142.1, read on the forward strand.
AACGGTTGCGGAAAAACCAGCGTCCTGGAGGCCATCCTGTTGCTCACAGGCAACTACCACAAGGCCATCGGATCAGGGGGGGAGCAGGCGATACGCTTTGGTGCGACCAGGACCACCCTCCAGGCCGAGATGACCAGCGGGGAGACCACCCGCTTGGAGTATTCTCTGCGATCTAGCGAGTCCCTGTTCCAGCAGTTCCGGCGAGACGTCCTCTACTTTCCTGCGAATCGCGTTCAAGATCTTGATCGTCGAAACCTCGAACGCCGGCTCATCAACGTCTACAACAGGAGCGCTCGAGCACACCTCCCTGTGGACGAGTCCCCGTTCACCAGGCTCCAGGAGGCGCTGATCCCCTTCCTGGGGCGAGAGTGGATGATGGATGTGCTCTACAAAGGAAGCCAGCCCGACTCGGAAGCAATGCTGATCTTTCGCGACTTTGACCTGCCTCTCGCGGTGGATACCGTGGATGGTGCGCGCCAGATGGCGAGACAGAATGGGCGAGGGCGCATCTTCACCCTGGAGCAACTCAGCTCGGGGCAAATCGGTCTCTTTTCCCTGCTGGGTCCGCTGCTGTTCGACATCGAGGGAGAACCTCCCCTGGTGCTCATCGACGAGCCAGAGCAACACCTGCACATCAGCTGGCAGAAGCAGCTCCTGCCTGCCATGCGGCACCTCTCTCCCCGGAGTCAGATCATCGTGGCCACCCACTCCCTCGAGATCTTGCACTCCGCCATGAGCTATGAGCGTCACCTGCTCCCCAGACCACAGCAACCCCTGCTGCCTCTTCGGGATGCCGGTGAATGAACTTCGACGACGACCTTTACTCGGGTCCCATCACCCTCATCGTCGAGGATGCCACCACCAGGGCCTTCCTCCAGACGCTCTGGGCCGACAAGGATATCCATTTCCGCGTCGGTGCTGGTCACGAAGGGGTGGCAGCCCTCGCCCACGGGGCCTCTGGTTCATCCTCCAGGGTCAAAATCGTGGGATTGGTGGATCGGGATTTTGCGCCCGACAACAAGGCACGATGGCGCGACCTGTCGGTCACGGTCCTCCGGCTGACCAGGCACGAGATCGAGAACTACTTCCTTGACTGGAGCGTGCTCGAAAAACTCTCCAGTAAATCCAGAAAACGCTCGGCTCAGGAGATCGAAAGCGAAGCCAGAAACCACGCGCGCCGGAGAATCTGGTGGATGGCAGGGAAGCGCATCTTGCGAAAGATGCGAGAGGATTTCATCGCCGGCTTCCCGGAAGATCCCGCCATCTCCAGCACCACCGATGAGGTTGCCCAGGAGAACGTCATCTCCCATCTCTGCGAGCACTCATTCTGGAGAAATCTCACCGAAACACAGAGGCGTTGGACGGCTCCGCAGATCCGCAAAATGGTCATCCAGGAAGGCGAAAAGTACCAGCACGACCTCTCTTCTCAAACCTGGTTGGAGACCTTTTCTGGCAAGGAGATCGTGCGGCACCTCCGCTCCTACGCCGGGCTTGATCCTCCGGGAAGCTCGAGCTCTCCGGCAGAGCGCGATCAGGATCTTGGCCGCAAGGTCGCCGATTCGATGCGGAAGCAACGGCTCGTCCCCGCCGACCTGAGCGAGCTGCGCGATGCCCTCCGGTACAGGGCGAACCTACCCCCCGGAGGCTGAGGGTGGCCTTCGCAGGCCGGATACGCTATTCGAGGCAGCTCCTCCGCCGCCCTGGCGAGGACGCGTGGAAAATCGCCGGATGAGCACCTTCGACATCGTCCAGAAGCTCTGGAACCTCTGCAACATCCTCCGGGATGACGGCATCACCTACCACCAGTACGTCTCCGAGCTGACGTACCTGCTCTTCCTCAAGATGGCGAAGGAGACCGACACCGAGGGCCAGCTCGCGGAAGGCTGCCGCTGGGATGACCTCCTCGCCCAGACCGGCACCGAGCAGCTCGCCCGCTACCGCGCCATCCTCCTCGAGCTTGGCTCCCGCGGGAGCCACCGCGTCCAGGCCATCTTCGCCAACGCCAACACCTCCCTCAAGAAGCCCACCAACCTCAACGAGCTGATCCGCCAGATCGACCAGCTCGACTGGTACTCGGCCCGCACCGAGGGGCTCGGCGATCTCTACGAGGGGCTCCTCGAAAAGAACGCCAGCGAGAAGAAATCCGGCGCAGGCCAGTACTTCACCCCACGCCCCCTCATCGAGGCCATCCTCGCCGTCGTCCAGCCCCAGCCCGGCGAGATCATCCAGGACCCCGCCGCCGGCACCGGCGGCTTCCTCATCGCCGCGGACCGCTCCATCCGCAAACGCACCGAAGACCTCTACGCCCTCGGCGAGCAGCTTCAGGACTTCCACATCAAGAAGGCCTTCTCCGGCATGGAGCTGGTGCAGGACACCCACCGCCTCTGCCTGATGAACCTGATGCTCCACGGCATCGAGGGCGACGTCCGCCTGGGCGACACCCTCGGCAGCGAGGGCGCGGCGCTCCCCAGGGCCGACGTGATGCTCAGCAACCCCCCCTTCGGCACCAAGAAGGGCGGCGGCCAGCCCACCCGCGACGACTTCACCTTCCGCACCTCGAACAAGCAGTTCTCGTTTCTCCAGCACATCTACCGGGGCCTCAAATCACCCTCGGCCACCCACCCGGGGGGCCGCGCCGCCGTGGTGCTCCCCGACAACGTGCTCTTCGAGGAGAACGTCGGCGCCGAGATCCGCGCCGACCTGATGAACAAGACCAACCTCCACACGATCCTGCGGCTGCCCACCGGCATCTTCTACGCCCAGGGCGTCAAGACCAACGTGCTCTTCTTCCACCGCAAGAAGGAGGGCGACGCCACCCAGGCCGTCTGGATCTACGACATGCGCGCCAACATGCCGTCCTTCGGCAAGCGCACGGCCCTCACCGCCGACCACTTCGCCGACTTCATCGCCGCCCACGGCCCCGACCCCCTCGGCACCTCCCCGCGCACGGACCAGGGCCCCACGGGCCGCTTTCGCCGCTTCACCCGCGACGAGATCCGCGCCCGCGGCGACAACCTCGACCTCTCCTGGCTCAAGGACGACGCCGCCGTCTCCGCCGACGACCTCCCCGAACCCGAGATCCTCGCCGACCAGATCCTCTCCCTCCTCCACGCCGCCTCCGCCGAGATCCACGCCCTCAAGCTCGCCCTCGAAGGTGACCCGTGAAGAACCTCACCCCCCCGGCCCCCCTCTCCCTGAAGGGCAGAGGGGGGAGCCCTCCGCAGGACACCCCCGACGAACGCGAACTGCCCCGGGGATGGACGATTGTTCCTTTCGGAGAGATCGCCGACCTATCGGGAGGAATAACCAAAGGGCAAAAGCGGAAGGAAGGCACCCAACTCAGGAGCGTTCCCTATTTGAGGGTGGCAAATGTGCAGCGTGGATATCTTGACTTGACGGAGATGAAGTACATCGAAGCAACTGCCGAAGAGATTAGAGACCTGTCTCTCCAACAAGGAGATATCCTACTGAATGAGGGAGGAGACAAAGACAAGCTGGGCAGGGGGTGGGTCTGGGAAAATCAAGAACCGCTGTGCATCCACCAAAATCATGTCTTCAGAGCACGACTGAAGTTGCCCGATTTCAATCCGTATTTTTTTTCTCACTACTTGAATTCTCATGGCCAGCAATTTTTCGAGAGTAAAGGTAAGCAAACCACTGGAATTGCGTCGATCGGGATGGGTGTCATCCGAGCCGTTCCGGTGTTGGTCCCCCCCCTCCCCGAGCAGCGTCGCATTGTAGCGAAGCTGGACGAGCTGCTGGCGCGGAGCCGGAAGGCGCGGGAGGCGCTGGAGGCGATCCCGCCGCTGCTGGAGAAGCTGCGCCAGTCGATCCTGGCGGCGGCCTTCCGGGGCGACCTGACGGCGTCGTGGCGCGAGAAGAACCCCGACGTGGAGCCTGCCTCCGTGCTGCTCCAGCGCATCCGGGCCGAGCGCCGCAAGAAGTGGGAAGAAGCCGAGCTGGCCAGGCTCACGGCCAAGGGCAAGACCCCCCTCGGCGATAGCTGGAAGGACAGGTACCAGGAGCCCGAACCCGTCAACACCGAGGGCCTGCCGGAGCTGCCCGAGGGGTGGTGCTGGGCGAGCTTGGAAGAGCTTGCTGATGTCGTGGGAGGCATCACGAAAGGGCAATCCAGAAGGCCCGGTGCGAAGACCAGAACAATCCCATATTTGCGCGTTGCAAATGTACAACGTGGATATCTAAATCTAGAAGAGATAAAAGAAATTGAAGCGTCCGAAGAAGAGATCCGTTGCCTCCTCTTGAGGAAGGGTGATCTTCTTCTCAACGAGGGCGGAGACAGGGACAAACTAGGCAGAGGGTGGATCTGGAACGAAGAAGTCAAAGAATGCATCCACCAAAATCACGTGTTTCGCGCGAGACTTCATCTGCTTGATATTCAGCCGGAATACGTGTCACACTACGCGAATACGTTCGGACAGATTTTCTTCGTAGACCAAGGAAAGCAGACTACCAATCTGGCTTCAGTCAGCATATCCAAGGTCAAAAGTTTTCCTGTCGCACTGCCACCTGTGCAAGAACAGCAACACCTCGTCGTTGCCCTGCAACATCGTCTCAAAATCGTCCAAGCGCTGCAAACCATCCAGCAGCAAGCCGGGGATGAGCAGCCGAAGCTAGAGCAAGCGCTCCTCGCCAAGGCGTTCCGTGGGGAGCTGGTGGCGCAGGATCCTGCGGACGAGCCGGCGGAGGTGATGCTGGAGCGGCTGCGGAAGGAGCAGGAGCAGGCGCCGGCAGGAGCAGGCGCCGGTGGCCAGCAAGCGGGGGAGGAAGCCGAAGGAAGGCAAAACGCCCGCGGGGAAGAAGGCGAAGGGCGGGCAGGGCACGCTGTTCTGAACTCACCTGGACGGCACGACGACCGTGGCCCGAGGCCGTCAAGGACAGGATGGCGTGGCGTTTTTGATGGTGCTGGCCAGCACGAGGATCTTCTCCGCGACAACAATGGATGCCTTCATGGCTCGCCAGGCGTCATCCTTCATGATCTGACCTGTACCGTGGGCCACGGTGTTTCGTTGCTTGAGGAATGTGATGAAGCGAGCCCATTCTTCCTTGTCAAACTCGTCTGCGAAGTAGAATCCGAAATAGACGGGGGCATGCATTTCGATACGGTCTGCAAGACCCATTCGGTCATCACTCGCTTGTCTGCGCAGGGCCTTCGCGATCTTCATATTCCCAGGGAAGCGACCTGTATCCATCGCGGAGAATGCGATCTTGAGGGCCTCGCTCCAGGTCAACTCGACGAAAGCGCGGGCAAAGAGGAGTACCTCGGCATAACGGCCCTCATAAAAGCTGACAAGCACATCATGCCAGAGGCGACCACACGGTTCGAACTCACCGACCCATCTGTCGAGGCGCTGCTGTGCTTCGTTGTCCTCGAACTCGGTGGTGAGACGGATCCGACCGGGTGAGGCTGGTGTGGGTAGAGGAAGGGTCTTCCACCCTCCGGGCTCATCGACCTCGACGATGCGGTCCTCGAACTGCGCGAGCGTGAGTTGCTCGACTCGTTTCTGATTACCGCCCTCGAAGGCGATGGTGAGAAAAGCGCGATGGGTCGCACGGATCAGGAAATCCTCCCCGCGTGCTGCGATATCCTCATCAGACAGCGACTCTTCGCACTCGAACGAAACAACAACATCAGCTCCGGACTCATCACCCTCAAATCGCGGGCGAGACCGCCCGAGATCAACGGAGAGGCGTTGATCTTCGATAGAGATCGTGAGCGAGATCTTGCGTCCGATCTGGCGTGGGATCCGTGCCTTCGCCCGTGCTTGCCTCACCATCGGTACGAGAACTGAGGACGAAACGTCGGACGAACCGTCTCCACGGAAGCGCGGTCATACTCGGCAATGGCAAGCTTCGCGAGGCGCTGTGCCATCGCCACGGTCACGCCGGGAGACTTGGTCACGTAGACGTTCAATTTGCCATTTTTCCGAAAAAAATGGATCTCCACGCCGTGTTCATCCACAGCGAGCGACATCTCGTAGTCGCCGTACTGATCACCGACCTCCAGAGGGATATCCCGGTCTTTGTAACGACGAAAATTGACCATGCTCCACCCTACCACCATCCGACCTATCTGTCCTCCGTTCCTGCGGAACCCCATTGAAGCAGACCTCCCCCGGCTGGGCCTTTTGATGCGGACCCCAGGACCGCGGTAGTCGGGGTTCGGCGGGAGGCCGCCCAACGCCCCGCCAGAGCCTGGGCCCTGGGGGGCAGGTCGCGCCCGGCGGCGGTTGTGATGGCTTTTGCGGGCGCTGCAAGGGGCATCCCAGGTTCGTGGGGGGGCCCTTGGGGCCGTTGCAAGCAGCGCCACAGGCGCGGTGGGGGCCTCCTGCAACGGCTGCAAGACCCCCCTTGCGCGTCGAGGGAGGCCCTTGCAGCGTCTGTAAGGGCCATCACAACCGCCGTGGATGACCCTTGCGGCGCCTGCAAAGGGGGGCCTCAGGGGGTCTTGCACGGGTTTCACGGTCGGGGCAGTATCCCGCCGGTATCGGGAGGACAAGGACCCATGAGGATGTTCAACGACAACACGGCCTGGGAGGCCGCTCGCAAGGACATTCGTTACACCCTCTCCACGCTGGAGGCGGTAGGGATTCACGAGAAGCAGGCCGCAGCAGCGAAGGAGCTCCTGGCGAGCTGGGATGCCATCGAAGCCGCCCGACTTGCGGCGGAAGATGACATCGTTGCGGGGAATGCCCTGGTCGCGCTGAGGGATACGCAGCTTGATGATGGGGTGTTGCTCCTGGCGCAGAAGCTCCGGGGCGAGCTGGGGCGGGATGACGCCCCGGAGTTCCGTCGCTTCTTCCCGGAGCCCCCCAGCGAGGTGATCCGGCTGGGGCTGGAGAGCGAGCTGGTACGAGTCAAGAGGTTCGCCGTGGTGGCCGGGGAGGTTCCCCCTCCGGAGGCGGCGGTCCCGGTCCTGGCAGCGATCCAGGAGACCATCACGCAAGGCCAGCAGGCGCTCACCCGGCGCGAGGAGGCGACGACCCAGCGCGCCCGCATCTCCCTGCGGATCCAGACCTGGAAGGAGAATGCCAACGCCGTGCGCCGCAGCATCGCCAACCAGCTCGAAGCCCACGCCATCGCCAGCAAGCTCCCGCCGGATTACGCGGATCGCTTCTTCCCTGCGGCCCCACGTTCCCAGAAAAAACCGGCGCCTCCTCCCGCCGCCTGAGGCGACGCCGACCGCGGCCTGGTGCCGCCAGCCGGAGCGAGACCGGGACGGAAGACGAGCGTGCGTGGGGGAGAGGGTAGGACGTGAGGGGCGGGAGCCGGGGGCCGCAGTCGGGGCTTGGTCAGTTGCGGACGCAGCGATAGCGCAGCAACCCCCAGGCGTTGCTACCAGTAGCTCCTAGCAGCTCCGGACTATCGAAGAGATGTTGGCCAAAACTCACCCCCCGGGCATTGGTGACAGCAGGGGATAGGCTCAGCGATGAGGATTGATAAAAACCTGCTTGATCACCGGGAAATACTTGAGGATCAAGGCCATGCTCAAACTGTTCGTCAACCAGTGAGGAGAGCTCTTTGAGCGACGGGAGGCGCCAGTCTGACCAGCCTTCCAGGGTCAGCGATTCGCACTCAAATAGGGGTCTCTGACTTGGTTCGTTGCCCTGGCGTTGCCAGAGGAGGCCTGTCCGCCGATCGAGAACCGTCGCGCCACCAGGCGACACGGACAGGTTCGGAGCCCCGGGGTCACCGAGAACACACCGGGCTGGCAGGGGTTCAGTATGAGTCAAGTAGTGGCCCTTGACAGCGCAGCCACACACCACGGTGGTCACGCCAGCTCTTGAAGAAGAGGTCCATAGACATTGGTTCCAGGAGTTAACGTGATGGTCACTTACGAGCGGGGCGACTGCCGGAACCAGTGGCGATGGGGTGCATGTCGTGGTTTTTTCCCAGGCGTCCCCTGTTACGTCGAGCAAGGTCACCAGCTCGAGTCGCGAAGGCAAGTGCCAGCCCGTCTGGCCTTCAAGAGACAGATTCGCGCAGTAGGCCATCGCCTCCTCGCGGGAATCAAATACCTCCGTGGAAGGGGCCCGTTGCCATCGAAACCCCGTCACGGAATCACGCACCGTGTGTGCAGTGGCGGTGTAGCTGGGAACGCGGATGCGATAGTCCCCATCCTGACCCTGGAGATACTGGTTTTTACCGCCAAGGCAGGGGCTTTTTATCCCTTCTGCGCACTGATTGGTGAGGGAGTCCGGAGCCAGGCTGTAACGTGGGTTGAGTTCCTGCTCCAGGGGCCACCCGGGAGCGACCTCTCCTGCTGGTCTGGCAGGAGGCTCTGACTCGACGAGGTTCGGAGTTTCCAGTTCCGAGGCCGAGCAAGCCTCCAGGACCAGGAGCAAGATCGTGGTGAGGCCGAAGCACCTGCGAACAGGAAGATTGGCCTCAGTAGCTTGTGGATGAGCATAGCTTTGCGATTGCATAACCATGGAGTATCTCATCCCGGGCCTCCCGTCTAACCCCGACAAGCAGAGGGTGCGTCCGGGGGCTTGAGGGACAATTCGACGCACGGCTCGAGACCAGGGCGAGCGCATCTCATCAGGCTGAAAGCAAGCCACGTGCGAACTCCAACAGCGTGTCCTTATCCCATCCGTACACGAGAACGTGTGCCACTGGAGCCTCGACGTGACGCTCGGCGAGGATGCGAGCCGAATCGCAGAGGGGTACGCGGCCAGGAACCTGTCGCTGTTGCGGAGCGTGGTGTTGACCGCGATCAAGCAACCTGTGGAAGCGAGCGTGAAGGCGGGAAAGAGGAAGCGTGGTCTGGCGATGACGCACGCCGCCTCGACACCGCAGGCCGGCGGGCGAGATGAACCCCGCAGAACGCTGCTACGCTCGCCTCCATGAGCCACCTTGGCGCGACCCTGGAGCGCTTGTACGGGCTGCCCGCTGGCCCCTGTAGCCACGCCGGCTCCGTCTACGACCTCGCGATGGCGACGTACACCGCATCGCGCTCGTGGGATGAGCCCGTGTGCGACCAGCTCGTGGAGCGCTACCCCAGGCACCAGGATGTGCTCCGCACGGCGCTCGAGAACAGCTCCTACACGCCCATCTACGCCGATATTTTTGGCTTCGTGACCTGCAGGTTCCGGGTTCGCCCGCACGCTGGTGCACGAGGCGCACTGGTCGTCGCACCGGGATCGTGTGCTCGACCAAGTCAGAGCAGGTCTTTGGTCGCCTCCGGGTCAAAACAGTGAGCGCCGTAGCACTCGTTGCACTGGGCGGTCTTCACGGGGGAGCCGTCGTCGCCCATGCCGACCTTGCAGTCGCGGCGCTGGTGGCAGCGCGTGTCGTTGGGATGGTACGAGTAACCGGCGGGGCAGATGTTCTTGCACACGCCACCCTTGCACCAGCCCCAGCGGCCGTCCTTGAGGGGGCAGGGGAGCTCCGAGTTGGCCATGGCGGAAAGCGAGGGAGATTTACGCTCCTTTTACCAGCGCTCCGTGGGGGCGCTTTCATGCTGTACTCCATGAACAACGCCTCCTCCCCCGCCTGCCACCCGGCGCACGGGTACCTGCTGGTTCTTCTGCTGGGCGCCGCCCTCTCCGCGCCCTTGCTGCTGTCCTCCCGGGCCGCCGGGGCCCGTATGGAGCTGCTCCAGGCGACGCCGAGCCCCCGGGCGCAGGAGCCTCGCACGCTGGCGGTGCATGCGACCGGCGAGGTGCTCACCACGCCGGACGAGCTGACGCTGAGCTTCCGGATCGAGTCCTTTCACCGGAGCCTCAAGGCGGCCAAGGCCGACAACGACGGGAAGATACGGCAGGCGCTCCAGCTCATCGCCCGCAGCTGGGTGCCCTCGGCCTCTGTGCAGACGGGCGAATTCACGATACTACCTCGTATGGAAGGTCCCTACGAACACCGGACGTTGACGGGGTACGATGTGGTGAAGAGAGTGACGGTGTCGCGCTGCGACATCGACCGTGCAGACGGGCTGCTACAGGAGCTCTTCGAGGGGAGCGCGAACGTGCTGGAGGGGGTCCATTTTGCGCCGAGTAAGCTCCAGGAGAAGCGAGCGGAGGCGCGGAAGCTGGCGGTCCAGGCGGCGCGGCAGAAGGCGGAAGTGATTGCGGGAGAGCTGGGGCAGCGGGTGGGGCACCCGCTGAAGATCGAGGAGGCGGGGGAGCCGGGGTTCGGGGTGCGGCAGTCCAACATGATCACCCAGAATGACTCCTCGCCGCTGGAGAGCGGGACGCTGGCGGCAGGGAAGGCGCGGGTGCAGGCGTCCGTGGCGGTGGTATTCGAGCTGGTGGACGGCTAGCCGCGCATCTCGCGCTTGTGGATCTTTCTGCTCGCGGAGGGCCATGGTCCGATGGCCGGCGTGCGGTGCCGCCTGGCGCGCTCGCGGCCGCGGGCACGCTGCAGGGGCCAGGGGAGCGAACAGAGGCGGCCACGGCGCCGGGGTCCGTTCGTGGCGCGGCTGCAGACGGGCATGCGCGGGGCAGAGGGCAGCACGTGAGGGGCGGGAGCCGGGGGCCGCTTCCCTCAGCAACGGGCGTCGCCGCGGCCTCGGGAGGGCAAGACCAGCGCGACTTCCCCATGTCGATGCTGTTTTCCTGGCTACTTGCTCCCCTTTCCCTCCAGCTCTGCGAGCCTGCGGCGTAGCTCGGCCACCTCGGCCTCCGCACGCTCGCGCGCTGCTCGCTCGACCTCGGAGCGCTGCTGCGCGGCCAGCTCGGCCGCCTGCGCCTGCGCAGCACGCTCGCGCTCCTGCTGCGCGCGCTGCTGCTCCTGGGCTCGCTGTTGCTCCTTGGCTTCGGCTTCGGTCGGCCACAGCCTCTGTCCGGCCCTGTCGTCGGCCACCCGCAGCCTCCGCCCTCCGTCGGTCACCACCAGCCATGCCTCCAGGCCAGGGCTGCGTGCCGGGCCGTTGCCAGCATAGATGCGCTCCATATGATCGCCCTGGCGCTCCCACACCTGCAGCGCGAACGGACCGCCCGTATCGGACGGCCCTTCGCGCAACCCACAGCTCGCGGGTTCCCAGCCGGGCGTAACGCACCGGAGCCTCGTGGTAATCCTTGCTTGCTGTCGAGCTGCTGACGACCTCGATGCCGAGCCACGGAGCGGCGTGGCCGTCCCAGAGACGAAGCTGCCCGAGCGTGTCGAGATCGGGCGGAGGTGGCTCGATGAGGCAGAGGTCGGGGTCGACGCCGATGCGGGCATCGCTGGGGTCGAGGCGACAGGCGAGGTTGTGAGCCACCAGCACGTCGCGACCCGCCCGTACAGCCCAGGCACGCAACAGCAGCTCCAGCAGCAGGATGGCCTCGTGGTGGATGGGTTTCTCGGGCATATCCTCCTCGTCGAGCAGGCAAAAGTGATCGCGCACCTCGACCTCGAAGGAGAGGCGGACGCGAGCGGGCGGAACCGGTTGAGGGATGGGGATCGACAGCTGCGCCATGGCTTGCAAGCTAGCACACCACCACGAGCAGCACCCTTGCCCTTCGTGCTGCGCCTGTCTCGCCTTTCGCCCGCATTTCGGAGGGGTTTGAGCATCAGGTTGCCCATGCTGGGTGTGGCCATGGTGGGCATCGCGATGTGGGCCGCGAAGAGAGGGCCAGCTCCTTCCTCGCTCGCTCATGATAAGGAGCGGGAGCCGCTGCTGCCGATGGGCTGAAGGAGGCAGAGGAGGGGTCAAGAGATGCGACAGGATTCACCACGCACGGATGGTCCTTGGCCGGGAGCCACGAGGCTGACGCGGGCCCGCTGCGCCCTGTCAGAGGCCGAATTGCCACCCGAGGGTGATGCCGGCACCGAAGAATCGCCGGGTCTCTGGGTCCTGGTAATACTCTCAATAACCCTCCACGGGAGAGGTAGATACGGGGACCATGGACTGCTCCCCCTGCTCGGAACGTCGCCCTCCAGGTGGGGGTCACGTTCCTCCTGAGTGGGTGGCCCAAAGGGCCGTCAACGACTCTCCTCCCTCCTTGATTTTCCTGTACTCCCGACCCTCGGGTTTTGGGGCACGCTGACGCGAGTCGGTCTACTGCTCCAAAGGAAAGTCGACCCCCGAACCACCAGGAGTTTGAACCAATGCCCCCGCAGCCATTCGGCATCCTGCACGCCTACGACGAAGCACTCCTCGGCCGGCTGCTCACACTCCGCGAACGGGCACGCGATGCGCTCGAGGCACGGGTCGCTCTGCGGGCCATGGTCGCCGACATGCCGGTCCGGGAGACGTCGTGGCGGGCAGGCGCGCGGAGGCAGGTCGAACTTCTTGTCAGCGTCAACGCGCCGGCGGTGCTCGTGGAGCCGCTCCGTGTGTGTGCAACGCCTCGAGCCGCTGCGCTCGCAGTCCTCGATGCCGGCGCGCTGCCGACCGACGCCCACATCGTGAGCCTGACCGAGGTCTCGCGCCTCGCCTTCCCCGAGGATCCCGTCGGACTTGCGCTCGCCATCGATCCTTCACGGCGGCGCGTCGGAGGAACGCGCTCGCCCGTCGTCGATAACTTCGCGTTGCCCGACTTCGAGACGGGGCCCTTTTCCCCGAACACCTTTCACCTCTCGAGCGATGCAGGTGACGTTGCAGCCTTTTTTGCGTCCGTTCCATCCCATCCGGCGCCGACGCTGGACAAGGTTCTGCCGCTCGTCACGAAAGGCGAGAGCACCCACATCTCCTGGGCGTACGCGTCATTTGTCGCAGGCGTCGCGGCAGCAGCTCGCCAGCTTGCGCGGTTCTACTCCCGGTGCGCGAACACCGGGCTCGCGACCTGGGTGGAGGTCGAAGAGCTGACGCCTGATGATGATGTGTCCCGTTGATGAGCCCTGTCCGTCGCGCACCAGCCTCGGCGCTCGTCAGAGGCCTTCTCTGCCGACCTCGTTCTCATCATCGCGGAAATAAGTGCTGCGACCCTGGTGAGGTCGCCCTTGTGCGTGGCCTTGGTCCCTGGGCAGGAGGGAATTCACGAGATTCGCCTCAGGGGCCAGCGCTCTCGCTGCTCCCGGGGGGTCGGTTGCTCGGGGTAGTCGATGCGGGTGAGCGCGAACGCGATACGGCGCAGGCGTTCGAGTCGTTCGAGGCGCTCTCGCAGGGAAGACGGCGAGGCGGCGCTGTCGTCGCTATCCAGAGGTTCGACGAGCCAGGTCTCTCGGCGCACCGCCGCCCGTCGTGTCCGAGCTTCCTGGGAGTCCATGCAAGCGAGGGTAACCTTTGTTGTTCACCCGAACCAGCCTTCACCTTCCGGCTAACCTTGGACAAACTCGCCCTCATTGCCGCCAGCATCAACGGAGCCCTGAGCCGAGTTGGTTCAGCAGGGTTGAGGAGGGCAAGACCAGCGCGACTTCCCCATGTCGAGGCTGTTTTCCTGGCTACTTGCTCCCCTTTCCCTCCAGCTCTGCGAGCCTGCGGCGTAGCTCGGCCACCTCGGCCTCCGCCCGCTCGCGCGCTGCTCGCTCGACCTCGGAGCGCTGTTGCGCGGCCAGCTCGGCCGCCTGCGCCTGCGCAGCACGCTCGCGCTCCTGCTGCGCGCGCTCGCGTTCTTGCTGCGCGCGCTCGCGTTCTTGCTGCGCGCGCTGCTGCTCCTGGGCTCGCTGTTGCTCCTTGGCTTCGGCTTCGGTCGGCCACAGCCTCTGTCCGGCCCTGTCATCGGCCACCCGCAGCCTCCGCCCTCCGTCGGTCACCACCAGCCATGCCTCCAGGCCAGGGCTGCGTGCCGGGCCGTTGCCAGCATAGATGCGCTCCAT
>JALOQB010000441.1 GCA_025453595.1 Polyangiaceae bacterium
AATCGGTGGCCGTCCCGCACCTTGTCCCCGCGGCCACCGCGCACTTGCCGCCCAGGCACCGCATGTCGTCGGGGCAGGTCGTGTTGGAGTTGCAGGATGCCCCCAGCATCGTCGTGGGCGGAGGTGGCTCCGGGCGCTGGCAATTCCAGGGGATGATGGTCGCCGTGGGGGCCGCGGTGGCGGGGGCGCTGGTGGTAGGCGGGTTGGTCGCAGGCGGGTTGGTGGCCGGGGGAGGCCCGCCCATCCCCGGGAAGGGCAAGGCCGGGAGGCCCGCCAGGGGGCCGAACACCCCCGGCAGACCGCCGGTGGGCGCCGCCGGTGTCGCCGCGTTCGCAGGGACCTGCCAGAAGTCGAGGCGCCCGCCGTTGTCTGCGCTCTGCCCCACGCCATAAAGCCCGGTGGGTCGATCCCCTTGCCACCAGATCCGGGCCAGCCCGCTCCCCGCGTCGCTCCTCCAGGCGCAGAGGTACACCCCCGAGGCGTCCCACACGCAGTCCACCACCCCGTTCCGTTCGAAGCGCCCCGAGGCCCGGTCGCCGTTCTGCTGGAACGTCAGCGGCGTCCCCCACGTTGAACCGTAGCTGCCCCCCAGCGGCCAGAACGGCGCCGCAGCCCGGGGCCCGGCGCCGGGAGGGGTCGAGGGAGCACAGGCGAAGGGAGCCAGCGCTGCCCCCACCAGCAGCGCTCGCAGACGGGTCCAGGACGGGTTCATCTTTTCCATATACCACGCCCCTCTCTCCTCCCTTCCTGCGGAACGCTCGGTTCACCCCGACTTCCTCCCGGCCCGCTCCCCACCGATCGCCGCCAGGTCCCGCCTCATCCGCTCCAGCGCCCCGGACCCCAGCCCGAAGGCTCGCCCTACCTCCCCGTCCAGCACGGCCTGCTCTGCCTCCTGGATCCCCGCGTTCCGATCTGCCAGCGCACCCCCCAGGCGCGCCAGCTCGCCCACCCGCTCCGCCGGCGGCGCCGGTAGCCCTCGCAGGTGGCTCACCTTCACCTGCGGCATCCCCTGCCTCGCGTCCCGGTGGCGCTGGTAATGCAGCCACCGGATCGGCGTCGAATTCAGGTACGCCAGCAGAAAATCGGCCGGGTACCGCTCGTCCTCGAAGCCCGCCAGCAGCGAGTTCCGGAACGCCTGCCCGTCCGCCCTCGACGCGATCGGGTACCTCGCCGTTTGACGGATCAACACCCGCACCTGACCCCAGTCTCGCCCCAGCCGCCCCCCGAACGCCTCCCTCGCGTGGAACGAGGCCTCGCCTGTATAGAAACTCCAGATATCCGCGCCGCAGCGGACCGGGATCCGGTGCTCCTCGTCCGGCGCGCTGCGCAGGCTCTTGTGGTGCTCGCGGCCGGTCTGCAGGCCTCGCTCCCCGAACAGGTGGGCCGGCAGCGGGGGCCTGGCCAGGTGCTCCAGCAGCCCCCGCGCCTCCTGGTCCAGATCATCGCGGCGCAGCGGCCAGGGCCTGTCTTGCGCCTCGATCGCCGCCGATCGCCGGGTCGAGAGCAGCACCATGCTGGGCTGGAAGACCCCCTCGAAGGCCCCGGCGTCCAGCTCTTCCAGCCCTGGATCCGCCTCGCACCACCGGTCATGTTCCCCCCGGACCGGGGCGTAGCCCGCCAGCTCGGCCATCGAGCTCGGCAGCACCAGGCCCAGCCTCCCCCCGGGCTTCAGCTCCCGCGCGCAGCGCTCCACGAAGAGCCCCTGGAGGTTGCGGTAGCCGCGGAAGCTCGCAAATTGCATCGTGTAATGCGCGCGAAGCTCCTCCGTCAGCGGCTGCGCGGCGCGCCCCGCGTAGGAGACCCA
The DNA here is from genome assembly GCA_025453595.1 of Polyangiaceae bacterium. GTDB lineage: Bacteria > Myxococcota_A > Polyangia > Polyangiales > Polyangiaceae > JANWXX01. The sequence goes on from JALOQB010000441.1 coordinate 1,805, forward strand.
CGGCGGGTTCCCCAGGCAGGCATCGAAGCCCCCCTCGGGCAGCGGCAGCGCGCCCCCCGCCAGCGCGTCCCCCACCCGCAGATGATCCGAGCAAAACCCCGGGTCCAGCGCCGGATCCCCCACCTTGAGCCAGAGCGACCAGCGGGCCACTTGCACCGTCGCCTCGTCCAGGTCCAGCCCCCACAGGCAGCGCTCCGCCACCTTGCGGCGCGCCTCCACCGGAGGCACCCCTGCTTGCGCCGAGAGCAAGGCCCCCAGCTGCTCGCAGGCCTCCACCAGGAAGGCCCCCGCGCCCATCGCCGGGTCCACGATCCGCAGCCCCAAAAGCTCCTCGCCCCGCCGCCTCGCCACCAGCGGCTCCAGCGCCTTGCGCACCGCTCCCCGCACCACCGCCTCCCCCGTGTAGTGCGCCCCTCTCTGCCGTCGATCCGATGCCTCCTGGAGCCGCTCGTGCAGGTACCCAAGGAGCCCCTCGTCCTCCAGCCACTCCGCCGGCACCTCCCCCCAGGGATCTTCCGGCGCCCCTGGGGGCATTTCTCTGGCCCCCTGCACCCGCGCAAGCTGCCTCAGCCACAGCCGCTCCAGCAGCTTGAGGGGGGCGAGATCGTGCCCCCCCACGGCGGCCTGTCTCCGTGCCTTGCGGGCGGTTTGTAGCAGCATCGCGCGCGGGGTCACGGCCTCCTCGAACACCACGGCCACGGTCGGGCGTCCACCCCCACGATGCCTGCGCGGTCCATGCTCCCGGCGCGACAAACCAGGGCTCGTGATGGCGTGCTGATGCACGAATGCTGTCTTCGAGCGCAGACGGACCGTGTAGCTTTTGCGGTCGTTCAGGAGCCATTCATGCGCAACCCATCCCAGCTCTTCCTCCGTGTTGCCTCGGTGCTTGCCCTGGCGGCTTCCCCCAGGATAGCCCTCGCTGCCCCCGTGGTGGTGTACCAGAACACCATCCAGGGCGGCATCAGCGTCGATGCCACCGGCGTCTCGACCCCACGTGCCAACGCCGCCTGCAACGTCGCCCCCTTCGCGGCAGGTTGCGACATCAGCAGCGGTCCTCTTGCCCCGGATACCTTCTACAAGGCGCCCAAGCCCTTGCAGATGGCCATCCCCCCCACGGCGACCATCGAGAAGGCCTTTCTGGTCCTCAAGGCCAAGTTCTCCACGTTTGCTTCCGCGACGCCCGAGGCCGACGTTCGCTTCAACGGCAAGCTTGTCTCCGAGGCCCCGCTGGTGCTCACCGCGGGCGCTGGTACCCGTGTCTTCGACGTCACCACGGGTTTTGGAGTGACCCCCTCCAAGAGCCTTTACGACATCGAGGAGGCGGGGCGCGCGGATACCGGTGTGCACGGGGTGCTGGGCCTCGCGGGGGAAGAGCTGGTCGTCGTCTACAAGGACGTCACCCTCCCCCAGGTCCGGAACCTCTCCTTCTTCGTTGATTACCAGCCTCTCAACAGCAATCCTGGTATCACCTTCAACATCACCGGCCTCCCGGTCTGCGGCAGCGGTACGCGCAACGCGCTCTTCTCGATCGGGATGGTCTTCGAGTGCTCCGACGAGCAGACCGCCGGCAAGCTCTCTGCCGACACGACGTCCGGTGCTCAGACCAGCTTTGTCGACATCTCCGCCTTCGTCGGTGGACGGGACGACTCTCGGCGCTTCGACAACGGCCAGCCCTACAACACCAGCTGCGGTACCCAGGACTGGAATTCTCTGATCACGGTCGGCTCTTTTGGCACCGATGCCAGCGGGAAATTCATCGGACTGGATGGCGATGACTTCACCGACAAGGACCCGAGGGTCGATGGCACTGCCACCAATTCTCGCCTCTCCGACGAGCTGATCTCTGTCTCCGGATCCAGCGCCCTCAGCACCTGGAGCTTCAAGGCCACCAACGACGGCAACGAGAACGTCACCTCGTTCATCATCGCCATCGAACAGGACGATAGCGACTGCGACAACATCAAGGATGTCTCGGACAACTGCCCTGCCGTCGTCAACCCGGACCAGACCGACTCCGACTCCGACGGCCTCGGCAACGTCTGCGACAACTGCCCTTCCACCAAGAACGCCGACCAGGCCGACTTCGACAAGGACGGCAAGGGCGACGCCTGCGACGACGACATCGACGGCGATGGCAAGCTGAACGCCGTCGACAACTGCCCCACCATCCCCAACGCCAACCAGGCTGACCTTGATGGGGACAAGAAGGGTGACGTCTGCGACGACGACATCGACGGAGACGGCCTCTCCAACGTCATCGAGGCCTCCATCGGCACCGACCCCACCAAGAAAGATTCGGATGGCGACGGCCTGGACGATGGCATCGAGGCCCCCGGGGGCCAGAAACTCGACACCGATGGCGATGGCAAGATCAACGCCCTGGATACCGACGATGACAACGATGGCATCCTCACCAAGGACGAGATCGCTGCCGCCACCAAGGGCGGCTTGACCGATGACGTCGATAACGATGGCAAGAAGAACTGGCTCGACACCGACGCCGATGCCGATGGCCTCGACGATGGAGTCGAGGGGAACATCGACACCGATGGCGACAACAAGGCCAATTTCCTCGATACCGATGACGATGGCGATGGACTCCTCACCAAGGACGAGATCAACGCCGCCAAGGCATCGGGGCAGTCGGATGATGTCGATGGTGACAGCAAGAAGAACTGGCTCGACTCGGACGCCGACGGCGATGGCCTCACCGATGGTGACGCCGCCGAAGGGCTCACCGACAAGGATGGCGACAAGATCCCCAACTTCCTCGACAACAACAAGCAAGACACCGACGGCGACGGCCTTTCGGATGAGCAAGAAGGCGGCGGTGACACCGACGGCGATGGCAAGCCCGACTTCAACGATCCGGATGACGACAACGATGGCATCCTCACCAAGGATGAAATTGCCGCCGCCACCGCTGCCGGTCTGAGCGACGACGTCGATGGTGATGGCAAGAAGAACTGGCTCGACACCGACGCCGACGCCGATGGTCTCGACGACAGCACCGACGGGACCGGCGACAAGGATGGGGACAAGAAACCCAACTTCCTCGACCCCCTGACCGAAGACCAGGATGGCGACGGCCTCACCGA
>JALOQB010000143.1 GCA_025453595.1 Polyangiaceae bacterium
GCCTTGCCTGCGGAGCCACCGCAGGTGCCTTCCTGGGGCCCACAGGAGGGGCCAGGGAGCTCGCTCGTGGGCGTCGAGGGCGCCGGGGTGTCAGCGCCGCAGCCAAAGGCGAGGAGAGAGAACGATACCTTGGCCGCGGCCAGGAGCGCGCGGCGCCGGATTTCTGCTGGCAACATGGTCTACCTCCGTCGTGATACCCGGAAGGTAGGGGCCAGGGACCGTCTCAACAAATCGAAAGATTGTTACGGGATTGTAAGTCAAGAATGTACAATCAACGAACGAGGGAGGGCACCCATCAGCAGAGGGGGAGCCGACGGAGCGAGGAGGCCATCCGCTCGTAGACCGAGCGCCTCGGGTCGTCGCGGCGGAAGATGAGGCGGAAGCGATCGCTGCCCAGGGGGAGCGAGGGCAGGGCGCGGCGCAGGCGTTTCTCCGCGAGATCTTCCGCGACGAAGTAGCCAGGCAACACGGCGACGCCGGCGCCCTGGAGGACCCGCGCGCGGATGGCGTCGATGGTCCCCAGGCGTACGATGCGCTGGAACCGGAGGGAGGCGCCGCCCTCGGAGGCCTCCCGCAGGTAGCGAAAGAGCGGGAGGTCCGCGCTGGCGTCCAGCAAGGTGTGAGCGGAGGCCTGCTCGACGCGGCGCAGGGGCGTCTTGCGGAGCAGCGAGGGGGCCGCGACGAAGGTGTACTCCTCGTGGTGAAGGGGCAGCTCATCGAGGAGCGGGTCGGTGAATCGGTAGGACGAGATGGCCAGATCGATCTCCAGGGTACGGAGCCTCAGGACCAGATCGGGGCCGGAGCCGAAATACAGGTGAAGCTGGACGCCGGGGTGCTCGCGGGCAAGCTCGTCGATGCGGGGGACAAGCCAGCTCATCCCGAGCTCGTGGCGTGTGCCGACGGTGACCTCGGTGGGGGGTAGCTCGCCCTGACCCCGCGCCGCCGAGATGCACTCGGAGGCCTGCGCGAGGGTACGCTCCGCCGCCGGCAGGAGGCGAAGCCCGGCGGCGGACAGGCTCACGCTGCGCGTGGATCGGGTGAACAGCTCGACACCGAGGAGCTCCTCCAGCAGACGGATGCGCTGACCGAAGGCTGCCGGCGTCAACCCGACGGCCCGCGAGGCCTTGCGGAAATGGAGGAGCCGTGCGGCAGCGACGAAGCAACGCAGGCTGTCGAGGGAGGGGGGGGTTGTGGGGATCGATGACATGGGATACCCGCGCTTCAAACCGGGGAGGCGGGAGGCAGTTCTGCCCTGCGGTCTCCCGCCTGCGGCCTCCAGCCTCGTCCGACCGTCCTCACCGGCGGCGCGCTGGGCGGGCCGCGCTCGCGTTGCGCGAGGGCCGGCCGCGACGCCGCGCCCCTTTTCCGGGGCTCACTCGCTGGGGATGCAGTCGACCTGCATATCCCAGAGCTTGAGGAGCGAGGTCTGGGTCTTGTCGCTGGTGGGCGCGAGGTGGGTCGTCACCCGGAGGTAATTGGCGTTCCGCTTGCGGCCGTTGAGCTGCAGGGTGTTGTCCACGGAGGCAGCGCCCACCTGGGTATCCGGCGTGCCGGGGGGCTGGTTTGCCTGGTGAACGCTCACCGGCTGGCTGGCGAGAGCAGCGGGGCCCGGGGGCAGGGAGAAGCGCAGCGCGTCCTTCGGGGCAGAGGCCAGCCCGGCCTCCGCGTCCGCGACCTGGACCGTGAAATCCAGGAAGGAGTTGCCCGGCGTGACCGCCGACCAGGACCAGAGCTGCCAGTAGGGTGCCGTGCCGGAGGGGCAATTCGCCTCGTAGTCGCGCACGAAGTAGCCGTCCGAGTGGACCTTCACGGCGCCGCACTTGCCGGGCACCCCGGCGCCGCCGCAGGTGAGGGGGGCGGCGCAGGGGCCGCACTCGATCACGTTGCCGCAGCCGTCGCCGGCCTGTCCGCACTCGATGCCCAGATCCTGGCAGGACTTGGCGCCGCAGGTGGGCTTGCCGCACTTGTCGATGATGCCGCCGCCGCCGCAGGTCTCGGGGGCGATGCAGCCGCAGGGCTGGGTGCCACCGCAGCCGTCCGGCATCATCCCGCAGAAGGAGCCGGGGCCCGAGGGGCAGGCGGTCTTCACGCAGGGCTTGCCGCACTTGTTGGGGATCCCGCCGCCACCGCAGGTCTCGCCGGGCACCGTGCAGTCGCACTGGATGGCGAGCGCCTGCTCGGCGATGACGTTGAGTGCGGCGTTGAGCGAGGCCTCGTCCTGGGCGTCGTAGTAATCGATGCCAGGGGCCGGGTTGGGGTAACCGCCAGCGAGGGCGAACTTGTTGAGGGCCACCGCGTCGACACCGCCGCCAAAGCCGATGACGAAGGTGCCGATCTTCTTGTTGGTATAGAGATCCTTGATGGCCTGCTCGATCTCGAGATCCTTCTGGGCCGCGTTGCCGCAGCCGGCCTGAGCGCCGTCGCTGATCAGGACGATGAAGTTCTTGCGGGTCAGGTCCGAGAGCGGCGGGTGAGCGCCGGCCTGGGAGATCGCCGTGTCGATGTTGGTGACGCAGGGGCCGTTGGGGTAGTTGGTGTTGCCGGAGCTGAGGGCCGCGTTGAGCAGGTTCTGGATGGAGGCCTCCTGCCCCGCCGCGACCGGCACGTAGATGGGGCCATCCTGCAGGCAGTTCTGGCCGGTCTTGTCGGGGAACATCGACAGACCGAAGCGCATCTTGTCCTTGTAGTCGGTGGTGAGCTTGTTGATGGCGCCCACCGCGGACTGCCAGCGGTTCTTGCCGCCCCCCGCGGCCTGGGTCATCGAGCAGGAGCGATCGAGGGTCAGCAGGAAGTTGGGCGGCTCGGGCTCGCAGCCGTGAGGGATGGGCCCGCAGTACGCGCCGGAGCCGGTGGGGCAGGTGTTCTTGACGCAAGCCAGCTCGACGCACTGGTTCGGCGTTGCGTTGTTGGGGCCGCCGCAGACCTCGTTCGCCCCGCAGTTACCGCAGTTGAGCGTGCCGCCGCAGCCATCGCCGACCTGGCCGCAGTTGAAGCCTTGCTGCGCGCAGGTCTTGGGGGTGCAGGTGGGCACCGGGCAGGCGGGGCCGCAGGTGAGGGAGCCACCGCAGCCGTCGCCGGCCTGACCGCAGGTGATGCCCTGCTGGGCGCAGGTCAGCTTCTGGCAGGGGGGCGGCGGGGGCGTGTTCCCCACGCAGGAGGACAGATCGAAGATCATGTACTCCAGCAGCTTCTCCTGCGGGGTCATGGCGTTGTTGGGGCAGCCGGTGGGGAAGGTCGGGCTACCGCCGCCGGCGTTGTACACGTGGAAGTCGGAGAAGACGACGCGCCCGCACTTCTGGTTCTGGGCCACGTTGAGCGGCGTATCGAAGGTCAGGTGGATCGGGTACGCCGGGTTGTTGAGCGTCAGCCAGTTGACCGTGTTGTTCGTGTCCCACCCGTTGAAATCGCGGCGGGTCACGTCGACCAGCACCTGGCTGAAGCCGTTGGGCGATGCGTTGATCGCCGGGAGCTGGAGCCACTGGGCGAGCTGGAGCCCCCGGGCAAACCCGGTGTTGACCGTCCCCTGGAGCGTGCCGTTGTTGGACCAGAGGTTAGGGCTCCAGTTGATGGCGGAGAACAGCGGAGAGTTCCAGGTGGGCGTGCGGCGGAGCAGCCAGTGGTAATTGTAGTGCGTCATGAACGCGCGGCCGCCCGCGTTGACGTACGACGCGATGTTGTTCTGAAACGGTACGTGGAACCCGTTGTTGTAAGAATACTCGTTCGCCTGGCACGGGAAGAGCACCAGGTCGTAGTCGTCGAGGGTGCCCAGGCTACCGACCAGATCGCTCTCCCAGGGGGTGCTGTTGTTGATGATGGCCCCAGGGCAGTAGCCGCCCTTGAAGAGCTGGACCCGGCCCGTGCCCCCGGGGTTGGTGAACTCGCTGTCCTGGATGCCCATGCGGCGGAGCACGCACTCCATCCGGTCGACGCAGCCCGTCGAGACGGCGATCCTGGGGATGTCGCCCTCGCTCTTGTTCTGCGGCAGCCGCGTCAGCGAGGCCGGGAGCGCGGTGTTCTGGCAGGCGGTCACCGTGGGGATGGTGATCTGACGGCGCCACCGGCCGATCTGGATCACCAGCGGGATGTTGTTCCCCACCGGCATGTTGTTGATGGTGAACGTGCCGTCCGTCGCCGTCTTGGTGCTGACCAGCGGCGAGCCGCCGACCTGCGCGCAGTTCTCGCAGGTGATCCCCTGGGGGAACGCCGGCACCGGCGCGTTCGGCACGTACACCACCACGTTCGGCAGCGGGTGCTGGCCGTTCGGGGCGTACACCGTGCCGGTGATCGAGGTCGTCTGCCCCGCGTTCGGACACGAGACCTGCTTCAAGCACAGCCCCGTGCAGAGCGCGTTGACGCCGCACTTGTTGGGGATACCGCTGCCGCCGCAGCTCGCTGGCTCCTGGCAGGTGCCGCAGTTGATGAGGCCGCCGCAGCCGTCAGAGATGGGCCCGCAGTCCTTCCCCGCGTTGGTGCAAGCCTGGGCGAAGGTCTTGGGGATGCACACGTTGCCTCCACAGACATTCGACACCCCGCCGCCGCCGCAGATCTGGGTCGCCGGGCAGGCCCCGCAGCTGAGCGTACCGCCGCAGCCGTTGGGCACCGCTCCGCAGTTCTTCCCCGCGTTGGCGCAGGCCTGGGCCTGGGTCTTCGGGGAGCAGTTGCCCGGGGCCCAGCACACGTTGGGGGAATAAGCCCCGCAGATCTGCCCCGCCCCGCAGGTGCCGCAGTTGAGCGTGGCCCCGCAGCCATCGCTGGACAGGCCGCAGTTCTTCCCGAGCTGGGCGCAGGTCTTGGGCACGCAGTTGGGCCCGCAGATGTTGGCCCCTCCCAGGCCGCAGCTCTGCCCTGCCCCGCAGGTACCGCAGCTCACCACGCCGCCGCAGCCGTTCGACACCCAGCCGCAGTTCTTGCCCCCGACGCAGGCCTGCGCCGCGGTCTTCGGCGTGCAGGCCTGGATCGGCGTGGTCCCGCACTTGTTGGGGACCCCACCGCCACCGCAGATCTGCCCGGCGGTCGCGCAGGCGTCCGGGCCGCAGCTCACCACGCCGCCGCAGCCGTCCGCCACCTCACCGCAGTCTTTCCCGCCGGCGCAGGCCTGCGCCACGGTCAGCTTGACGCAGGCGTTGCCCGCGTCCCACACGGTGCCCAGGCCGCCGTCCTGGGGCAGCAGGTTGGTGCCCGAGTCCGCCACGCCAGCGTCGTTCGGTCCATCCGGGTAATGAAAACAGTAAGGGTTGCACGGGTTCTGATCGCAGGGCGTCGGCGTCTGGGTCTTCTGCGTGTGGTAGAACCCGGGCGGTACCTCCTCGAGCGGGAGCGGATCGAGACCCGTCAGGATGCAGGCGTCCCACACCCCGTTGGTGCACACGCTCACGCCCTGACCGCACATCTTCTGGCCATTGAGCGTCGTGGTCACCTGGCCGCACGGCAGGTGCTCTCCCTCGGTGTCGCAGAGGCAGCCGGGCTCGGGCACCGTGCAATCGAGGTCGGTCCTGGGAGGGGGATCCCCGGGGGCCGGATCGCCCGGCTGCCCGGTCGTCCCGCCGCCGCTGGACTCGGCAGGGCCAAAGGAGGTTGACTCGACGGTGCACCCCGCGAAGAGGACCGTGAAGGAGACGACCGAGAGCGCCACGAGGCGCAGCAGCTGTCGATGAAGAGGCGTTCGGTCTGGAGGAGATACCATCATGGGCCTCACGGGAGGGGGCGCTCGACCACCGTCAGGGTGGCCTTGAAAGCAAGGTGAAGAGGGAGCATCGAAGGGGCCGAAGGGTCGATCACCAAGGGAGGGGATAGGCGGGCCCCAGGGACGCCCGCGTAGAGGTGCACTTGCACCTCGTCGCAGCTCGCCCCCTCGACCGCGCGCCAGTTGAGCTGCTCGATCTCGAGCCCGGGAGACGACCCGCCGCGGATCGGCAGGAAGCCTCGTTCCAGGAAGGATTCGGAGGAGACCCCCGGCGGGGTGCCAAAGCCGTCGACCAGCCGGGCAAACGAGGGGGATTGCGCCGCCGGAAAGCCTCGCTTGTCCCCCCGGAGCTCCGTCGCGGACAGCGCCACCCGGAGCTCGCCGTGCTCCTCGCGCATCACCAGCGTCAGCCCCTCCCCGAGGGTCGATTCGAGGGCCCGGGCGAGGCGTGGAGGGGTCGGCGGCAGCACCTGGATCCGCTGCGCCAGGTAAGCTCGCTCCCCCTTGCATCCCCAGGTCAAGGGCGCTTTCCAGGCGGCCTGCTCGTGATGATGCGCCCGCTCGTGGTCCGCGATCACCTCCGCCAGACCCCGCGGGGTCGAGCCGCTCGGCGCGGTCTCCGTGGACGCCTGGGCGCGAGGCAACGCAGACCCCGGGGCCACCGCGGCCGACAGCCCCCCGGGAACAGCGGTGGGTCGCTCCTCGGCGGCGGTCGCAAGGTGCACCAGCACCCCGCCCATCACCGCCACACCAAGCCAGACCCCCATCTTCACCAGATACCTCGCCCTTGTTGCGTAGACCGCATCGGTTGCTCCTCTCACAAGGAGCCAATCGATAATCGGCTCATGCTAGCAAGTTCGGTGCTGGCCCCCAAGACCCACGCATTGGTGACCCTCCTCTTGCCCGGACCCTGACCCTTTTGCGAGGTAAGCAAAGTTTGCGAGGCGCCCGGCCCCCAGCTCCCCTCGAACGCAGCATCGGGGACAGATCTCTGGCCCAAACGCAACGCGCAGAACGATGCCTTGCTGGCATGCATCGTGCAGTACAATGCGGGCTTGATGAAAGCTCGGTGGTCCTCCTGGTCGGCGACTCTTGTGCTTGCCCTGCTCGCGGGGTGCGGTAACTCGGAGGCTCCCAGAGCCACGGTGTCCGAGGGAGAAGGTGGCTCCAGCAACGGCGGAGCAGCGGGCTCCGGTACCTCCGGAACAGGCGGATCCGCGGGCACTGCCGGTACCGGCGGGGCCGGGGGCACCGCTGGCGCTGGTGGCGAGGCCGGGGCTGCTGGTTCGGGCGCCGGGGGCACCGCTGGCGCCAGCGGATCCGCAGGCGCTGCCGGTGCCGGCGGAGGGTCAACAAAACCCCAGGCCATCGCAGGATGCGCGACGGAGGCTGCGTTCGGGGCGAGGTCGGTGGCGTTCTCGGTGCCGACGGCGAAGCCGGTGGCGCTGGTGCTGAACAGCCTGTTCTACGATCCGATCGATTACACTTTTGTGATCGCGCTCAAGGGCCTGGACAGCCCGGACACGGCGCAGATCGCGCTGTCATCGCCGGTGGATCTGGGGGGGAAGCCCGGGTTCCCGGCGTCGCAGAAGCCCAAGACGGCGCTGCTGGCGTACCCGAGCGGAGGGGCGCAGACCTCGCAGCCGCAGGAAGAAGCGTACCTGCGCCTCGTGGATGAAGAGAAGAGCGAGATCTTCCTGAAGCTGCAGCAGGTGCGGGTGGATCTGCTGATCAACTCGGCCTGCAACGGGGCCACGGCCTCGCTGACGGCGCTGATCCCGGAGAGCGAGGGGGGCAAGCCGATCATGGCGAACGGGCAGAAGAAGACCTTGCTGGAGCTGCAGCCGCTGGAGAACCCGGGGGGCCAGGGCAAGGCCGACGGCTGGCAGATCCAGGCGACCTTCCTGACGAGCAGCGTCGAGTTTGATTTCACCACCTTCCCCTGAACGAGAAACCCCATGACCTTCCCTCCCCCCCGTGCGCGTGTTCTCCAGGGTTCGCTGCTCGCCGCGCTGCTGCTGGGCGCGGTGTCCTGCTCCGATGAAGGGCTGCCGGCCTCCGCGGCCCCTGGTTCTCCGGACATCACCCTCCCGGGGGGGTGCAGCGATCCGGACGGGGACGGGTTTGGCCCCGGCTGTGCGCGGGGCGACGACTGCGACACGAGCGATCCGGCGGTGACCGACCAGTGTTACCGCTGCCGCGAGCCGGGGGAGGAGGGCTGCTCCTGCGATCAGGAAGGGAGCGTGACGGCCTGCGGGTCGACGCTCTCGCAGGATGGAGCGCAGCTCCAGTGCGGCAAGGGGGTGGTCCGGTGCGAGGGCGGGGTCTGGGGGGCGTGCGAGGTGGGCTCGACCTTCACCGTCGAGAAGCCACCGGCGCCGGGGCTGGACGCGCTGGGGCTGGGGCAAGCCTCCAAGTGCACCACCAACCCTTGCAACCCGTACTGCCTCCAGTTCCCCGACACGCCGCAGGGCTCCGGGAACTCGGGGACCGGCATCATCGAGACGCCCGACGGTATCTCGGTCCCGGCCAACAACCAGCCTCCCCCCCCCTCGGTCTGCACCGGCGCCTACCGTGGGTGCTCTCACGCGCTCTGCGAGACCGGTACGCCCCTCTCGGCGGGCTGCGACACCCAGGCGCTGCCCTGCACCACCCGCACCCGCAACGGCCGCACCTACCTGTTCTGCAACACGGCCCAGAACCAGAACAACGCCCAGCTCGCCTGCGCCAAGGAGGGGTTGAGCCTGGTGACGATCAACGACGCGGCGGAGAACACCTGGGTGGCCCAGCAGGCGAACGGGATCAACAGCGGTCGCTGGCTGATCGGCCTCAACGATCAGCTCGTCGAGGGTGACTTTCAGTGGGCCAACGGGGCGGTTCCGTCGTACCTCAACTGGGCCTCCGGCGAGCCCAACGCGAGCGCGACCAACACCGACGACTGCGTGGAGCAGGCGCCGAACACGGGCCAGTGGTTCGACGTGTCCTGCGGCGCCGCGCGGCCTTACATCTGCGAGGGCGTGCCCCTGGGGAGCTGCGTGCAGTCGGTCTGCAACCAGCGACCCAGCTGCTGCTCCGTGAGCTGGGACGGGACCTGCGTCGGTCTGGCCAAGTCGGTCTGCAACATCGACTGCGCGGTGGGCGCCAAGGGCGAGTGCGTCACCTGCTTCAAGGACAATATCGACCACGACGGGGACGGGTACTCGTTCCAGCAGGGCGACTGCCGCGACTGCGATCCGTCGGTGAACCCGGGCGCCTACGACTTCGCCGGGAACGGCGAGGACGAGAACTGCAACGGCGTGGCGGACGACGAGCCCCAGGGCTGCGACCAGGGCCTGCCCCTGTCGACCAGCAACGCCAACCAGCACCTCCAGGCCATGGAGCTCTGCCGCTTCACCACCGACGCGGCCACCGGCCCCCAGCGCACCTGGGGCGTCGTCGAATCCCGGATCGTTCAGGCCGACGCAAGCCAGGTCCCGATGCCGCGGCAGTACGGCATCCTCGATCGCTTCGGCAACTCGACCCTCATCGACTCCTTCAACCTGCCCATCAACGCCCCTCGCAAGAACCAGCGCATGGCGGCCTTCTCCTCGGGCTCCGCGCGTAACCCGGGGCAGCCCGACTACGTGAACCCCAACGGCAGCGGCTACTCGGCCGGCACCTTCGCCGCTCCACCCGCGGGCTTCCCCAAGAACTCGGCCAGCTGCCCCAGCGGAGGTGCGGCCAATGATTCTTCCGGGGTCTGGTTCCGGGTCCGGGTGCCCACCAACGCCCAGTCCTTCCGGTACCGCTTCAACTTCTTCTCCAGCGAGTACCCGGAGTGGGTCTGCACCCCTTACAACGATGCCTTCATCGCGCTGCTTTACAGCAACCACCCCACCAACGTGGCCAACGCGGCGGGGCCCAACAGCCGCAACATCTCGTTCGATAGCCTCAACCGCGCGGTGACGGTCAACGTCGGCTTCTTCAGCATCCCCGGGGGCCCCAGCCTGACCCACCCGATGCTCAACGGGACCGGCATGGATGGGTTCTGCGGGACCAACCAGATCTGCGGCGGCGCGACCAACTGGTTGAGCACGCAGGCGCCGGTGCTGGCGGGCGAGACGGTCACGCTGCACTTCTCGATCTGGGACACCGGGGACCGGGCCTGGGACTCGACGGTGCTGATCGACAACTGGGAGTGGTCCGCGAACCCCTCGGGGATCAAGACGGCGCCGGAGATCCCGCCCACGCCGCCCAAGTACTTCGAGGGCTCGTTTGTCCGGGATTACGACACGACCGGGGTATGCCCCCAGGGCACCGCGGTCTCGTGGGACCTCTGGACCTGGAACACCACCACGCCGACCGACACCAGCGTCGAGTTCTACGTGAAGAGCGCCGACACGGCGGCGGGTCTGGCGGGGGCGACGGAGGTGCCGCTGCGGTTCACGGCGCCCCCCGGGCCCGGCGGGCTGGTGGGGCAGAACGCGGTGGCGCGCGCCTCCCTGGGGACCCAGACCGGAGGGGCGCTGGTGAGCGAGACGCTCAAGGCCAACGGGTTCTCGCTGACCAGCCCGTTCCTCCGGGTGCGCTCGCGGCTGCGCCCCTCGACCGACCAGTACCAGGCCCCCACCCTCAAGAACTGGAACCTGCAGATCTCCTGCGTGCCAAGCGAGTAAACAGGGGCTCCGGGGGCGGAGGCGGGGCTTGTAACGGGGGCGCCCTTGGGGAAGAGTGCGGGAAGCGCGTCACCGCGCTCTCACGCAGGAGCCCACCGTGTCTGCTCGATCCCTGACGATTCTCTGTCTGGCCAGCTATTACAAGGGTGTCCGTTTCCTCAAGCAGTGCAAGCGGGAGGGGTGCACCGTGCTGCTCCTCACCGTCGAGGGGCACCTGAAGGATGACTGGCCCCGGGAGCACATCGACGAGATCTTCGCGATGCCCCAGGAGACGCTGAACGAGAAGAAGCAGGACGTCATCAACGCGGTGAGCTACCTGGCCCGCACCCGCAAGATCGACCGGATCGTGCCCCTCGACGACTACGACGTCGAGGTGGCGGCGATGCTGCGGGAGCACATGCGCATCCCCGGCATGGGCGACACCACCGTGCGCTACTTCCGCGACAAGCTGGCGATGCGCGAGAAGGCCCACGACAGCGGGATCAACGTCCCCCCCTTCGTGCAGATCCTGAACTACGACACGGTGCGCGCCTTCATGAAGGAAGTCCCGGGCCCCTGGGTGCTCAAGCCCCGCAGCGAGGCGGCGGCCCTCGGGATCAAGCGCATCCACTCGGAGCAAGAGCTCTGGCCCCTGATCGACGAGCAGGGGGACAAGCAGTCGAATTACCTGCTCGAAAAGATGATCCCCGGGGACGTCTACCACGTGGACGCCATCACCTCCGAGCGCACGATCCTCTTCGCCGAGGCCCACCGCTACCGGAAGCCCATCCTCCAGATCACCCAGGAGGGCGGCATCTTCGGCACCCACACGCTGCCCCGCGGCGGCGCCGAGGAGCAGGAGCTCCTCGCCTTTCACGCGAACCTCCTCCACACGCTGGGCCTGGTCCGCGGCGTCTCCCACTCCGAGTTCATCAAGGGACGCGACGACGGCAAGCTCTACTTCCTCGAGACCGCCGCCCGGGCCGGCGGCGCCCATATCACCGACCTCGTCGAGGCCTCCACGGGCCTCAACCTCTGGGAAGAGTGGGCCAAGATCGAGATCGCCCAGGGCAAGTGGCCCTACGAGCTGCCCCCTCACCGCCGGGACTACGCGGGCCTCCTCAACTCCCTCTCCCAGCAGGAATACCCCGATACCAGCGCCTACAACGACCCGGAGATCTGCCTGCGCCTCCGCGAGAAGACCCACCACGCTGGCTTCATTCTCCGCTCCGAGAGCTACGAGCGCCTCATCGGGCTGATGGACTCCTACGAGGAGCGCATGAAGCGCGACTTCATGGCCGTCCTCCCGCCCCCCGCCAAGGCCCTGGATTGACCCCATGTCCCTCCTCGAACTCCCCGTCGAGCAGACCGCCACCATCGACCAGATCACCGCCGGCGACGACGATGCGCTCCTGCGCGCCATGGGCCTCTGCGAGGGCCAGCCGGTCCGCGTCCTGCGGCGCGCCCCCTTCGGTGGTCCCCTCCAGATCCGCGTCGGTGAGGTCTCCTTCGCCATCGGGCGCGCCCTCGCCAGCACGGTCCTGGTCAAGGTGAGCACCCCCGGATGAGCGCCCCTCTCCAGATCGCCCTCGTGGGCCGGCCCAACGCCGGAAAATCCACCCTCTTCAATCGCCTCACCGGGGGCCATGCACACGTAGGGAACTTCCCTGGTGTCACCGTTGACATCATGAAAGGAACCCTGGAAATACCCGGGCTGGGCCCCGCGGAGGTGCACGACCTGCCGGGGGTGTACCAGCTCGATCCGGGGCCCGGCGGGTCCGCGGACGAGCGGGTGACGGTCGATTTTCTGAAGGCCCAGCGGGAGGCCGGGGTCGCGGTGCTGGTGGTCCACGTCATCGACGCGACGCAGCTCGAGCTGCACCTGCGGCTGACGCAGGAGATCGAGCGGGTGATGCCGGGGGTGAGGCTGCTGGTGGTGGTGACCCAGCGGGACGAGCTGGAGCGCGGGGGCGGCGGTGTGGACGGGGTGGCGCTGGCCGAGGCCCTCGGGCTGACGGTGCGGGTGGTGAGCGACCAGGACGAGGGCGAGCGGGCGGCGCTGCTGTCGGGGCTGGCCGAGGCCCGTGGGTCCGAGGGGCGCCCGTGGGGGCCCGAGGAGGCGACGCGGCGCGCGCTGAAGAGGCCGGAGACAAGCCCCCAGCAGCGGAGCGAGGCGATCGACCGCGTGCTGCTCCACCCGGCGCTGGGGCCCCTGCTCTTCGTGCTGATCCTGGGGGGGATGTTCGCGCTGGTGTTCCTGATCGCGGACCCGGCCTCGGCGCTCTTTGACGGGCTGCTGGGCAAGCTCTCGGGGGCGCTGCGTCCGGTGCTGGGCGAGGGGATGCTGGCGTCGCTGCTGCTGGACGGGGTGTTCGGCGGGGCGGGCACGGTGCTGGCTTTTTTGCCCCAGATCGTGGTGCTGATCGGCCTGCTCGAGCTGCTGGAGGGGAGCGGGTACCTGGCGCGGGCGGCCTTCCTGGTCGACCGGATCTTCCGGGCCGTGGGCCTGAGCGGCAAGGCCTTCGTGCCGCTGCTGACGGCCCACGCCTGCGCGGTGCCGGCGATCGCGGCGACCCGCGTGCTGCGGGACCCGCGCGAGCGGTTGACGACGATCCTGGTGCTGCCGCTGATGAGCTGCTCGGCGCGGCTGCCGACCTACACGCTGCTGGTGAGCGCCTTCTTCGGCGGCGCCACGCTGCGCAAGGCGGCGATCAGCACGGGGCTGTACCTGGCGGGCATCGCCAGCGGCCTGGTGGCCTCGACGGTGCTGCGGCGCACGATGGTCAAGGGCAAGGGGCTGCCGCTGCTGCTGGAGATGCCGACCTACAAGCGACCGTCGCTGCGCCAGGTGTGGGCCCGGTGCCGGCGGGAGGCCTGGGATTTCACGAGGCGAGCGGGCACGGTGATCCTGGCGGCGTCGGTGCTGCTGTGGGCGCTGCTGAAGATCCCGGTGCGCGAGGGGGGGCAGGAGCCGCTGATCGAGCGGAGCGCGGCGGCGGCCGTGGGCAAGGCGCTGGAGCCCATCTCGCGGCCCATCGGCTTCGACTGGCGCATCAACGTGGGCCTGATCGGGGCCTTCGGCGCCCGGGAGCTGATGGTGAGCACCCTGGGGGTGATCTTTGGCATCGAGGACGCCGAGGACAAGCCGGAGCCCCTGGCGGAGAAGATCCGGGAGACCAAGGACGCCCAGGGGAAGCCCGCGTACACCGCCGCCACCGCGGCCTCGCTCCTGGTCTTCTTCATCTTCGCCTGCCAGTGCATCAGCACCCTGTCGGCGGTGCGCAAGGAGACCCGCAGCTGGGGCATGACCGGCTTCGTGCTCGCGTACACCTACGCCCTCGCCTACGCCATGAGCCTGCTCACGTACCACGGGGTGCGGCTCTTCACGGGTTGATCGGGCCGGTCAGGGCGACCCCCCTCCCAGGAGGCTTGAGCCCGGCCCGCGGTGGACTAAGCTCTCTGCGCATGAGCCATCTGGACGAAGAACTGGCCCGCGTCGCCAACGAAGAGGAGGCCCCGGGCGTGGCGGGGCCTGCGGGCCAGCCAGCCCCCGGCGCGCCTCGCCGCAACGTGGGCCTCCTGGTGGCGTTGCTGGTGGCCGCCGGCGGTCTGGTGGCGCTGGTGATGAGCTTCCAGGATGCGGCGGTGTACGCCAAGACCGTCGACCAGATCGTGGCCGAGAAGGCGCGGATGACCGGGCGCGCCGCCCGGGTCGAGGGCGATCTGGTCAAGGGCTCCCTGGTGCACAAGGATTCCCCCTGCGAATACCGCTTTCGCATGGCCAACAAGGGCGCCGAGATCCCCGTGCGGTACGGCCAGTGCGTGGTGCCCGATACCTTCCAGGATCGCCCCGACATGGACGTGAAGGTGACCGTCGAGGGCAAGCTCCAGCCCGACGGCTCCTTCGAGGCCTCCCTCGTCATGGCCAAGTGCCCCTCGAAATACGACATGAAAGAGAAGGCAAAGAACGGCGAAAAAGCGCCCCACGCGATGTAACCTGGGGGGGTGCGTTTCTTCCCCCTCCCGCTCCTGCTCGCCTGCTTCTCTCCCCTCGCCCTCGCAGCCTGCTCCGACGAAGAGCCCCCACCCGCCTCGCCCTCGTTCTCCGCGCAGCCTCGCGACCCCGCGGATCGCACCCCGCGCACGGCCCCCTGCGACGAGGCGGACCCGCGGCGCTGCCTGTTGCCCTGGCCCTCCAGCACCTTCACCCGCGCCGATCCCTCGTCGGCCACGGGCCTGCGGCTGGCCGTCGAGGCCAGCTCGCTCTTCTCCTCCGGCGATGACCCCGCGACGCTGAACCTCGCGGACGGGTTCTCTCGCGTGACCCCCCTCGCCACGATGTTCCCGGGGGAGGTCGCGCCCGTGCCCGACGCCCTCGACGGACGTGGCCCCATCCGGCTCCTGCTGGCCCAGCATGACGCCGCCGATCGCGGCCGCGCCATCCCGCTCCGCTTCCAGGTCAGCACCGGCTCGACCGATGACGAGGTCCTCCTCGAATCCCTGGTCCTCGCCTTCCCCCTCGAGCAGCTCGCCCCGGCCTCCGACTACGTGGTCTTTGTCCTCGATGAGCTCCCCTCCTCGATCCCCCAGACCGCCCCTCGCTCGGTCCGCCTGAGCCTGGGCCTCGAGGCCCCCCAGGACCAGCAGGAGGCCGAGCTCCAGGCCTACCACGCCCCCACCCGCGCCCTGCTGGCCGGCGCCTCCGTGGACCTGAACCGCGTCACGCGAGTATGGAACTTCACTACGCGCAGCGAGGAGGATCCGAAGCGGAGGCTGCGGGCGATGAGGGAGGCGACGGCGGCGGCGGTGGCGGAGGGGCGAGCGACGGTGGCCATCGAGAAGATGGAGGTGCGGAGCGAGGGGCCCGTAGCGGCGGTGGTGGAGGGGAAGATCAAGGGGCTACCGCTGTTCGTGGAGGAGACCGAGGGGGCAGGGTTGAAGCTGGGGGCGAGCGGGGAACCGGAGGCGCTGCGCGATCACGACGCGCCCTTCCGGGTGACGCTGCCGGCAGGCCAGGGGAGCTACCGGGTGGTGCTGTTTGGCCACGGGACCGGCGGTTCGTACCGGAACAACGATTTCGACGGGGACCTGGCGGAGGCAGGGGTGAGCAAGGTATCGATGCAGTTCTACGGGTGGACCGACGACGAGGTGATCGACACCTTCTCGGGCTTCTCTCGCATCGCCGTGGGGTCGCACCACTCGACGGCGAGGTTGATGCAGGCGATCGCGGACGGGGCGGCGATCGAGGAGGCGCTGCGGGGCCCGCTGGGGAGCGCCCTGGAGGGGGCCGAGCTGGCCGGGCAGCCAAACCCGGCGGCGGGGCGGAAGATGGATGCGTCCGTGCCGGTGTGGCTGGGCGGCTCCCTCGGCGGCACCATGGGCGCGCTCTACACGGGCTCCGCGCCCCGGAGGTTCGCCGGCGTGTTCAACGTGGGCGGCGCCGCCTGGACCCACTTCATCCCCTCCTCGCTGCCCTTCACCCTGGTCAACCTGCTGCTCAAGAGCCAGTTCGGCGGGGATCTCAACGTGCTGGCGGCGCTGGCCACCACCCAGGGCACCTGGGATGAGATCGACGGCGCCACCTGGAGCCGCGAGCTCAGCGCCCCGGGGCAGGCGTTCCTGATCCAGGAGAGCATGGGCGATCCGGTGCTGCCAAACCCGGGCACGGAGGCCCTGGCGCGGGTCACCGCGGCGGTGCTGGTGGGGCAGCCCCTCCAGGCGGTCCCCGGGGTCTCGAGCGCTGCCTCGGTGGCCGGCGCGAGCGCGCTGACCCAGTACCGGGTGGCGAGCGAGGACTCCTCCGCGATCCACGGCTTCGCGGCCCGCAACGAGCCGGCGGGCAAGGCCGCCCGCGAACAGATCTTCGCGTTCCTCACCTCGGTCTGGGCCGGGGCTCCGGTGATCACGGTCCCGGCCTCCTGCCCGGAGCAGCGGTGCGATTTTTCTGCGCCTTGATCCCGCCTTCGAGGTGACCTCATCCTCCCCCTCATGAAGCCTTCTGCCCTGCTCCTCGCGCTCCTCGCCACCACCTCCCCCCTCGCTGGCTGCAGCAAGGAGGCCGGTGGGTCCGCCACCCCGGGCGCGTCCGCGGGGGCCACCGCCAACCAGCTCGTCGAGGCCAGCCCCGAGGAGGTGAAGAAGCTCATCGCCCAGGGCGCCGTTGTCGTCGACGTCCGCGAGAAGGATGAGGTCTCCGATGGCAAGCTCACCGTGGCCAAGGAATTCCCCTTCTACGCCTCCCGCGAGGAGGCCCAGTGGACGAAGTTCACCGCCGGGCTGCCCAGGGACAAACCGGTGGTCGTCTACTGCGCCTCCGGCGGGCGCTCCGAGCGCATCGGGGATCGCCTGGCGAAGATGGGCTTCAAGGCCTTCAATGGCGGAGGCTACGACGCCCTCGCACGGGCCGGGCTCCCGACCGGGAAACCCTGAATCCGCCGCTCCTCGATCGCTCTCCTCGCGCAGGTCATTGAGGGGCCAGGCCGGGGCGCTATCCTGCCCCCCGTGCGCTACCCCCTCTTCTTCCTGACCCTCGCCCTGTTCGCCTGCTCCGACGACGCCTCCACCAGCACGGCGCCTCGCTGCATCACCAACCAGCAGATCGCCTGCCCCTGCGCCGGCACCACCGAGCAAGGCGTCCAGACCTGCCTCCCGGACGGCACCTACTCGGCCTGTCAATGTCCCTCCGTGCAAGGGGGGGCCGGGGGTGAGTCCGGAAGTTCCGGACAGTCCGGGGCCGGCGGCGAGGCCGGGGCAGGGGCCGGCGGAGGCGCGGGCGGCGCGGGCGGCGCAGCAGGCGCGGGCGGCGCGGGGGCCGCCGGGGCACCAGCCGGCGCGGGGGGCACCGCGGGGGCGGGCGGGAACGGAGGTGGGCCCGGTGGAGCGGGAGGAGCGCCGGCGGGGGCGGGGGGCGCTCCGGCCGGGGCCGGGGGCGCTCCGGCGGGGACAGCGGCGAGGCCCGCGGTGATGCTGGTGGTGGATCGCTCCGGGAGCACGGAAGAATCAGGTCGATTCGCGGCGCTGCAGGGGGCGCTCAAGGCGCTGGTGAGCAGCGAACCCGGGGTGATCCAGGTGGGGTTGGTGCGCTTTCCCGAGGGGAATTTTGACGACAACCAGCTGGCCAGTTGCCTCCTCAACTCCACGCCCGAGTGCAAGCAGATCACGGCGGATGGCGGCTGCAAGGACATCGCCTCGCCGCCGAACGTGCCGCTGGGGCTCCTGTCATCGACCAAGGCCAGCATCGTGAGCCTGCTGGACAGCACCAACCCCCTGGGCGGCACCCCGAGCCGCTGGGCCCTGAAGGCCGCGTGGTCCGCGCTGATGCCCGTGAAGGCCGCGGGTGGGCGCCACGTCGTCCTGATCTCGGACGGGACCCCCACCGTGTTCCAGCCATCGAACGGGTTTTTCCCCGATCTCAACGTGGAGTGCGGCACCGAGCAGCTGATCCTCCAGGAAGCCAAGCAGATGGCCGAGGGGGCGGACCCGATCTTCACCCACGCGGTCGGCATGCCCGCCGAGGAGTTCACGGCGGGTCAGTGGCTCTCGGTGCTGGCCCAGGCCGCCAAGACGGCGCCGCCGGGCTGCAACGGGGCCCAGGCCCAGTGCCACCACAAGGGGCAGACCGAGAAGGCCATGCTGGAGGCGCTCCAGCGCATCTTCCGGTCCGCCGCCGGGTGTCGCTACGAGCTGCCCGCCGGCCTCTCCTCCCCGTTCACCGTGCGCGTCAACCTCGGCAACGGCCTCATGACCGTGCCCCAGGGCAAGGGCCAGCAGGACGGCTGGGACCTGGATTCCCCCGGGGTGATCCGCTTCTTCGGTCCGATCTGCGAGCAGCTCCAGCAGGGGCCCGTCAGCCAGGTGCAGGTCCAGGAAATCTGCGACCCGTGAGAGGGTACAAAGAGACACCTTTCTTTTCTTTCTGCGCCAGGAAACTTCCGGGGACCTCGGGGTAGCTTGGGGGTGAGCATGAGGACCCGGATGCACGCAGCGACTGCTCCCCGGCTCTTCCCCCGCGACGGGTGGGAAGGGGTCTTTTCGCCATGGACACCCTTGCTGAGCGCAGGGCTCCCGATGCAATCGATCGAGGAGTCCCCCCGGTCGGAGCTGGACCGCAAACCTCCGGCTGGCAAGCTCGCCCCCCACGAGAAGGTCAGCGCCGTCGAGCGCGCCTACCGGCGGCACCATGCGCTGGTCTTCCGGCTGGCCCTTCGCTACGGGCGCGGCAGCCGGGCCTGGGCCGAGGATCGGACCCAGGAGGTCTTCGTGGATCTCATCGAGGCCATCGACGAGCTGGAAGCGCTGGAAGCCCTCGAAGGATGGCTCTACCGGGCCACCACCTTCCGGTGCCTCAAGCGGCTCCGGCGCGAGCGCCTCATGCAATCCGCGCCGCTGCGCTGGTTCCTGGGGGCCGAGGAGGCCGAACCCGCGAGGCCCGACGCCATCGCGTTTGCCCGGGATGATCTGAAGCGGGCCTTCGATTCGCTCCAGACCTTGCCCCCCAAGGAGCGGGTGGCGTTCTCCATGTACTACCTGGATGGGCGACCTCAGCACGAGATCGGCGAGGTGATGGGGCACGGCAAGAGCTACGTCTGCAAGCTCCTGCAGCGGGCGGTCGAGCGGCTACGAGAGCAAGGCTGGGAGGTCCCCTTTGATGACTCCTGAACCCATCATCCCTCTGCTGCGGGAGGCCGAGGCCCAGCTTGAACAGCTGCGCCCAGGCCCTGACTTCGAGGCCCGACTCCAGCTCCGGCTACGGCAACAGGTAGATCTGCGCCGCAAGCGGGGGCAGGGACGCCTGCTGCTGCTCCTCGCGGCGGGGGGCGCCCTCGTCGTGGGCGCATCCCTCCTGGATCCGGACGAACGGAAGCTCCAGCCCATCCCCTGGCTCCTGCCTCCCCCTCCCCTCTCCGCTGCCGCCTCTTCCTCGGCAGAACCCCCGCCGCCGCCCTCGCCCGAGCCCCTGACGCCGGACCTGCCCAGGGCGGACCTGCAGCGCGTCCCCCTGCGGGTGGCCACCCGCGAGGCCACCCCCGCCGACAAATCTATGGAAGTTCCCTACCCTCAGGTGCTCCCTTCCCGGGGCCTGGATTCCCCGGAACCTGCGCCGGGTCGGCCGCCGACGGAGCGAGGGAAAGGCGAGCACAGGACGCTGGCCAGGGCAGGCTCCGAGGCGACCGAGGCCCAGGAGCCAGCAGCGCTGCTTGCGCCTGGCGTGGTGCAGATGCAACTGGCGCCAGGATCCCAGCCGCGAGCGGTTCAAGCCTCGCAGCCCGGGGCAGGCTCCCCGCGGTCAACCGCCGGGGGGGCCTCGCCAGCGCAGCCTGGCCCGGTCCAGGGCCCCTCGCGGGCGCTCCCCCCTGCGAACCAGGGAACAACGGCCCCCGCGCAGCCTCGCTCCGGGCCCGAGAACGCGACCCCAGCGGCGACCTACCGCGGGTGTTTCCCGGACCTGGTACGGAGAAAGATCGATACCCCCCCGGACGGGCAGAGCTGCGAGGGGCCTTCCTTCGTGCGGTGGTCCTCCGAGCAGAACCTGTGGGTCGGCGCGGTCTCCTGCGGCGACGGGTCCGTCCGCCTCTACCTCGCCGAGAGCGAGCAGGGCCCCTTCCTCCCGGCCCTCGACATCGCGGGCCACGGCCAGGACCACTGCGAGCTCCTGGTGCCTGGGTTCACCCTGGGCAACGAGGACGACATCGCCTCGGGCTCCTGCGCCTCGTGCAGCACCGGGCCCAACATCGCCATCGAGGGGAAGGCCGGGTACGTG
>JALOQB010000442.1 GCA_025453595.1 Polyangiaceae bacterium
CCGCTCCTCCCGCTCTCGCCCCACAAAAAGAGCGCTCCGCGCCGCCCGGCACACCTCGCGCTCCAGCCGCTCCATCTCGTCTCCGTCCAGCGCGGCCCCCATCACCGCCCTCGACGCCGCCGTCGAGATCACCATCAGCAGCGTCGAGACCACGTACGCCTCCGGGTCCACGTCCCGGTGGTGCCGCCCCGCCTCGCACCCCGCCCGGATGTACGACGCCACCATCGTCAACCACGGCTTCACCGGCCCCCGCAGCACCTTCCGCAGCTCCTCCGGCCGATCCAGCAGCTCTCTCAAGAAGATCCGCGCCCGGTCCGGCTCCTCCGTGAAGAAGCGCCACAGCTCGCCGAACACCGCGTCGAAGCGATCCCCGGACGCCGACGCCGCCAGCAGCAACCTCGGGAGCGTGTCGTTCCAGTGCGCCAGCAGCCCCTCCAGCACCGCCTTCCGTAGCTCTTCCTTGCTGGCGAAATGGTGCAGCACCGCCTGCTTCGTCACCCCCACCTCCGCCGCCACCTCCTGCACCGAGGTCGCCTCGTAGCCCTGCCGCGCAAACAGCCGCGTCGCCCTCGTCAGGATCGCCTCCCGGCCCGTCGCCGCTCGCTCTGCTCGCTCGCTTACCATCTGGTCAAGCCACCGCTTACCATCCGGTAAGTGGGCGCGCAAGACCCACCCACGGCGCTGGCGACCCGCGCCCCCCGTGGCATGCTGCCCTGGTGCTGCGCTCCTGGTCCCGTGGCCTCCTCTATCCAGCCATCACCGGCGGGGCGACCCTCGCGGTGGCCTGGCTCGCGGGCCTCGGGGCCCCGGCGCCGCTGCTGCTCCTGCTGGAGGCCCTGGCGCTGGCGCCGCTGCTGCTGCTCCTGGAGCGCCTGCTCCCCTTCGATCCGTCCTGGCTCCGTGATCAGGGCGGGGATACCCGGGTCGACGCGCTTCACTTCCTGCTATCGGCCCGCTTCTTCGACCTGGGCAGCGCCTTGCCCTGGGCCCTGGCCCTCGCGCTCCGTGGCCCCTCGGCCTCGGCGGCCTGGCCCTCCGCCTGGCCGCTGCCGCTCCAGGTGGCGCTGATCCTGCTCTGCTCCGAGCTGCTGGCGTACGCCTTCCACCGGCTCCAGCACGAGAACCCGTTTCTATGGAGGTTCCACCGGGTGCACCACTCGGCCCCGCGGGTGTACTTCCTCAACGTGGCCCGGAGCCACCCGCTCGACGCGCTGCCCAGCGGCCTGCTCACCTCGCTGCTGGTGGCGCTCTGGGGCCCCGGGGAGCAGGCCGCGCTCCTCGCCGGAGCGTTCTCCGTGGCCCACGCCTTCCTCCAGCATGCCAACATCGATCTGCGCCTGGGCCCTCTCCGCCGCTGGATCAGCGGGCCCGAGGCCCACCGCTGGCACCACTCGACAGCGCTCCCCGAGGCCAGCGCCAACTACGGTCAGGTGCTGCTGGTCTTTGATCGGCTCCTCGGCACCTGCTCCATCCCCGGGGATCGAGCGGCCCCGACCCGCGTCGGCCTCGCAGGGGAAGCCCCCTTGCCCGAGCGTTTCCTGGAGCACCTTCGCTCCCCGTGGCGCCGCGGTTGATGTGCGTATCGGACAGCGCACCGTGCCATCGCATCGCCATGTGATACCCGGTTGAACACGGATCCACGCAACCCGGCGCGGGAGCAACCGAAGGAGGCCGCATGGATCGTATTCAGCGGCGTGTCGTTCCTCCCACGACTCTTCCTCCGGGGGGGCCCAGGCCCTCTCCGGGAGGTGCAAAGTGAAGATACGTCCCCACGAAATCGGGGTCTTCGTCGCGGCGATCCTCGTGGCTTTCGGTGCGATGTACGAGAGAAGTAAGTGGGAAAAGCGGGAGGAGATCAAGGCGATCTTCGAGGCAAAAGCCGCCGGGAAACCTCGGGAGCACAGGGAAGAAGAAGGCGCTTCCTGGTGTGGGCACTCCCAGAGATCGTTTCAGATCGAGGTGCTCAACTCCCTTGCTACCCTCGCCGCCGCGCTTCCCGAGGGGCGCTGCCAGCACGGCCCTGTCACCCTGGTCTTCGGTGTGGAGAAATTCCGCGCTGTACCCGTTGATTTCTGGGGCAACGAGTTCCTTGTCGACTGTCACCCTGGCCCCAGGCTGATCCGTGTTTTCTCTCCCGGCCCTGATGGCAAGAAGAACACGGAAGATGACTCCGGGCGAGCTTACCCCTGGGTCCCCCGATCCGAAGCGGAGTTTCGTGAGCTGATGCACGGGTCCATGTTCTCCCCCCGAAACCCGCCGGTACCCGGAGCTTCTGCGCTGCCCGTGGCGCCGTAGTTGATGCGGGCCAGGGTCTTGCGTAGCAGATGCCTGCATGGCGCCACGCCTCTGGCTCTGGAACCTCGATGCAGAACAGGAGCTGGCCAACCCCGGGCACACCACCTCCACCGCGGCGACCCGCGAGCGCATCCGTCATCTTCGCCCGTGGCTTGAGCGACTGCTGGACCCGGGTGACGAGGTCCTTGACGAGGGGAGACCCGGGGTGATGCGCGGTCACTACCTCGGGGTCGCCTGGTGCCCGACCCCTCATGCGCTCCGGAGGTTGAAGCAGGCAGGGGCCCTGGTGCCCGAGGCGCCTCCGGTCGAGGTGCTGCGGTCCGCCAACCACCGCCGCTTCTGCGCGTCCCTGGGCCAGGGGCTGCCCGGCGCTCGCTTTGTCGAGGACCTGGACGCGCTGCGCGCCACCGTCGAAGGGACTTCGCTCTCCGGCACCT
The DNA here is from genome assembly GCA_025453595.1 of Polyangiaceae bacterium. Classification (GTDB taxonomy): domain Bacteria; phylum Myxococcota_A; class Polyangia; order Polyangiales; family Polyangiaceae; genus JANWXX01. The sequence goes on from JALOQB010000442.1 coordinate 2,733, forward strand.
GGCTCCTCAAGCGCTCGTTGGGCTTCGCGGGTCGAGGGCAGCTGCGGGCGACCGCGGGCGCCTGGACCGAGGAGATCCAGCGGTGGGCCGGGGCCCCCCTGCGCCGTGGCGAAGGCCTCCAGGTCGAGCCGCTGGTGGAGCGGCTCGGGGATTTCGCCATCCATGGCCTGCTCGCCCGCGACGGCTCCTTGCGGATCGGTGAGCCCACGGTCCAGCGCTGCTCGCCCCTCGGGGCCTGGGAAGGATCGTCGATCGCAGGTAGGGAACTTCTCTACGATGAACGGGAAGCCCTGATCCGTGAGCTACAGACGGTGGCCGAGGCGCTGCACCGTATCGGTTATTTCGGCCCGTTCAACGTCGACGCCTTTGCCTGGCGAGGGGAGGAGGGGCGCCGCTTCCAGCCCCGGAGCGAGATCAACGCGCGGTACTCGATGGGGTGGGCCGTGGGGATGGCGGGGCGAGGGTAGGGGAGGGCTCACCGCGCCATGGCGCGCTCGATGGCGCCGAGCGCGTCGCCGTTGAGCTGGAAGGTGGCCCCCTCGTGGACCTGCATCTCTCCGGCGAAGAAGATCGCACCGCCGCGCCGCAGCGCGATCGCGGACCAGGGGATCAGCAAGGGGCGATGAAAGGGGAAGAGGGCCATGACCTCGACCATGAGCCCCTGGGGGGTCGCGCTGAAGGAGATCACGCCCCGGTAGCTCGCCACGCCGACCCGCACCGCGAAGCCGCTGTCCAGCGCCGCCCCCTGGACACCGGGAGGGCAAGGGTACCGGGTGGCCATCGAGGACCAGCCCGAGACCTGGGCCATCAGCCAGCTGATCCCGGACCAGAGGCCGACAAAAAAGAGCAGGAACCCCACGAGGATGAGCGGGATGAAGAAGAGAGGCAGCTCGGACTGCATGGCCCCGCCAGTCTAGAGCACTTCCGGATAAACGCCCGCGCTCCTGGCGTGAGGCCGCCGGGGAAGAGGCCGCACGACGGAGGAACTGGACGGCCTCCTCGACGTGCCGATCGACCATGGCATGACCTGCTCTGGGGGCCCCTGCCGAGCGTGATGGCCAGCGAAGCCGGGTGAGCATCCTGGCGAGGCGTACCTGATCGCGGTGGGCCTTGTCGCGCCCGCCCCAGCCGACAAAGAGCGGGGCCCGGTGTGGCTGTTTTTTCGCTATTTTTTCCAGGTAAGGGGCGCCATCGCCGCCGGTGAAGACCGCGAAGCCGTCGGCGGTCAGCTCGCGCCCGGGGGCCAGGCGGGCCCGCATGGCCAGGGAGGTGGCGAAGTAGGCTCCGTTGGAGAACCCCATGATCCAGACGCGCTCGAAGCGCGCCCCGTTCCGCTCGATCGCCTCCCGGGCCCGGGCCCATTCCTGGATCACCTCCTGCTCGACCGCAGCGTGCGCCGCGCCGGTGGGCCAGGTCCACCAGTCCTGCATCCCCTTGGGACCGTTCCCCCGGCGCCCCCGCGGCATCAGGGCCGTGAAGCCGTGCTGCTCCGCCGCCCGGGCCGCCGCTCGCTGCTGGTTGTGCTGCCACCCCGAGCCTGGTTGCACCACTCCATGGAGAAAGATCACCAGGGTCCGGGGCCCTGGCCCTTGTTCCATGGGTTCAGCCCAGCAAATATCGCCGTCCAGCGACGTGAGCTCCGGGGCACACCACCGCCCCTCTGCTGCCGCCTCGGAGGGCCCTTCCGGTACCTCCTCCGGTGCCCCCTCGGCTCGTGCCTCGCCAGGCGTCGCCAGCCCCAGGCAGAGGAGCGCCCTGGCGATCCAGCACCACGCCGCGTCGCGCACTGTCCGGCCCATCGGCTTCTCCCTAGTCTGCACCCGGTTCCGAGGAAAGCGCCCCGGGAAGTTCAAGGGAGCGGGCGGCTGGCGGCCGTAACCCACCCGAGAACGCGGCGAGACGGTCTACCCGCCGCTGTTTATGGCTCACTCTCGAGCAGAGGCTGCATGGTGCGATTGTCCACGAAAGCGGGGAAGGATCACGCTTTCCGCGCTCGCCGCAGGTTCCAACTGCCGCGGAGCGGCTTCGTTCAACGTCGCTCGATCGGAAACCACCGCGGCGGGCTGCCGTCGGGTAGGTGCAGCTCGAGCCGCTCCGGAGGCGCGTAAAGGCACCCGTGCGCCAGGATTGCGGGCGCCAACCCTGTCCGGGCGCCAGCGTGATGAGCAGTGACTTCTCCGTCAGCAGGGGGGAATGATACGGCTCGAGCACCCTCGGGAGCTTGCTGCATTCATATTGACTGCCCGGGATCTGGGCCGGCGGGTCGAGGATCCCACGAAAGGCCCCGGTGTCGACGACGAGGGTCAGGTTTGACCGATTTTGCAGTGCGATGTACATCGACAAGATCCACGCTTTGCCCTCGTCATCCGCGGGGTGGTGGAAGTCGCCGGTGACGACGGATTCGGGGCGCAGGTCGAGGTTTCCCTGCATGTTGCGCGGGTACAGATTCGGCGCGACCGGGAGCCCGGGCAGGGAAACCACCGGCAGCGGCCCACTCCCGGCAAAGACCGTTTCCTCAGGTTGGTAGTCAGCGGGCCCAAGGTCAGATCGATCAACGAAGCGATGAACCCGGGACGCGCGAACGACCGTCGTCGCCGGTGCCTGATCGACCACGCTGCAGACGTCGAAGCGCGCGCCCTCGCCGGGCTGCAGGTGCTGATCCGGGAGACTGGTGAGGCCGTCGCAGGCCCGCCACTCGCCATGCTCAATCGCGACACGAACGCAGTCCGGAATTCTATATCTGCGTATACGGCTACGGGAAGGATCTCGACAGACTTGCACCGGTTCGGCTGTTCCGTTGTGAATCAACACCTCCGTTCGGAGGTACAAGAACTGGCTATTCGGGGTCTGCCCATATGGGTAGAAACGCCCGTTCGGGTACGAGAGCACCACGCTCGTGGCCTCGAAGGTAAGTTGCCCGCTCTGACGCGCGTGGAAGCGCTCGAAGCGGTTCGCTGTGTTGACAGTCGCGCAGCCGCCGCCAAGAACAATCGCGATGGGTGAGAGGAGCCGCAGCACGCGCCCCCAGCGACGGCGGCCCCGCACTGGTTCAGCAGGGTTGGGGTGGGAGGGAGTCAAGGGAGCCCCAGTAGAGGGAGAGCAGGCCGACACGCCGTTCGTGACTCCCTGCACACCCCTTGTCAACTCCTCGCTCCACGAGGCGCTTCCTCATGCCCTTGCCCGCCCCCTGGCCCGGGGGCTGGGCGCCACCGACAGGGGCGCGGCCGATGCGGCGCCGAGCCGGCCGTGGGGGCGGTCAGGGCCAGAGGCTTGCCCTCCTACCCCTCTTGATTTTCCTGTCGTAGTCGTGCCCGTGTCCACGTGGGTCTCGGTGGGTCGGCCGGGGTGATGCTCGATGGAGCCCCGGCTCCGGGGAGCGATCGTGGAGGGGTCGTTCAAGGTCACGCAGGAGCGGACGCGGTGGCTCCGCGTGGCGTTCCGTCACCTGGGGAGGCGAGATACGGTGGTCCTGGCCCGCATCGACGCCGCCCTCGCCGGCCCCCAGGGTTGATCAGGGCTCGATCGCGTAGTCGCCCTCGCAGACGCCCATGTTGTTCAGGCGCATCTTGCGGGGGCCGATGGCGATGGCAGGGAGCAAGACCACGCTGCCACCGCCGTCGATGTTCAGGTTGAGCTGGTACACGCCGGGGCCGTTCATCATGCTCGTGTCGATGACCTCCCACGTCCCCTGCTGGTCAAAGCCCTGGCCCCGCACCAGCTTGCCGTCCTGCTCGTAGAGCTTGTACCAGCGGCCTCCCGTCTCGATCTCGAGCCCTCGCTCCAGGGCCTTGCCCAGCTTGGCCGAGCAGAAGACCGACTCGCTGCTGCAGAGCGTCCATACCCCCGTGATCGCCTCGCGGAACGCCCCCTCGCTCTCGAAGCTCTTCTGCTGCCCTTTCTCCACCTGCGCGCAGACCGGCAGCTCGGCCGGGTCCGTGGGGGTCGGCGCCACGCCGTCGGGCTGCTCCGACCGCGCTCCGCAACCGGCGAGCGCCGCAAGGCCAAGGAAAACAATGCACGAGAGAAGCTGTCGGTTCATGTCCCTGGCTCGGAGCAAACGGCAAGCCAGCCTGCATGTCCAAGAATTTCCGCATTCCTTCGCCCCTCACGGCGGCGCTGGACGGTTCATCCGGGCCCACGGCAGTCCGCGGCTCTCGTCGCGCTCGCGGGTTGTGGATTACTCCCCCCCGCCGCGCGCCCCGGCGCCCTCCAGGCGCTCGGTTGTGACGACGACCTCGGAGGCGGACGTGTTGCTGCGGGCGAGCGGTGCGACGGTGCTGCGGCTGCCGTCCACGGTGGCGGCCCGGCGCGCGAGGGGGTGAGCTCGGCGGGCTTCGGCAATGGCTCAAGGAATGGGCGGCGGCCCGGCGCGCGAGGGGGTGAGGCGCCCTGCGCGTTGCTGGTCGGCTGGCGCCCGCTCGCCAACGCCTGGACTCCCGGCGCCTCGCCGCGCAGGTAGGGCCTTGGCCAGGGGCCGCGGCGTGAGTGCAGCGCAAGGCTGGCGACGGAGGCGTGGGGGGCAGCCGTGCAGGACGAGGAGGGCGCCGGGGGCCGCAGGCGGGGCTGGGGCCAGGCGACAGGGAGAGGTCAGCGAGAGCCGCCGGGCGAGGGGGTGGAGGCCAGCTCGCTTGCTCCCTCCTCCCTCTTTGATTTTTCTACACTTCCCCCCACGGGCCCGGCAGCCGGTTATCCTGTGGGGCATCATCGGCCTGTCCACCATGCTCGGGCCCGTTGGCATCTTCGCCCTCCGCAACCTGATCCAGAAGAAGGACGAGCCCGCCGCCGCGACCGCCTGAGGTGAGCGACCGTTGCCCCTGTCCGGTCGAGGCAGGGGTCACGTCGTGCGCGATGGATCGGGACCAAGGTGCAAGCCGTGATATCGACCCGCCGGCGTTCAAAAATCATAGCAGCATCGAAAACCCACAAGTGTCCCGGATGTGGCAAACGTTATCCTGTCACAGCGACCATTCAACTCCGTTTCATCATCCGCATAGCCTAGCCAGCCGCGAACGGGTACGCCGGATGATGTGATGAAAGGCTCTGATAGCTCCCATTCGCCCACGCTGTCGCTCAGATGAATCACTTGCTGCGATAGGTCCCCTTGGGGGGCACATCCTTCCACTGCTTCTCCCTGGTTCGTTGCCTTGTGAGAACAGGAGGGGTTATAGGAATCTCCGTAGGAGAACGCTTTCTTCCCTCCTTGTGAACAGGCGTTGTAAAACTGAGACACGTTGGGATCGTTGAGAGGAGACTTTTTGTAGCCGTCCCCTTCGAGTTCTCCCCCCCCTTTGGAAGGAATCCCGCCTCCTCCGACTTTCCCGCACAGACGCTTCCCTGCCCACTTGCAGTAGGCCACCGCGTCACAAGGATCGGTGCACATCACGGCCTTGTCGGGTGTCTCTTTCGGCGTCCATGACCCTTTGGGGCAAAGAAAAATATCTTCGTAAAGGTTGTGTGTATCCTTGTAACAATAATCTGTCTGTCCCGAGTTATCGTTGCCGGTGACCTCGAGGAAGGTCAAGTATTGCACCTGCGTGACTTCGGTCTGATCGATGCAATAAGGTGTCCCGTTAGGTGTTTTGAGGGCGATCAACTTGGGTCCTGGGAGATCTTTCGGGCATCCAGGATGTTCTCCCGTGGTTCCACCCGTGGCTCCTGCCCCTCCTGTCCCTGCCTCTGCGCCTCCTGCACCTCCCCCGATTGCACCACCCTCTCCGGAGACCCCTGCTCCCCCTTCCCCCTGTCCAGCCTGGGTTCCCCCTGCTCCGGCCTCAAGTGCCTGACCTGCAGCAGAAGTTCCCGCAAACCCCGAGACTCCTGCCTGCCCTGCAGCATCTACCCCTCCCTGGGCAGGAGAACCTCCAGACTCGGCGCCACCGATACCTTGCACAAAGGAACTGGAGGCTCCTGCTTCTGGACTGGCACCCGCGAATCCCCCTTTTGAAAGAGAAGCGCCAGCCTGTCCAGCACCCGAAGATTCCCCCGAAATGAGGGGGTTGGAGAGAGGAGGCTCCTGTTGAATAACTTGCTCAGTGCAAGCGTAGAGGATAGCAGCAAGGATCCAAGGAGAGAGGGTCGAACGTGAGGATTTCATGGGGACTCAAAGCACCTGGGAGCGTGAATTGCCAAGGGTTATAACGAAATAAGAGGTACCTGTCGTCGTTCCGTCCATGGCCGGTCAGCCTGTTCAGGTAGGCCGATTTTCCACATGGTCAAATCCCACAGAAAAAGCGCAGGCTCCAGGGGAGGGTTCTCCCGAACGCCCCTCCCAGGTGGACGGAACGACGACAGGTGCCCTTCTTTGGCGCTACGAAAGAAGATTTTTCTGGACCTCTGCTCAGGGTCGCGACCCTTTCAGCACGAGCGCCAGGACCCC
>JALOQB010000144.1 GCA_025453595.1 Polyangiaceae bacterium
TACGCCCTCGCCGCCACCGCCGGGGAGCCCGTGACCGGAGCCTCCATCGCCAAGGGCCTCGCCAAGCTCGTCCCTCAGGGGTCCCAGGTGGACTCGGGCCCCAGCGCCCTCAGCGCCGCCTTCACCACCCTCCGCGCTGGCGGCAACATCGACTTCAACGGCGCCTCCGGCCCCCTCGACTTCGACCTCTCCACCGGCGAGGCCCCCGCCGATATCGACATCTGGTGCGTCACCCGCAACGTCAGCAACAAGGCCGTCTTCAAGAGCTCGGGCCAGTACTACGACGCCGCCAAGGGCCAGCTGCTCGGCACCCGCTCCTGCAACTGATCAGGCGCTGGCCGCAGGGGGCGGGGCCTCCGGGGGAGGCAAATCTGCAGCCTTCGCGGTCGATGTCAAAGAAGACCCACCCTCCTGAAGGAACCAGAAGGCGGCGGTGAGGCCAGCCCAGAGGGGCAACAGCAGGGCGATGATCTCGCTGTTGTGCTGGTCGAACCAGGGGAGGATCTTGCAGAGCAGGCCGAGGACCGAGGCGACGAGGGCGGCGGCGGAGAGGCGGAAAGCCCAGCGCATGGAGCGGGGCCTGTTGCGGGCGACGCCGAGGCCAAAGCCAGCGAGGGCGATGGCCCAGGGGACGCACTGGAGCAGGTTCTCGTTGCGGTGAGCGACCTCGTGGTCGGTGTAGGTCCAGAAGAGGAGGAAGATGAGGCCCAGGAGCCCGGAGAGCAGGCCGACCAGGGAGGAGCCCAGGCCGAGGGCGACGCGGGCGGCCCGGGAGGAGGGGGCAGCGCGGCCGAGGGCGGCGAAGGAGACGCCGAGGAGCGCGCCGACGCCGAGGAGGGGGAAGACGCGGGCCGGGGGTTCGGTGCGGACCGGGGCGCGCTCGGCGTCGAGCAGGCGGGTCTCGCGCTTGACGAGAGGGCGAGGTGCGCCGTCGGGGCCCGGGATCTGCACCTCGCGCAGGGTCTCCTGGAGGCGAGCGGGCAGGAACATCTCGCTCCAGACGTCGATGGGCTGGTCGATCAGATCCCCCATGGCGACCTGGAGGCCGAGGTAGACGGGCCAGTCGTCGGCGACGAGGCGCATGGTGTGGGAGCGCCAGGTCATGCGAGCAGGCTTGCGGGCGGCCTCGTGGAGCTTGCCTCCGGTGACGCGGTCGACGGCGTCGCGCACCCGGGTGGAGCAGTTGTCGCGGTAATAATCGTACTTGTAATAGCGGTTCTCGGGGCGCGCGTTGGTCTCGAGGGCGTCGACGATCTGGCGGCGAAGCTCGGGGGGCAGGGCGAGCTCCTGGGCGTCGATGGTGCGGTTCTCGCGGCGGTAGGCGGCGATGGTGCCGCCGAGGGACTGGACCGAGAGCCAGTAGCGCAGCTTGCCCTTGAGGAAGACGGGGATCAGCGCCGGCGAGTCAAAGGCGAAGGTGCCGAAGTTGTAGACGCGATCGGTGCGGCGACGCTCGTCGTGGACCAGGATGGCGTTGTGGCCAAACTTGAAGAACGGGTGGTCACCGGGGCCGAAGGTCAGGACCGAGACCGTGTATTCTTCGCCGGGCTCGGCCCGGGCCGGCGTCGATCGGAGGAGCATCGAGGCGCCGAGGGCCACCGCGAGAAAGCATGCGCGCATGGCGCAGCACGCTAGCCCTAGCCAAAGAGCCCCGGCAAGGGCCCGTTCGCGGCGTCCCCGAAGCCCCCCAGCCCGTCGCCGAGGGCGTTCGCCATGCTGACGAACAGCCGCCCGTGGCGTTCTCCGCTGTACTGGAGCAGGCGCCCGGTCTTGAGCCCGCCGCCCCGGCCCGCGAGGATCATCGGGATGTTGTCGTGGAGGTGGGTGTTGCCGTCGCAGACCTCGGTGCACAGCAGCACGAGGGAGGTGTCGAGCATGCTCTGACCCGCGCCATCCGGGCGCTTCTTCAGCTCGCCGAGCAGGTAGGCGAACCGGGAGACCCACCAGCGCCGCTGCTTGACGTAATCGGCAAACTCTCGCTTGTTCGGGTCGTGCTTGGCCCCGTAATGAGAGGCCTGGTGGCTGCGCATGTCGAAGCCCGGGTCGTACATCTCGGTCCCCGGGAAGCGGCTCATGATCAGCTCGCTGGTGTGGGACGACCCCTGGAGGGTGCCGACCCTGGTGCGACCGCACTCCATGGCCAGCACCAGGAGGTCGATCTGAGCGCGAAAAATCGCGGGAAAGCGGGCCGGGTCGTTGAGCTCTTGATCGGTGAACCCGGAGGTGTCGATCTGCGGTTGGCCGCAGCCCGCGGCGGGGTTCGGCGGCGTGCCGACCTCTCCCTTGATGCGCTTCTCGGTCTCCCGGAGCGCGTCGGCGTGGACATCGAGCTTCACCTTCTCGGTGGCCCCCAGCTCGGAGCGGAGCGCGTTCAGATCCTCGAGCACCGTGTCCAGGACGCTCCCCTCCAGCGCCGGAGCGCCGCCGCCGCTGCCACCGCCGCTACCGCCGCTGCCGCTGGCCCCGTTGCCGCCGGGGAAGACCAGCGAGAAGGCCTCGCGGGGGCTGTCCTGGGGGGCCACGCTGGTCCCCGGGCTGATGTAGCTGATGAACTTGTCGCCGGAAGCCTGGAGCGTCGCCTGGGCCCCCAGGTAGAGCATCTGGAAGGGCGACCCCTTGCCGACGGTGCGCGCGAGGTACCGGTCAATGGACTCGTTCTGCCCGCCGTCCGCCGCGGTCAGCAGCTTCTTGGCGCCGCCCGGGTGGCTCCCGCTGTCGGTGGGGCCCATCGAGAGCCCGTTGAGGAACACGCAGTCGTTCCTGAAATCCCCGAGGGGTTCGAGCTGCTGGGTCAGGGAAAAGCCCGTCTCGCTCCCGCCGGGGTGCCAGAGGCTCGGCTGGCCGTCCTGGCTGGGCCCGGCGACGCCATCGGGGAAATAGAAGAAGATCACGCGCTGGGCGGGGCCAGGAGCGGCGCGGCCCTGCTCGGGCCAGAGCAGGCGGGCGATCGGCAGGGCGAGGGCCGAGTAGCCGAGCATCTTCAGCACACGGCGGCGGGCCACTCGCTCGAAACGGCGGGAAACTTCTCGTGCCATCGCGGCTCCTTGGGGGGGTCAGCGTACCACAGGCCCCCGGGGGCGGTGGCACGTCAAGGAGGCCAGCGATCGTCGCCTTCGTCGGTCAGGAACACCTCGTCGAGCGTCAGGCCCTGGGGCGGGGCCGTCTGCCCGAGGGCGCCGCGCTCCCCGGAGAGCAGCGCGCGGGCCGGGGCCTCGGGATCGAGCCGCCCGGCCCCCACGTCGACCAGCGTCCCGGTGAGGATCCGGACCATGTTGTAGAGGAAGCGATCGCCCTCCACCACCACCCGGAACAACCGGCGATCGGCCAGATCAGGCAGGACCTCGACGCGGCGAAGGGTGCGGACCGTGTCGGTACGCTCGTCCCCGCTGGAGCGATAGGCTCGGAAATCGTGGGTCCCCAGCAGGGAGGCGGCCGCGGCTTGCATGCGCCCCAGGTCGAGCGGAGCCACGACCCGCCAGGCGTGGGATTCGAGGAAAGGATCCCGCAGCAGATCGTGGAGGATCGTGTAGATGTAGCGCTTGCCGCGGGTGTGCCCCCGCGGGTCGTAGCCCGCAGGCACCCGCGCCGCGGCGCGCACCGCGATGGTGGGTGGCAGGTGGGAGGTCAGCCCCAGCGCCCAGCCCCGGGTCGGGATCCCCGCGGGCGCATCGAAGGCGACGCGCTGGCCCCGCGCATGCACCCCCGCGTCGGTGCGGCTCACCCCTCGCAGCTCGCGGACCCCGGGCCGGAGCGCGCGCACCGCATCGAGCAGCACGCCAGCCACCGTCGTCGCGTTCTTCTGCGGCGCCCACCCGGCGTAAGGACCGCCATCGTAGGCCACCGTCAGCAGCACCCCTTCGTCGCTCACTCGCCCCCAGCCCCGGCCTCGCCGGTAGCCCCCGCCTCGCCCCCAGCCCCGGCCTCGCCCGCCGCCGCCTGCCCGCCAAAAACCGGCTGCGGCTGGCAGGTGGTGGCCACGCAGCGGTTGCTGGCGCAGTCCTTGTTCTTGAGGCAAGGCGAGCCGTTGGCCCCCTCGTTGGACTCGTCGCAGCCCAGCAGCGCCACCGCGAACGCCAGCGCCCACCGCCGGCGCGACCCCTCAGCCACCGGAGCCGGCCTCACCGGCAGCCCCCGCCTCGCCGGCAGCCCCCGCCGCGCCCGCTTCGCCCGCGGCGCCGGCCTCGCCTGCCTGTCCGGAACTTCCGGACTGTCCGGAACCTCCGGACCCCGAGGTGCCCGCGGTACCCTGGGTGCCGGGGGCGGTGAAGCACTCCTCGCCTTCCGTGGGGTTCTCGGGGCACACCGGCGTCTGCCCTTCATCGGAGTCACCGCAGGCGGCGCCGAGGGCGAGGAGCGACGCGAGGAGCGCCGCGGGAAGCAGGAGGGCGCCGAGGGGGCGAGGGCGCCGAGGCGAGGGGCGAAGGGAGGCGTTCATGTCGCTACGATAACTTGTCTTTGGCCTGGAAGTTGAGCGTCAACGTGGAATCTGCGCAGCCGCCGGTCGGGGGGGCGACCCGCTTGCCGCGGAAGGCGGCGAGGACGCAGGCGGAGACATCCGGGGCGCCGAGGGTGTCGCCGGAGATGCCGGCAGAGCACACGGTGCCCCCGGGATCCACCCGGACGCTCACCGTCATCTTGCCCTGGAGCATCGAGTTGGTACGGAGCGCGCGCTCGTAGCAACCCCGCGCCACGCCGGAGAGGCCCCGGAGGTCGCCGGAGGTCGCCGAGGACAGGGAGCCGCCGCAGGTGCCGCTGCAGGGCCCACCGCCGGAGCCCACCTTCTTGGTCGCGGCCCCCGCGTCGGCCTTGTCCTCGACCGGGTCTTCTTCGGGAGGGGGGGGCACCGAGTCGGTCAGCACCGGCTTGGGCGCCGCCGTCCGTGGGGGCTCGGCGCTGGCGACCGTCTTGGGCTCAGGTGCCGGATCACCCTTGAACTTGACCACCAGGAGACCGACCAGCACCACCGCCAGGATGCCCGCGATGATCACGAAGGGGCCGTTGTTGCTCTGGCTCTTCTCTTGTTCTGGGGGAAGCTCGCTCATGGAATCGTTAACTCCGTTCGACGCAACGCGCCAAGAGGCGCGCAAGGTTAGTGGGATGGCCCCCGGGTGCCAGCAAAAAAGCCCGGGGCGTGCCTCACGCGGGGGCCTCGAAGAGGCTCAGACCGGTGGCCCCGTAGCGCCTGGTTTCAAGGAGGGAGATCCCGGGAAACGCAGGGGGTTCGGTGCGCGCATCGTGCTCGAGGACAAGCACGCCGGCGGGGGCCAGGAGGCCCGCGGCGAGCAACGAGAGGACGGCCCGGGGGGCCTGGCCGTTCTCGACGAGGGCGTAGGGCGGATCGGCCAGGATCCATCGAAACGGGCCCGACGCCGCCAGCTGGGGGCCCACGCGCTCGACGGGCCTCGGGATCAGCTCGCACTGCCCGCCGACCCCGAGGGCCTGGATGTTCTCGCGGATCGCCTCGATGGCGGGCTTGCGGGCCTCGACGAGGACCACCCGCTCGGCCCCCCGGGAGAGGGCCTCGAAGCCCAGCGCGCCGGAGCCAGCGTAGAGATCGAGCACGGCCCCCTCGGCGGGCCCGAGCACGGAGAACAGGGCCTCCCGGACTCGCTCGGCGGTGGGGCGCGTGGCGCTGTCGCGGGGGGCCACCAGCCGACGCCCGCCCAGCCTTCCGGCGACGATACGTAGCAAGGGGCCCCTAAGAACGAGACCCGGACGTCGACGTAGCCGGTGTTCTGGCCGACCAGCGGCGTCACATCGATCTTGCGGGCCGCAGCGGGGGCATCGCCCTTCTTGCTGGACGAGTAGAGCAGGTAAGCCCCGCCGGCGATGAGCAGCCCGCCCACCGGGTAGAGCACCGTCTGCATGGTCTTGAACGAGTCGCTGCGATCGCACACCCCCCTGACGTCGGAGAGGGTCTGCCCGTCGATGACCCCCCGGATGTCGGGGCCTGTCCCCGTGTTGGACCGGGCGAGCTTGCAGCCGTCTGCCCCCTCGCGGAGGTTGCCCTTCATGTTGTCGAGGCTGCTGTTGCCAAACCCACCGGTGGCCGTCCAGAGGGACATGTAGGCGGCCCCCAGGACCATGGCGCCGCCGACGCCGATGGCGGCGTAGCTGACGGGCTTCTTCCACTTGGCCTGATCGGAGGAGATGGCGAGCTTGCCGGTGTCCTCGGTCGGCGTCAGGTCGATATCGAGGGGGACGGTGGCGCTGACGCGGCCATTGCCCTGGGCCACCACCTTGCCCCCGGAGCGCACCTCGAAGTGATGATCACCCACGGGGAGCGAGACTTCCTGGTGGTTGCCGGAGAACTTGCCCTGGGGCTGGTTGTTGACAAAGAGGTCGCCCTCGATGTTCCTGGGGGCCGAGAGCTTGGCGACGCCGATCTTGCCGAAGGTGACGAGCTTGGTGAACACCTGCTCGGCGATCTTCTGCAGGGCCTGATCCTCGGCGACGGTCATGTTGTCGCTGAAGGTGACCTGCTGGCGGACCTCCTGCTGGCCCCGCTGCCACAGGTGCACGTCGACGGCCACCTGCCCCCCCTCGACCTTGCGCATGGTCCCCCAGACGTACCGGTCGATCTTGAGGTTGTCGCCGATCTTGGTCTGGCAGTTGACGTCCGGGATGTCGCCGCACTTGAGCGAGGCGAGGAAGACACCCAGCGCGAAGTCACCGTCCGCGATGGAGTAGTCCTTGGAGGCACGCACCCGCGATCGCATCGCGAGGGTCAGCGCCTTGGCCTGATCATCCGCGTCGTCCGTGTAGAACTCGAGGACATGGATGGGTTGAACCCCGGGGCCCGGGGGCGCCGCCAGCGTGTTGATGGAGAGGAGACAGCAGGCAAGACCAGTCGCCAGCGAGGGCAGCGTTCGGGAGGCTCGCATTGCGCCGATGGTAGCCAAGACAGCCTCGCTCTCGCAATGAACCTCTGGCACCATCCCCCTCGATGGTCCGATTCTCCCTGGCCTTGCCGCTCCTTCTTGTGGCCGGTTGTGAGCGCGCTGACCCCTCGACCAGCGCCCCGGCGCCCTCCAGCAGCGCGATCCTGCCCCGGCAGGTCCCCGACGCAGGCCCCGGGATCCGCGAGCTCCTTGGCGGCCTGAAACCCGGAGATTCCCTCGGGAACGCCCAGGTGCAGAAGATCAGCTCCATCGCCGAGGGGGTCATCTACATCGATCTGAACAAGGGCGACGCGACGGGGACGATCACCCTCGCCAGGTTCGCCGAGCAGGGCCCCTTGCCGCCGGTCAAGACCAGGAAATACGCCCTCTTCTTCTTGACCCCGACCCCCCAGCGCCCCTCCCTCGCCCAGAACGAGCTGCTCTCCGCCTGCGAGGCCCTCGCCGAGCGCCTCCGGGCCACCGAAGATACGGTCGCCGTCCCCGCGGGGCTCTCTCCTTACACCGGCGCTCGCCTCTTACTGGCGCCCCGCTCACCCCTCCCGCAGCAGCGACAGCGGCGCGACCTGCGCCCCCGAGGCCACGGCGCGGAACAGGTCGAGCACCTCGGGGTGGCGGAGCGGGAGGCGCTCCAGCTCGTCGAGGGTCACCCAGCGGGCCTCCAGCGAGTGCTCGTCGGGCTGGGTCTTGGGCGCCTGCTGGCTGGCCGGGCTCCCCACGAAGATCACCCGGGAGCGAACCCCCCAGGCGTGGTTCTCGTGCTCGATCCGCAGCAACCCTTCGAGGTGCACCGGGATCCCGGTCTCTTCCAGGCACTCGCGCCGGGCAGCCTCGGTCAGCCGCTCTCCGGCCTCGCACCGCCCCGCCGGCAGGTACCAGCCTTGCCCGTGCGATGCCTCCCGGATGGCCAGGAAATGAGCCCCCCGACGCACCACCACGAGGGCATAAAACCAGGAAGGGATCGGGTCTCGCGCCATGCGCCTCAGGGTGCCCCGGCCACCCCCGCCCCGACAAGGGCCTCAGCGCGAAGGACCCCGGAGCGCCAGCCACCGCGCCCCGATGAACCCGCCAAGCCCCGCCAGCGCAAGCAGCGGCACGCCATGCGCCACCAGCAGATGCGGCAGGTCGACCCGGGGGCACAGCAGCACCATCGCGGTGCCCGCCCAGGCCCCGGAGATCGCCCCGTATGCCACCCCCAGCGAGACCGGATGCACCGGATCGGCCCCCCGCGCCAGCGACACCGATGCCCCCAGCGGGAAGAGCGACAGCACCAGCGACATCAGCAGGCAGTGGCGATGCGTCGGGTCAAACCAGGCCGAGGCCCCCGCGCTGGCGCCAAACACCAGCACCATCGCCAGGGCAAAGCTCAGCGGTACCGAGAGCGCAAACCCCAGCAACCCCCCTCGCGACCGGCCCATCACCGCAGGCCCCGAGCGGCCCAGCAGGGAGAGCCCCGCCACCGACCCCGCCAGCACCACCCCCAGCGCAAGCTGCCGCGGCAAGGGCCACTCGCTTCGCCACGGCCTCGACGCGAGCGCCACCAGCCCCAGCGGCAAGGACGACAGCGCGAGCCACCGCAAGCGACGTCGCGCATGCTCGACGCGAGTGGGTGCACTTCGACACTGAGTCATGGCCAGGATACGTGCCCGGGTCTCGGGAGAAGGCTGGTAATCCATCGCGCACCTCTTCATGTAGTAGCACCGCGCGGAGCCGCTCGTAGGCGCGGTGGGCCCGCAGCTTCACGGTGGTCACCGTGGTGCCCAGGATGCTGGCGGCCTCGGCGATGCTGAGCCCCTCCTGCTTCACGAGCAGGAAGGCGGTCCGTTGGTTCTCGGGCATCAGGGCCAGGGCCTCCTCGACCCGCTGGACCGAGGCGTTGCCCTCGTAGACGGCCTCGGGAGAGTCTCCGATGCCAGCGAGGAGCTCACCCACGTCTTCGAGGGGGACATGGCGGCGGGCCTGGTTGGACCGGCGGGCCTGGGCGTCGAGGAACAGACGCCGGGCGATGGCGTAGGCCCAGGGGGCGACGGGGGACCCAGGGAGGAAGCGCCCCCTGGCGTCGTGCATCTGGAGAAAGGTCTGCTGGAGCAGATCTTCGGTCAGGTGAGGATCGCGGGAGAGGCGGTGGAGGTAAGCGCCGAGCCTCGGAGCGAGCTCGTCGTAGACCACGGCGAAGGCGGAGGCGTCTCCCTCGGCGTAGCGCGCCATGGCCTCGTCGGCCCGAGACGATGTTGCACGCTCACCCACGGCCTCACCCGTAGCACGGGGACCAGAGGATTGAGAACCCATCACCAGCCATGCACCCATGGGTAGAAGATCGACAGGGAGGGAGGACGTGGAGGCCAGCGCCATCCCCCCGCTGTACGAGCCAGCGGGCGGGAGGTGTCGCCGGTATCTTTTTTTTTCAACCACCGAAACCGGCCAGGACGAGGCGCGTAGAGGGGTCTCGAACGGGCACCAAGCCCAGGCTCAAGAGGAGAACACGAACATGCGTCTTTCGAAGGGTGCGTTGCTGGCGTCTGCGGTTGCGGCGATGGTTCTGGCGGTGGGCTGCAGCGAGGAGGAGAGCCAGGACAGCTCGCCGACCAACCAGTCGAGCCAGACCGTCAAGTGTTACGGCGTCAACTCCTGCAAGGGCACCGCCGAGTGCGCCGGCGTCGGCCCCGACGGCAAGGAGCATGCGTGCCAGGGCCAGAACGGCTGCAAGGGCCAGGGCTGGATCAGCATCCCCAGCGAGAAGGAGTGCACCGACAAGGGCGGCTCCACCACGCCCCCCAAGGTCGCCCAGGGCGTCAAGTGCGAGGGGATCAACGAGTGCAAGGGCCAGGGCGAGTGCGGGGGCAAGAACGCCGACGGCACCGAGCACGCCTGCAAGGGCCTCGGCGCCTGCAAGGGCCAGGGCTGGATCACCGTCCCCAGCGAGAAGGAGTGCACCGACAAGGGCGGCTCCATCATCACCGGCTGATGACCTCGCTGCCCCGCGGCCTCCACGGTTTTGGCCTCCGGACGTCGCACTACGACGAGCTCCTCGGCTCCTCGTCCATCGACGCCACCTGCGCCGAGATCATCTCCGAGAACGTGGTGGGCCGCGGGGGGCGACCCCTCGCCCTGATCGAGCACGTGCGCTCCCAGATGCCCGTGTTCCTTCATGGCGTATCGCTTTCCATCGGCGGCATGGACCCGCTCGCGGTCGACCACCTGCGCGCGATCCGCGAGCTCGCCGACCAGATCGACTGCCCCCTGGTCTCCGATCACCTCTGCTTCGGGACCCACGGGGGCCACTTCGGCCACGACCTCTGGCCCCTCCCCTACACCGAGGAGGCCCTGGACCACGTCGCCGCGCGCGTGCGGCAGGCCCAGGATATCCTGGGGCGCCGGCTGCTGATCGAGAACGTGTCGTCTTACATCAGCTACCGCGCCAGCACGATGACCGAGTGGGACTTCCTCGCCGCGCTCTGCGAGCGCGCCGACTGTCTCCTGCTCTTCGACGTCAACAACGTGGTCGTCAGCGCCTTCAACCACGGCTTCTCCGAGGACGATTACCTGGCCGGCATCCCGGCCCACCGGGTCGCTCAGCTCCACCTCGCGGGGCACTCGGACCAGGGTACCCACCTCTTCGATGACCACAGCTCCCCCGTGCCGGAGCGTGTATGGAACCTCTACCGGAAGACGGTGCAGAAGATGGGCGACGTGCCGGCGATCATCGAGTGGGACGGCAACGTGCCCGAGCTGGAGCGGCTCGTCGATGAGAGCCGCCGCGCGCGCCGGGAAGAGCAGGCCGCCCTGGCGGAGGCGCCGTGAAGCTCGCGGAGCTGCAGGGGTTGTTCTGGCGGTCCGTCCGCTTTGACCCGATGCCGCCGGAGCTGGAAGAGCACTTCCTCGACCAGGGCGCGCTGGCGGCCCGGGCCCGGATGAAGCTCTACCAGGATGGGTACTGGTTCCGGCAGGTCGACGCGCTCTTCGAGTGCTTCCCCCGGCTGGCCGACGCGCTGGGCGCCGAGGTCTTCACCCGCACCGTCTGCCGGTACCTGACCGAGCACCCCTCCCGGGCACCGATGCTGGAGCGCCTGGGCGCCCAGCTTGGCCCCTTCCTGGCCCGGCAGCAGGACCCGGCCGTGGCGGCCCTGGCACACCTCGCCTCCCTCGAGCATGCCCGCATGGAGGTCCTGATCGCGCCGCAACCTCGCGCCATCGCCGCCGCCTCGGACATCGACCCCGAGACCTTCGCCCTGGCCTCCATCGAGCCCTCCCCTGCCCTCCAGCTGCTCCGGCTGCGCCGCGACGCGGTGAGCCGCTGGGAGGCGAGCTGCGCCGCGTCTGCCCCTGCCCTCGACAACGCGCTCGCCCCGGTCGCGGTCTGGCGCAAGGGGCACACCCTGCACCAGCAGATCCTCGACGAGGACGAGGCCCAGGCCCTCGACCTGGCCCTCCGGCAGGCCTCCATCGCCGAGATCTTCGACTGCTTCGCCGAGCACCCCACCCCCGAGCGGCGCGCCTTCCAGGCCCTCACCGCCTGGCTCCAGCGCCACTGGATCTGTTCCTTCCTCACCCCCCCCTCCCCCTGATCGCTTCCCTCCGCACCATCCCCTGGCTCCCGCTCGCCCTCGCCCTGCTCGCCGCCTGCGGCGCCGAGGACGACCCCGCTGACCCCGCCACCTCCCAGGCCTTCGGCCCCCTGATGCGTCCTGGCGAGAATTGCCTCAGCTGCCACACCGAGAACCCGACGCGCTCCGACGCCGCAGGGCCCTCCGGCCAGAAGGCCCCCCCCTGGACCGCCGCCGGCACCGTCTACCAGGGGCCCACCTCCAAAGAAGGCCTCGCCGGCGCTCGCATCACCCTCACCGGCCTCGACGGTTCCCCCATCGTCCTCACCACCAATGAAGTAGGGAACTTCTATACGGCCATCCCCATCGACACGAAGATCGGTCCGTCGATCGAGTTCCAGGGTCGGACGGCGAAGATGGGTTCTTCGCTGCCGCCAATTGCGGCCTGCAACGGCTGCCACGACAACCCGCCGGTGGGCGGCGCGCCAGGCCGGATCTACGTCCCCTGAGGCCCGCGCCGCCCCGGTCGCAGGCGCAGGGTTGCTTACCGATCGGTAAGCCCGTGGCGCCGCATCATGCGGTAGAGGGTGCTGCGGGCCACGCCGAGGCGTGCGGCGGCCGTGCTCACGTTGCCGCCGGCGCCAGCGAGGGCCTGGCGCACGGTATCGCCTTCGGCCTGGGCGAGGGAGGAGCGGGGGGCCGGGACCGCGGGGGAACGCGCCGGGAGAGGCGAGCGGAGATCTTCGGGGAGGTGATGGGGCTCGATGAGGTGGCCTTCCGCCAGGACGAGGGCGACCTCCAGGGCCATGCGGAGCTCGCGGACGTTGCCGGGCCAGGGGTGGTGGAGCAGGAGCAGCTCGGCCTCCGGAGACAGGCCAGGCGGAGGGCTCGGGGCCGCGAGGCGCTCGAGCAGGTGGCGGGCCATCGGGAGCAGGTCGGAGCGCTCGCGGAGGGGGGGCAGCCGGAGGAGGGCGCCCTTGAGGCGGAAGTAGAGATCCTGGCGAAATTCGCCGCGAGCGACCATCCCCGGGAGATCCCTGCAGGTGGCGCAGATGACGCGGACGTCGGCCCGCGAGGGGGCGGTCTCGCCTACCCGCTGGTAAGCGCCGGTCTCGAGGAAGCGGAGGAGCGCGGCCTGCATCGAGGGGGCCATCTCGGCCACCTCGTCCAGGAAGAGGGTGCCGCGATCGGCGGCATGCAGGAGGCCAGAGCGGCCGCGCCGGTCGGCGCCGGTGAAGGCATGGGGCGCGTGGCCAAAGAGCTCGCTCTCCAGGAGGCCCGGGGCGATGGCGCCGCAGTTGATGGCCACGAAGGCGCCCGCGGGGCGCTCGCTGGCGCGGTGGATGGCCTGGGCGAAGAGCTCCTTGCCGCTGCCGGTCTCGGCCAGCATCATCACGGGGAGGGTGCTGGCGGCGACCTTGCGGGCGAAGCGGACGGCGGCGCTCACCGCCGGGTCCTGGGCGAAGAGGGGGGCAAAAGGATCGCCGTCCTCGATGCGGGGGCGCGGTGGACCAAGAGGCGCAGGCGAGCGGAGGACCGGCTCGAGCACCACGACCACCGCCAGGATGCCGGAGGGGCCCAGCAGCGGCTCGGCGCGGAGCCGGGTGGGCTTCCCGCGGGGGGCGAGCAGGAGACCGCCTGCGGAAGGGTGGAGGGCCTCGGCGGTGAGGGCGCGCCAGGACAGGCCAAGGGCCGCCTCGACGCTGACACCGGCAGGGAGCCCCCCCAGCAGCTCGCGGGCCGCCGGGTTGCAGCGGGCGACCCGACCCGGGGCGTCGATCAGCAAGGCCGGGGTGCGGGCCTGCTCGAGGGCCCAGAGCAGGGTGCGCGTGGCCGAGGCGCCGGCGTCGGCGAGGGCCTGGGCCCGCAGGGATTCTTCGATGGCATGAGCCGCGGCGGCGACCGCGGCCCCGACCGCCGGGTCCGCGCGGTCCAGCAGCGAGGTCGCGTCGAGCACGCCGACCACCTGGCCATCCGGCCCGCGGACCGGCGCGGCGTAGCAGACGAGCCCATGAAAGGAGCGGCTGAAGTGGGCCGCCCCCACGACGGTCACCGCGCGCTCCTCGGCGAGGGCGGTGCCGATGGCGTTGGTCCCCCGCGCGGACTCGCTCCAGCTGGCGCCGGGCATCAACCGGACACGCCGGGCCTCGTCCAGGAAGGAGCCCCCCCCGGCGGTGTGGACGACGATGCCATCCCGGTCCGCGAGCAACAGGAGGTACCCGTGGCTGGCCAGCCAGCCCCCGGACCGCTCGAGCACCGAGGCGCCCAGCGAGCGCAGGGAACCGAGGGCCTCGGCGCGCTGCCGCAGGGGTTCGCCGCGGGTGAGGCCCTGCTCGCAGGGGGGGCCATCGATGGGGGCACCGAGGTTGCGGGCGCGCCCCCAGCGCACCGCGAGCCTCGGCGGCACCAGCTCGAGCTTCCCGTGCTGGAAGGAGCTCCAGATCGACGACGACACCCCATCCAGCACGATTGCTTCCATGCCTTGCACCCTGGGAGACGATGCACCCACCGCCCCCCCTGGAGCAAGCGTGTTCGACGGGGCACGACAGGCTGTAGCGAATCGCTCCAGCGCAATGCGCCGCGTCATCTGGCTTGCAAGGGAAAGCGAGCTGGCCCGGGCGCTGCAGAGGAGCGGAGGGCGAGCCAGCGAACCTGGCGATGAACCCGAGAAGGAGCACCGAGCGATGCGTTACGCCCAGCCCAACACCGAAGGCGCGAAGGTCAACTACCAGAGCCGCTACGACAATTTCATCGGCGGCGAGTTCGTGAAGCCGGCGCGCGGCGAGTATTTCCAGAACATCACCCCGGTGACCGGCCGACCCTTCTGCGAGGTGGCGCGGTCCACGCACGAGGACGTGGAGCGGGCGCTGGACGCGGCCCACGGGGCCAAGGGGCGCTGGGGCAAGACGGCGCCGGCCGAGCGGGCCCGGATCCTCAACAAGATCGCCGACGTGATGGAGCAGAACATCGAGCTCCTGGCGGTCTCGGAGAGCTGGGACAACGGCAAGCCCGTGCGGGAGACGCTGGCGGCGGATCTGCCGCTGGCGATCGATCACTTCCGCTACTTCGCCGGCTGCCTGCGGGCCGAGGAGGGCTCGCTGGCGGAGCTGGACGAGCACACGGTGGCCTACCACCTGAAGGAGCCGCTCGGGGTCGTGGCCCAGATCATCCCCTGGAACTTCCCGCTGCTGATGGCCGCCTGGAAGCTGGCCCCGGCCCTCGCCGCGGGCAACTGCGTGGTGCTCAAGCCCGCGGAGCAGACGCCGGCGACGATCCTGCTCTGGGCGCAGCTGGTGGGGAACCTGCTGCCGCCGGGCGTGCTCAACATCGTCAACGGCTTCGGGATCGAGGCCGGGAAGCCCCTGGCGCAGAGCTCCCGCATCGCCAAGGTGGCCTTCACCGGGGAGACCACGACGGGGCGGCTGATCATGCAGTACGCCTCCGACAACCTGATCCCGGTCACCCTCGAGCTGGGGGGCAAATCGCCCAACATCTTCTTCGCGGACGTGCTCGACAAGGACGATGACTTCCGGCAGAAAGCCCTGGAAGGCTTCGCCATGTTCGCCCTCAACCAGGGCGAGGTGTGCACCTGCCCCTCGCGGGCGCTGATCGACCGGAAGATCTACGGGGCCTTCCTCGACATGGCGGTCACCCGCACCCGCCAGACCTCCCCGGGGAACCCGCTGGACACCGACACCCGGCTCGGCGCCCAGGCCTCCAACGATCAGCTCGAGAAGATCCTGTCGTACATCGACATCGGCAAGAAGGAGGGGGCCAAGCTCCTCGCCGGGGGCGAGCGGGTGCGCCTCGGCGGCGACCTCGACGGCGGCTACTACGTGGCCCCCACGATCTTCGAGGGGCACAACAAGATGCGCATCTTCCAGGAGGAGATCTTCGGCCCCGTCGTCTCGGTCACCGGCTTTGAAGGCTTCGATCAGGCCATCGAGATCGCCAACGACTCGCTCTACGGCCTCGGCGCCGGCGTCTGGACCCGCGACATGCACCAGGCCTTCCGCGCCGGCCGCGCCCTCGAGGCCGGCCGCGTCTGGACCAACTGCTACCACCTGTACCCCGCCCACGCCGCCTTCGGTGGCTACAAGAAATCCGGGATCGGCCGCGAGACCCACCGCATGATGCTGGACCACTACCAGCAGACCAAGAACCTGCTGGTGAGCTACGACCCCAAGCCGATGGGGTTCTTCTGATGAGCCCCCCTCCCGTCGCAGCCACCCCCGCGGCCCTCGAGTGGGTGCGCCGCCTGAGCGCGCGCCACGGTCCGCTGATGTTTCACCAGTCCGGGGGCTGCTGCGACGGGAGCTCGCCGATGTGCTACCCGCTGGGCGAATTCCGTGTCGGCCCCCGGGACGTGCTGCTGGGCGAGATCGAAGGGTCCCCCTATTACATCGACGCCGATCAGTTCGAGCGCTGGAAGCACACCCGCCTCACCCTGGACGTCGTGCCCGGGCGCGGCGCTGGCTTCTCCCTCGAAGCGCCCGAGGGTGTCCGGTTCCTCATCCGCTCCGACCTCTGCGAGATCCCCTGAATTCACCGACGCAGGTCGCCCCCTGGGGTGCCTCAAAGCGTCGCGATCTGGGCCCCCGCGGCGAAGGCCCAGCGCTCCTCCGAGAGGGGTTTGTAGCAGAGGAAGAGGCGTGTCCTGGGGCCCACGGCGAGGTCAAGAACACAGCGCTTGGGCGGCCTGGAGGGCTGGTGGACGGGGGTCGCCTGGCCCGGGGCGGAGGGCAACATCCACTTCCCGCCCGACAGGGGGACGAAGTCGTGGACACCCAGGCTCTCCGAGCCCTCGAGCTCGACAGACTTCCCCGACCGTAGCCAGACCGCCGTGAGGAGATTTGCCGGCGGCTCGAACGCATCCTTCTTGGTACGCATGACCAGCACGTGGTCCCCGTACACATCGACGATGGCGGATTCGCCCTGCGTGTGCCACGAGGTGGGCTGGGTGTCGCGGGGGCTTGGCACCACGGTACGCCACGCCTGGCTTCTGCTGATGGTGGGGGACTCGAGGGGGTCTGCGACCTCGTAATCGAAGAGGGCGATGACGCCGTTGTCGAGGACCTGCGCGGCCTTCCCGGGGCCCCCCGGGGCGAGCAGGGGCGCGTAGCCAATGGCCTTCGCATCCTTCTTCATGACACCGAGGAGCGAGTTGCTGTGAACGTCGATCCCCCCGGGGTTGTCCTCGACCGCGGTGAGCACCCGCGCGGTATCCTTGATGACGGCGATGCGAGCGCCAACGAGGGACCACCCCTGGAGCGCGGGCTCCCCGATGGTGGCCTTGATCTCGGTGCCCGCCCGGGGTCCGGTCAGCACCCGCAGGGACTTTCCCTTCTCGACCGGGATGTACCAGCCGTCCTGGAAAAACGTCGCCTGGGGCTCCACAGCGCGCACCGGTCCGGCCTTGGAGAGGGGCCCGACCGGCTTGCCCTCGGCGTCGATCACCTGGGCGACCAGCTCCCCGGCCTGGGCCATCACCACGACGCCTTGCTTCTGGGCGAGGTCGAAGCTGGCGGCGAGGATCTCCTGCTCGGGCGGCGCCTTGAGCTGGGCGGGCAAGGCCACTTGCTCCTGCTCCCCGACAAGGCGCTCGCGCACCTTGGGCCGCGCCTCGAGCCGCAGCAGCGGCGCCGGTTGCCCCTCCTCGCCCCGGGCGATCTCCCGCGGGGGGCCTTCCGCCACGCCTTCGCGCCGGGTGCGCTGCAGGGCGAGAAGCCGCACATGAAGTTGCGGCGCTCCACCGCCCGACGCTCGGAGGCAGACACCCGGGCCGACCCCCTCTCTGGCGGGATCACCTCGCTCCAGGTGAGCAGGAAGGCCGTGTCCAGCTCGCCGCTGTCGTTCATGTTGGGGATAGCCGCCCACTCCACCGACGGCGCCTGTCCCCGGCCGATCTGCTCCCGCGCCTCCTTGGCGGTGCGCGCCTTCATGACCCGGTGCATGGTCGGCTTGCCGAGCGTGGCCTTGCCGTCCTGCAGCGTGAGGGGCGCGGACATCACGTTGCCCGCCATCCACAGCGCCACCGGCCCCTGCGAGGTCTCGACCACCTGCTCGATGGTCCCCCCCTCGACCTCGAAGAGCTGCTCGCTCTGCCCGTCCAGCACCCCGAGGGTCTGCTTCTTGTCCTTCGAGAAGAGGGCGTAAGCCCCCTGCTTTCCTGGCCAGATCCAGTCCCAGTTGCGCGAGACCTTCACCGGGACAAACTCCCCCACGACGCCCACCGGGAACCGCGCCGGCGAGCCCTTGCCGTCCTTCCAGGGGGCGAAGAAGAAGCCCGTGCAGCTCTCGTCCGGGGCCGCGTTCCACGCGCACCCTCCGCCGTCCACGGTCGAGCGCGCCAGCCCCAGCACCCCCTTGTCCGTCGCTGCCACCCGGAACACCCGGGGCGTGTGGAGCACCTCGGGCTGCGGGGCCGCGATGGGAGCCCAGCCTCCCGGGCCGGTCGGCGCCGTCGAGGCAGAGGCAGAGGCAGAAGCCGATACCGAAGCCGGTGCGGACGGTGCCGCCACGACCGCCGAGGCGGAGGCGGAGGCCGAGGCCACGGCGGCGGGCCCGGGCGCAGGTTGAGACTTGGACGAACAGGCCACCAGGAGCGGGGCGCCCAGGTGAGCGGCGATGCGTTGACCCCAGACACGTCGTTGCATGGAGCACCCAGCTTAGCCCAGGGAGAGGCCCGTCGGGGGTCTGTTCAGACCAGGCCGCCGCGGCGCCGGAAGAGCCAGTGAATACCGAGGAACAGGGCTGCCCCCAGGGTCCAGAACCAGGGGGGAAGCAGGGGCGTCACCGAGCGCTCGGCGTTGATCTCGAGGGCCTGCGGGAAGCTCAGCTTCGACGCATCGCTGGCGTCCACAAGGCGACCGCCGGTGGAGGAAGCGATGGCCCCGAGGCGCGCGCGATCCGGTCGAGGATCGGCCCACTCGTCGCCCCCCACCTCGCAGGCAAAGGCCCGGCGGGCGCCCGAGCCTGCGCCGATCTTCACCCGGGCCATGTACCCCCCCGGCGCCAGGGCCCCGATCGGGAGGTCGACGGGCTTCCCCGTGGAGGGTGCCTCGCCCCGGAACGCCGGGGGGCCCTTGCGCTCGTTGGCAGGGAAAATTTCGAGAGAAAGGGTGCCGCTTGTCCCCGGTAGCGGCGCCACCCGGAGCGTGGTCGGCTCGCCCGCGGCGCAGCCCTGCGGCAGCTCGATCTGCGCAGGCTCGAAGCGTGGATCGCGCATCAACCAGCCCAGCAGGCCGTCCCAGAGGGCCCCGTGGCCGCGCCCGGCGACGCGCTCGGCAAACTCGCTGAAGCCCAGCCGATGCACGCCGTCGAGGGCGATGGCCACCGAGCGCCCGTCGCCGAACTCGCCCAGCGAGAGCAGCGGCATGGGGCGCCCGGAGCGGGTCTTGCGCGAGGGGTGCTCCCAGAGCACGAGGGAGCCAGGCTTCGGGTCACCCACGAGGTTGACCCCGGGCATCGGGGGCAGGTCGTTGCCGAAGAGCGAGCGGAGCGGGGCGAGCATCGGCGCGGCCTGGCCCGCCTCGGTGATCCGCGGGACGACCGGGGCCAGGTCGAAGGTCGTGTCGCCGGAGGTCGCCTGCTTCAGGTCCACCGGCAGCACCCGCTCCAGATCGGTCCCCTGGTAGCGACCCCCGAGGAACGCCTCGGGCCCCCCCACCATCACGAAGCCCCCTCCCCCCTCCACGTAGCGGGCCAGGTTCGGGATGTACCGCAGCAGGCGGTACGGCTCGGCGTTGAAATCCTGGAGGACCACCGCGTCAAAGGACGGGAGCTGCTCGGTGAAGAGCTCCTCCACCGGGAAGCGGATCAGCGCCAGCTCGCTGTCGCTGGCATGCACGTCGCTCCGCTCGGTGCGGAGAATGAAGAAGGCGATGACATCGACGGAGGCGTTCGACTTCAGCCAGTTGCGCAGCGCACGCACGTCGTAGGTGGGTCGCCCCGCCACGTGCAGCAGCCGGACACGCTCCCGCGAGACGTCGAAGGCGAGGGTGCGCCGGTTGTTCTCCGGGATGGTGTCCCCCTCGGGGGCATCGATGGCCACCTCGACCAGCCGGGGCCCCGCGCGGTCCAGGGTCATCTGCAGCTCGAGGGTGGCCTTGCCATCCACGACCCGCGCCACACCGGAGGACAGCAGCGCCGGCGGCGCCCCGTCGAGCAGCTCGCGCACCGCCACCGGCAGCGACTCGCAGGAGAGTCCGCCGCTGCACCCCACCTCGACGGTCATGCTGACCGGCTGGTGCGCCACCGCGGCCCCCGCCGTCCGCACCGCGCGCACGCTCGCATCCTTCGGCTCGCGCTCGGCCACCGCCACCGCATGCACCGGCACCCCCTTGCCCGGGAGCAGGCCCCGCAGCGCCTCCCCGATCTGCTCCGGCCCCGGCCCCTCCAGCCTGCCGTCGCTGACGACCACGAGGGCCTGGGGCATCTCGTCCGCCTGCACCAGGACGCTTCGCAGGGCGCCCAGCAGGTCGGAGCGCTGCGCCCTCGGCCGCGCCCCCCCTGGCGGCAGCGGCTCGACCTTCTCGCCGAACCCCAGGAAGGTCATGCGCGCCTCCCCCGCGCTCTTCTGGAGCCGCTCGACGGCCTTGCGCGCGGTCTCGTCCCGGCTCCCCTCGGCCCCTGGCAGCAGCATGCTGCGCGACTGGTCGACCAGCACCAGCACCTTGGCCCCCACCCGCGTGCCCCGGGCCACCACCGTCACCGGCCGCAGCAGCGCGCCCAGCGCCAGCGCCGAGGCCAGCAGCCCGGTGAGGGCGATGCCGACGCGCCCCTCGGCCTTCGAGCGCCGCAGCTCGACCAGCAGCAGCAGCAGGCCCACCAGCGCCACCAGCACCGCCAGGCCAGCGGCCCAGGGGGGTAGATCCTGCGAGAGACCGAGGGTCCGCGTGGTCTCGTTCAGGGGACGCCTCGCCCGCGTCGCCGCATCAAGAAAGGCGCATGCACCTGGTCATCCTTGTAGTTCGAGCAGAGCACGTACATCGCGATGTTGACCGCAAAACGCCGCGCCTGCTCCCGCTGCGATTCGCCCCCAGGCACCGCCGCAAAGGCCGGGATCCCCGACGGATCCACCGCCAGCGCCCCCAGCAGATCGTGGGCCAGGAACACCACCTGCGTGTTGCCCCCTCGCACCACCGCGTCCACCTTCTTCGCCCCCTCGATGCGCCCCACCGGCCTCGGCACCAGGTAAAACGAGTGGTAAATCACGTGCGTCTCGGGCAAGGCCAGCGGCGCCGCGTCCGGCAGCACCCGCCCCAGCTCGCGCCGCACGTCACGGCCAAACTGACCTGTCTCCGGCGCCGCGTCGTCCACCACCAGGGTGCCCCCGATCGCGAAGAAGCGCCGCAGGTTGTCCACCTCGCGGGGGGTCAAAGGCGCCACCGGCCCCTCCCCTGCCCACACCACGAAGGGCTCGGCCAGCAGAGAGCTCGTGTCCGCCCGCACCGCCGTCGGCACCGAGCGCGCCGGGGCGCTGGTGCGGCGCTTCAGCTCCCAGGACCACTGGGACGAGCCGCTTCGACGCGCCCCCTCCCACGAGGCCGTCCCGGTCAGCAACACCCTCGGGTGAAATGACCCCTCGTCCCCGAAGGCCCGCGCCGCTTGAGGCCAGGCCGCCCAGAGCACCGCGATCGCCGCGAGCGCCAGCCATCCGCCTTGCCACCGTGCCATCCCGCCACGTTGCCCCGCGCTCTCCCCGCGCGCAAGGGCCTCCGCTGCTCGACCCCCACCCCGGCCTCCGGCCTCCCTCCACGCTCATCCCTCTCGGGGTCGCACGCGCTCCGACCGGGTTGCACGCTCCCGGGGCTCGCGAGCACCCCTGGGCCCCGGTGCTGCCCATGCTCAGCGCAGGGCTTCGTCGGCGTTCGCAGCGGTGATGGCGAGGTCGAGCCAGCGCTCCAGCGTCTCGAGGTCGTGGCAGGCCGCAAGCTGTGCTGCCTGCGCCTCGCTCAGCGGCAGGCCCCGGCGCCGTAGCACCCGCTCCACCGCCTTGCGCGCCTCCTCCACCTTGCCCTCGTCGAGGCCGAGCTTCTTGCCACTCCGGCAGCACCACGCGCCACGTCCCCAGCAGCATCTTTCGCATCGGGTCGTCCGACGGCAGCTCCCCCAGGTCGACCAGCGCCTGGCGCCGCGGTCAGCGGGGCGAGGAGAGTTGCTGGAGGCCATGGCCCCACTTGCGGCGCCCCAGGTAAAGTGATGGCGAGGCAACGTCGGTACTCGTTTCTGCCATGGCCGTTG
>JALOQB010000443.1 GCA_025453595.1 Polyangiaceae bacterium
CTGGTCCAGCATCAGCTCCCGCTCCTGCTCCGGGATCAGCTCCCGGATCGCCCCCTCCACGGCCTCGAAATGGCGCTCGGTCTCCTCGATGCGGGTCCCCGGCGGCGCGGACACGTGAAGTCGAATCTGACCCCCATCCACCCGGGGGAAAAAATCCCGGCCAACGCTGGGGAGCAGGAGGAGGGCGCCGCCGGTGGAGGCGGCGAAGAGGCCGAGGACCCAGGGGCGACGCCGGAGGGCGAGCGCGAGGAGGTCCCCGTAGAGCTGACGAAGGCGCTCGAAGGCGCCGAGGAAGGCGAGGTGAACGCGGGCGAAGGGGCCCGGTGGGGCGTGGTGGTGCGCGAGCTCGGCGGGCAGCAGGTAACGCACCAGGGTGGGGACGAGGGTGCGGGAGAGCAGGTAGGAGGCCATGACCGACAGACCGACGGACAGGCCGAGGGGCAAGAAGAGGTAGCGCGCGGGGCCCTCCAGGAGGAACACGGAGCAGAAGACCAGGCCGATGGAGAGGGAGGCCACGAAGGCAGGCACCGCGACCTGCTGGGCCCGCCAGGGCGAGGCCGCCGAGGGTCATCGTGTTGATGGTGTGGCCCATGGCCCGCAGGATC
This sequence comes from Polyangiaceae bacterium, assembly GCA_025453595.1. Lineage (GTDB taxonomy): Bacteria > Myxococcota_A > Polyangia > Polyangiales > Polyangiaceae > JANWXX01. The sequence continues at coordinate 606 of JALOQB010000443.1, forward strand.
AGCAGGGCGATGAGCACCGAGAGGGGGATCGAGACGAAGACGATGAGGGTGCTGCGCCAGCTCCCCAGGAAGAGGAGGATCATGGCGGCGGTGAGGGCCGCGGCGATGGCCCCCTCGGTGAGCAGCCCCTCGATCGCCCGGGTCACGAAGGTCGACTGATCGGCGAGCAGCTCGATGCGGAGCCCCTTCGGCGCCGCCGCCTGGATCGTCGGTAGCATGGCCCGCACCGACCGGGAGAGCTCGGTGGTGGACGTGTCGCCGGTCTTCAGCACCGAGAGCACCACCGCCCGCTTGCCGTCCTGCCGGGCGATGCTGGTCTGGGGGGCGAAGCCGTCGTGCACGTACCCCACGTCCCGGACAAAGATCGCGCGGCCGTCCCGCAGCCGGATCGGCACGTCGTTGAGCGCGGTCACGGTCTCCGGGCTGCTGTTCAGGCTGACCCGGTACTCGGCCTCGCCGATCTTGGCGCTCCCGGTGGGCAGCGTCAGGTTCTGCGCCGCCAGCGCCTGGCCGATGTCCGTCGGCGACAGGGCGTAAGCGCGCATCGCATCCGGCTCCAGATCCACGACGATCTGGCGGATCTTGCCCCCCATCGGCAGCGGGAAGCGCGTCCCGCGGAGCACCGAGAGCTGGGAGCGCACCCGCTGGTTCACGTAGTCAAAGACCTCCGCCTCGGTCATCGTCTCGCTCGAGAACGCGAGCTGCAGGATGGGCACGCTCGACGCGCTGTAGCGCACGATGATCGGCGGCTGCGTGCCCTGGGGCATGCGCCGCAGGATCGTCTGCGACACCGCCGTCACCTGGGCCGTCGCCGCCGCCACGTCCACCCCCTCGTGCATGAACAGCTTGATGACCGCCACGCCGTCGAAGCTCTGGCTGTCGATCGCGCGGATCCCCGCCACGTTGCCCGACAGCGAGTACTCGCTGAACTGGGTGATCTGCCGCTCCATCTGCTGCGCCGGCAGGCCCGTGTAGGTCCAGACCACGCTGATCACCGGCAGGTCGATCTCGGGGAAGATGTCCGTCGGGGTGCGCCGGATCACCCCGATCGAGACCAGCACCAGGAGCAGCGCCGCCACCACGAACGTGTAGGGGCGCCGCAGGGCGAGCTTGACGATCCACATGGCGAGGCGCAGAAACGTGGCCGCCACGGGCCCTCGCGTCCAATCGAACCTTCGACCCTGTGATAGAATGTTTCTATCGATCGATGTCGATAGAAACCCGGCCTCTCCGGCTCTTCCTGCTTGCCGCACAAGAGCTCCACTTCCGCCGCGCCGCGCGCCGCGCCGGGTTGACCCAGCCATCGCTGAGCTACCAGATCGCCCAGCTCGAGGGGCAGCTCGGGGTGCCCCTCTTCGAGCGGCAGTCGCGCAGGGTGGTGCTCACCGACGCCGGGCGCGCGCTGCTCGAAGGGGGCCAGCGGGTGCTGGAGGATCTCGACCGGCTGACCGAGGACGTCCGGCGAGCCAGCGGCCAGCCCCGGCGCATGGTGCTGGGCTACGTCGAGTACGCGAACCTGCCGGTGCTCCCGCGGGTGCTCCAGCGGCTGCGGGTGAGCCACCCGGAGGTCACCCTGGAGGTCCGGGAGCTGTACACCGCCGAGATGCTGGCGGCCCTGGAGGAGCGGTCCATCGACGCAGGTTTTGGCTACGGGGAGCACGGGCGCCCCTGGCTCTCCTCGAAGCCGGTGGTCGAGGGGCGCTGGGTGGCGGCGCTACCGCCGGGGCACCGCCTCGGGCGGCGGCGCTCGCTCCCCCTCGCCGCTCTGGCCCAGGAGCCCCTGCTGCTCTTCGCCCGCCGCATCAACCCTCTGCTCTTCGACGACCTGGTGCAGCAGTGCCGCCTGGCGGGCTTCGAGCCCTCCATCGTCTACCAGCCCACCCAGCTCGCCCTGGGCTCGGAGCTGGTCGCCGCGGGCCTCGGCACCCTGCTGATGGTTTCTTACAATCTTCGCTCCGTGCCCCCGGGGGTCAAGGTGATCCCTCTCGCGGGCCTCGACCCGACGCACATCCAGATCCGCGCCTTCTGGCGGAATGATCAGAGCACCCCGGCGCTGAAGACATTTCTGGCGGCCCTCCCGCCCCAGCCGCTGCGCATCCTGTCGGTGGGCTCCCGCCGTTGAGCGACGGCTCAGCCCCCCCACCGCTGCAGGTGATCCTTCCCCCACAGGTTGCTCATGGCGGCGCCGCACAGCACCGAGAACAGCACCGGCGACAGCGCTGACGAGCCCCGGGCGCAGTGATCGCAGCCCCACACGAAATACCACAGCAGACCGAAGAGCAACCCCCCTCCGGAGCCGATGGCCGTGAGCACCCCTCGCTGGCGCAGCGTCATGCCTTCCACTCTGGCCCCGCCAGCGCCCCGTGCACCTGCTCGGTCACCTCGTCGAGGCCGAGCCCGTGGGTGTCCACCCGGATCGCCGCCTGCTCGTAGAGCGGCGCCCGGGCCGCGAACAGCGCCCGCAGCTCCTCCATGGCCCGGGGCTTGTTCCGCATCGGCCGCGCGTCCCCCTGCGCCACCACCCGGGCCCAGTGATCCTCGGGCCGGGCCTGCAGCCACACCGTCGAGCAGCAGCGCTTCAGCAGGCCATAATGCTCCGGCACCGTCACCAGCGAGCCCCCCGTCGCCACCACGAAGGCCGGCCGCTCCAGCAGCGCCAGCAGCGCCTGCCGCTCCAGCCGCCGGTAGTACTCCTCCCCGTGGAGCTCGAAGATCGCCCCCAGCGTCAGCCCCGCCAGCTTCTCCACCAGCGCATCCAGCTCCAGGAACGGCACCCGCAGCCGCCTCGCCAGCCGCTGCCCCACCGCCGTCTTGCCGGCCCCACGGATCCCCAGCAGCGCCACCCGCGGACCCTCCGGCGCCAGCAGCAGCGCCCGCGCCACCCCCAGCGCCTGCCGCACCTCCTCCGGGCGGTGCCGCTGCAGCAGCTCCCCCAGCTCCCCCAGCAGCCCCTGCGCCGCCGCCTCCGCCTCGCTCTGCAGCAGCCCCCCCGGCGTCACCCCCAGCGCCGCCGCCACCTGCCCCAGCCGCTCCACCGAGATGTTCCCCTCTCCCCCCTCCAGCTGCCCCAGAAAACGCACGCTCACCCCGCTCTCTCTCGCCAGCTCTACCTGGGTCATCCCCCGCTGTTGACGCAGCATGCGTACCCGCTGACCCACGCTCTGCAGCAACGGAATTTCTGCCGGGCCTCTCATGGATCCGCACTATAGTGCATGTTGCAACGCGTGACGAGCCCGGATGCGCAGTATAGTGCTTGCGAGGCGCAAAAGGTGCGGGTAGAACCCGGTCAATGAGCACGTTTTCGTTCGAGACGGATCCGACGAAGTACCGGCACTGGAAGCTCTCGGTCGAGGGCGAGCAGGCGAAGCTGGTGATGCGGGTGGACGAGGAGGGGGGCCTCCGGGAGGGCTACGTCCTGAAGCTGAACAGCTACGACCTGGGGGTCGACATCGAGCTGGCCGACGCGGTGCAGCGGCTGCGGTTCGAGCACCCGGAGGTGAAGGTGGTGGTGGTGACGAGCGGCCACGACCGGGCCTTCTGCGCGGGGGCGAACATCCCGATGCTGGCGTCGTCGACCCACGCCTGGAAGGTGAATTTCTGCAAGTACACCAACGAGACGCGGCTCTCGATCGAGGACGCGAGCGCGCGGAGCGGGCAGCGGTACCTGGCGGCGGTGAACGGCCCCTGCGCGGGGGGGGGCTACGAGCTGGCGCTGGCCTGCGACGCCATCGCCCTGGTCGACGACGGGAACTCGTCGGTGAGCCTGCCGGAGGTGCCGCTGCTGGGGGTGCTCCCGGGGACCGGGGGGCTGACCCGGGTGGTCGACAAGCGCAAGGTGCGCCGCGACCGCGCCGACGTGTTCTGCACGCTGGCCGAGGGCATCAAGGGGAAGCGTGCGGTGCAGTGGGGGCTGGTCGACGCGGTGGCGCCGAAGAGCAGGTTCGCGCAGGCGGTCCAGGAGCAGGTGGAGCGGCTGGCGAAGCTGCCGGGGCCGGTCCCGCAGAAGGGCCCCGGCATCCGGCTCACGCCCCTCGAAGTGGAGCAGCAGGAAGGGCAGCTCCGGTACCGCCACGTCGAGGTCTCCGTGGACACGGCGCGGCGGGTGGCCGAGCTGACGGTGCTGGGGCCCGAGGGGGCGCAGCCGGGGAGCCCGGAAGAGATCCAGGCGGCGGGGGCCGAGCAGTGGTCCCTCCGGGCCTTCCGCGAGCTCGACGACGCGATGCTGCGGCTGCGCTTCTTCTGGCCCGAGGTCGGCCTGGTGGTGCTCAAGACGCGCGGATCCATCGAGGCCGTGCGCGCCGTGGACGCCTCGCTCCACGCGCACCGCGGGCACTGGCTGGCCAACGAGATCCTGGCGCTCCAGGCGCGGGTGCTGCGGCGCCTCGACACCTCGGCCAAGAGCTTCTTCGCGGTGCTCGAGCCGGGCTCCTGCTTCGGCGGGGTGCTCCTCGAGGTGGCCCTGCTCGCGGACCGCGTCTACATGCTCAACGACCCGGCGCGTCCGGTCCACGTGGCCCTCTCGGCGGCCAACCGGGGGGCGATGCCCATGGCCCA
>JALOQB010000444.1 GCA_025453595.1 Polyangiaceae bacterium
CCAGCCGACTCCGCGCGATGTGGCCGACCTCAGCGAGGCGGAGATCAACCAGCGCGTGCTGGCGAAGGCGCGCCAGATGAGCCCAGCGGAGATCCTCGCTCTCTCGATCCGGTGCGGCATTCACCGCCCCGACGGGGGGCTGACGCCGGAATACGGGGGCGAGCCATCGCCGCACCGCGGTGGTGCGGACAACGGCGAGTCCGTGGCCGAATAAGAGGGCCCGTCAGTCCTCGGAGCGAGGCGTCCTGCTTTCGGCCAGCATCAGCCGGTAGACCGCCTCCGTCAGCAGGTGCACGACCGTATCGTGCCGCTCCTTGAGGCTGGGTCGAGGCGGCGCTGGCCGAGGGGGACGCTCGGAGGGCGAAGGACGAGGCTTGCGGGGGCGTTGCGGAGGGGTCTTCGGCATGACCGGTCATTCCCTCGCGGTGCGGCTGTTTTCCAGTAACTTTCGAGGAAAGTCGGCGTGCAACGCCCCCTGCGACGAGCGAGCACTCTTTGCCCACAAGGGACGATCGATCTATAGGGACGATCGATCCATATTGAACGGCGTGACCACCCGGATTTCCAAGGAACAAGCCGCTGCCTTCCGGCAGCGCTGGGCGCTGGTCGAGGAAGCTGAGCGACAGGAGCTGCAGAACACCTCGGTCGAGCTGCGCTTTCGCCAGCTGGTGTCGATGTTCGACTCGGCCCGTGCGCTCGGCTGGGCGACGACCGACGAGACCGAGCTCGAGCAGGTCCGGGCCCGGTGGGCCAAGCTGCGTCGGTGGTACCTTGGCTGACGCACTGGCTTCGATCGAGCGCCTGCTGCGGTCCCCCCGGCGAGGAGGTTCCCGGTGAGGGTCATGCCAGACCTGGAGAAGGTCGCCAGGGGGCTCGGCGCCGAACGTCGGGGAGCCGTCCAGGCCACCGGGGGAGGATCATCTCGCTGGCGATGGCAGGGGTGGGCTCGATGGCCCTGGTTTCCGAGGGGCTCCTGGTCGTGGCCACCGAGGAGGCTGTGCTCTGGGTAGAGAACTGTGCTCCTTCCGCAGGACCACCGTCCACGACCAGCGTACGCCCACCGCGGAGGCGGGGACCCCTTGTCGCGAAGGGTAAAACATCCACCATGACGACGAGGGAGGAGGCGGCCTGGAGCTCGGCCTCGCGCTTGCTGGTGGCCTGGTAGCTGGCGCTCTCGATGCGTTCTCCGGCCCGCAGTGCCCAGGCCCTCATCTCGAAGACGGGGGCGTGGATCGTGCCCTTCTGGCCGACCATCTCGAAGCCAAAGCCGTCGATCTTCTTGACCTGCAGGAGCTCGTTCAGGCGAGCCTTGGGGTTCTTGGTCTGGAGGGCCTCGGGGCCCTGGAGCATGCCGGGCTCCAGCAGCTCGGGAGGGAGGGTCCCGTTCTTCCAGGCCCAGAGCAGGTTGAGCAGCTCCTCGGAGGCTCCCTGTTCGGCCTCCTTGGCGGAGGGGGCCAGGTACCAGCTGGACCGACTACGGCGCCCCACGGCCAGCTGGAGGACACCGCGCCGCAGGTGGCCACGGGGGTGGGATTGCTGCTCGAACACGACGTGCTTCAGCTTGAACTTCGAGCAGAGCTCGACCAGCTTGCCCTTGGGGTTGCTGTTCTTGAGGCGCTGGGTGTCCACGGGGGTCAGCTCCCGGACCGGGAGCTGCTGCTGCAGGGCCGTGAGCTGTTCCATCAGCGCCTGGGCGGCGAGCTGCTCGGCGACCTTCTGGTTCCTGGCGCGCTGCCACCCGCTCTCCAGCCGCCGGTCCTCGAGCACCAGGGAGAGCTGGGCCGCCCACCCCTTCCCTTCTTGCAGGAACTCGGGCTCCGGGGCCTCCTGCCGGATCCGCTGGCACCAGGACAGCAGCTTGCCCTTGGGGTTGTCGCGCCGGAGCTGCTCCTCCAGCGCCTCCTCGTTGTCCTCGACGCGCAGGGTGGACCAGAGCAGGTCCGGGTCGTTCTCGTCCCGGCGCACCACGCCCAGCTCCAGGAGTTGCTGGACGAAGGCCTCGCGCTCGGGCCCCTGCACGGGGTGACCGAACCAGGCCACCACGAGGGCCTCGACCCCCAGGGGGCTGCCCAGGTTCACCCCCACCAGGGCCTCGGCGCGGGCCTGGTCCAGCCCGGGGCGGGCGCCCTTGCGGGCCGAGGAGCGCCGCCGCAGGAAGACCTTCTCCAGCGTCACCCCATCCTCGGCCAGGACTGTTTCCCGCGGGCCCAGGCTGCGCGCCAGCGTCTCCTTGGCCTCCAGGTCCCCGTGCACCAGACCCACCACCTGCGGGTTGAGGGCCTCCATCAGACCCACCATCTGCATGCGGTCCGCGTGGGCAGAGAGGCTGTAGGACTCGAAGCGGCACTTCACCTCCACCTCCTTGCCGCCCACCATCAGCCGCCTTGGCCCTTGCTGCTTGAGCAGGTTGAGGAGCGCCCGGCCCGGGGATTCCTCGTCCTGGTAACCGGTGATGAGGATCGCGTCGCGCTCGTTGGGGGCGAACTCGGAGGCGTAGAACGAGGATGGACCGCCGGTGAGCATGCCGCTGGAGCTGATGACGATGCAGGGCCCGCCGGAGGCCACCTGGCGGCGATCGGAGCTATCGCCCACGGCGCGGATGTCGCGGTTGAAGAAGGGATGCCCCTCGGTGCGCAGCAGCCGCTGCACCCCCGGGGCCAGGTAACGCTCATGGAGCGGGTAGGCGCCGCAGACCGAGCGCACCATGCCGTCGACAAGGATCGGGACCCGCGGGATCCGCCCGTGCTTGAGCGCGTCGCGCAGCACCAGCAGCACCTCCTGCGCGCGGCCGATGGCGAAGGCCGGGATCAGCACGCGCCCCTGCTGCTCCACGGTCTCGGCGATGGTGCGCAGCAGCCGCTCCTCGGCGAGCTTGCGGTCGGCGTGGGCGCGGTTCCCGTAGGTGGACTCGGTGAAGACGATGTCCACGGGCATCTGCGGGCGGGCCAGCCCGGGCACCGTGCGCTGGGCCCCCACGGAGTAATCCCCGGTGAAGAGCACGTTCCCGGCGGGGGTCTCCAGGTGAATCATCGAGGCCCCCAGGATGTGGGAGGCTGGCAGGTAGGTGACCCGGATGTCCCCCAGCACGAAGGAGGCCTCGTGGTGCACCGCCATCACCCGCCCGAGCATGCTCTCGACCTGACGCTCGGTGTAGAGCGGGATCTCCCCCTCGCGCTCGCCGGAGGTCCGCATCAGCTTGAGGGCGTCGCGCTGCAGGATCTCGACCAGCGACCGCGTGGGAGGTGTCATGTAGATGGGCGCCGCAGGGAACGCCTCGTGGACCACCGGCAGCGCGCCGGTGTGGTCGCTGTGCGCGTGCGTCACCAGGATGGCATCCAGGTGCTTGCCGGTCAGCTGCTCCAGGTCCGGCAGCATGCGGTCGGAACGGAAACGGACGCCGCAGTCGATGAGCACGGCCTGATCCGCCACCTGCACCAGCGCGCTGGAGGCACCGATGGCGCTGGCTCCGCCCAGGAAGGATACACGAAGGGAAGGGGTCATGAATGCTGACCCCACCGTAGATCAGGAGCCCTCCGTTCGCCCCCTGAACCCCCCCGAACTGGTGATTTTTCCATCCAGCAGGCGCCTGTCGCGGCGGCGATTCGCCGGGGGAAAGGCGGCAGCGCCGTGCCCCTGCTCAGCCGAGGGGAAGATGGAGATGCTGCGAGAGGCGCTTCGTGACCTGTGCGAGGCGTACGGACTGGAGGTGACCGAGTCGCAGGAGACGCACCTGAGGGGCCTCGACCTGGCGGGGTTGGAGGCGCTCCGGCAGGCGCTCAAGACGAGCGAGAGGTGGCCAACCTGGTCTGCAAGAACCCCAGAAGGAGAGGCGTGGATGTCTTGTTCACCCTTCTCTTACCCTGCGGGCCAGGCCTTCGTCGCCTTGAGCTCGGCCCGCAGCGCTTCCAGCCCGGGGAGGTCGAGACCGGCGAGGTGGGCGCGCCGCTCATCGCTCACCTCCACGCCCAGCACCTCGCACAGGTCCGCCACCGCCTCCCTCGCCACGCGAAGCCCTCGCTCTTCCCCCTCGCGCAACCCGGCGGCCTTGCCCAGTACCTCGCCTTCGCGCAGCCCGCTCGCTTTCGCTTCTGCTGCGGTCTCCCGCTTCGCCTGCTCCCACGTCGCCTCTTCCTTCAGTGTCGCGTTCTCCTCCGCCGTCAGCTGGCTCTTCTCGATCTGCCTCAGGATTTGCTGCGATAGCTCATCCGGATACTTCGTCTCATCCACCTGCCCGTCCAGCGTGTCCTCCACCAGCGCCATCAACCGTTGCAGTCCCTTGGGCAGCATCGATGACGGCGCCCTCGCGTTCACGAACACCAGGCGATGCTCGTACACGCCCAGCTTCTTTCCCTCATCTGTCACCGGGTCGATGTTCCCCACCGCTCGCCCGAACTGCAACCGTGGCTCGGTGGGCCACCGGGTCATCACCACCAGCGTGTACACGGTCCGGGGGAACCGGTAGCTGTCGCTGGAGATGATCTGTTCAGCCAGACCAATGCAGTGGTAGTAGAGAAAACGGTCATAAGATTCATCGTCGCGGACGTGCTGCAATTCCACGATGGTGCGCTGCTGAACATCCTCGGCGAAGAGGTCGTAAGCGATGTTGACATGGGCGACGGCAGGACGGAACGAGTGCTCTTGCTCGATACGTTCCGGGCGGAAGTCGATGTCGAGGGCGCCCTTGACGAGGGCGGAGAAGGCGTCGGGGTGAGAGAAAGCCTTCTTGAAGGCGGTGCCGTAGCGCATCGGGACCACGGTGAGCATGGGGAAGGGGTAGCACCCGGCCCCCCGGAGAACAACGGGA
>JALOQB010000145.1 GCA_025453595.1 Polyangiaceae bacterium
CTGGCCGCCGCCGTCCTGCGCGGTGCCGCTGAGACCCTCGATGCAGGCCTTGCACATCTCGTCCCCCTTGAGGGCGGCCGCGAAGTTCGCGCCCGAGGTGGAGGTGGGGCCGCCGGCGCTGCCGCCGGAGCCCGCCATGCCGGCCTCGCCCGCCATGCCCGCCATGCCGGCCTCGCCCGCCATGCCCGCGGTGCCCGCGGTGCCCGCCGTGGAGCCGCCGGAGCCCGCCGTGGTGGAGCCGCCGGAGCCCGCGTCGCTGCTGCCAGCGGCGCCGCCGGTCGCCTCGGCGGAGGCCTCACAGCCGGTCAGGGTGGTGAGGTGGAAACCAAGGAGGCCAGCGCCGAGCAGCGCGAACGAGAGGAGCTTCAGGTTCTGCATGTTGTTTCTCCGTAAAATCGACCCAATTAAGGGTTGAGGTAGGGTTGTTCGTACCTTGGACGAGGGAGCCTGTCGATCATTCACTGCGGGCCCTTCTCGTCGCGTGCGTCGTTGTCGCGGACTATCTAGCAGAAACCATGCCGCTTCATAAATTCTGAACATGGTCACGTCTTGCCCGCTGCCCCGGAGGCCCCCCCCTGGCATCGCTGACGCGGTGGGTAGCGTCGGAACAGCAACCCCACCCCCAGCCCCACCAGCCAGCCCGGGAGCTCCCCCCAGCGGGCGTAGGGCGTGCGCTCCTGGCGCCACTGCACCGTGGCTCGCAGCCCCCGGGAAGGCCCCCCCTCCGCCCGCTGGACCACGCGGCCGAGCGGATCGATCACCGCGCTGACCCCCAGGTTGCTGGAGCGCACCAGGTAACGCCCCAGTTCCACCGCCCGGAGGCGGGTGTGGGCCCAGTGGAGCGCGGGCTCCTGGGTACCGGGGAACCACGCGTCGTTGGTGAGGTTCACCAGCAGCTCCGCGCGCCCCTGCCCAGCGGCCTCTCGCACGCGCCCCGGGAGCATCCCCTCGAAGCAGATCGAGAGCCCGAGCCGGTGACCTCGCCACCGAACCTCCGCCTCTCGCTCCGGGACCACCAGCCGCGCCGTGCGCGGCGAGAAGGCCTGCAACCAGGGGAACCAGGCCTCCAGCGGGATGTATTCGCCGAAGGGCAGCAGCACCCGCTTCACCCCGGCGACCCGCACCTCTGCTCCCTCGACCAGCAACGCCCCGTTCATGGCTCCCAGCGGCGTCTCCACCACCCCTCCCAGCAGCGTGGCCGCCGGGATCTCCCCGGGGAGCTGCGCCGCCGTGTCCTCCGCCAGCGCCCCCTCTCGCACGGGCCAGGGCAGGATGGTCTCGGGCAAGACCACAAGCCGCGCCCCCGCCTCCGCCAGCTTGCGCCCCTCCTCGTGCAGCCGGAGCCAGCCGGCCAGCTCCGGAGGCCCATCCGCCCGCAGCGGGATCGCCCCGTGCACCACCCCCACCTCCCACGCCTCCTTCCCCTCCCCTGCCCCCTCCAGCTGCGCCTCCCGCAGCCACCCCCAGCCCAGCCCCAGCACCACCGGCAGCCCCGACGCCAGGACCCAGCGGCCAGGCCAGCATCGCCCCGTCCTCCGCGACACCACCGTCGCCACCCCCACGCTGCTCACCGCCACCAGCAACGAGACCAGCTCAGCCCCCCCCAGCGACGCCGCCTGCACCCAGGGCAGCGACCCCGGAAGCGCCGCCGCCAGGCTCCAGGGGAAAAAACAGGGCGTGTGCCCCGCCACCAGGAACGAGAGCACGAAGGCCGCCGGAAGGGAGGATATTTTTTGACCGAGCGAGGTCAGCAGCCCGAGGGCGGCGCCCTGGAGCCCCTGGAGGGCGGCGAGGAGAAGCAGGGCGAGGGTGGCGAGGGGGAGCGGGAGGCCGCCGAGAGCGCGGAGCGGGGCCCAGAGGAAGCGAAGGACGAGGAGGTTGGCGAGGGCGTAAGCGAGCCAGCCGAGGGCGGCGGCCTGCCTGGGGGAGGAGCGCTCCAGGGCGAGGAGCAAGGGGGCGTGGGCGAGGAAGGCGAGGGGCCAGAGCCCCGGCCCCGGGAAGGCAAGAGCGAGGAGGAGCCCGCAGGCGCCGGCGAGGGCGAGGCGGCGCCGGGGCAATTCAGGGCAGGCGACGGAGGACGTGGAAGCCAAGAGGGGTCTCGACGACGCCGGAGATTTCGCCAGGCTTGAGGGCCGCCGCGGCCTCGAAGAAGGCCGAGGGCATCTGCTCCGCCGAGATCTCGCCCAGGTGCCCGCCGCGGGCGCCGGAGGCCTTGTCGTCAGAGAACTCGCGGGCCAGCGCGGAGAGGTCGGCGCCGGACTGGGTGCGGCGGAGGATGGCCTGGGCCTGCTTGCGGGCGTCCTCCTTGCTGCGGGTGATCGAGGGATCCGCCCGGCGGGCCCCCTTGTACGTCGTCAACACATGGAGGACCCGGACCTTGACCGGGGCGCTCGGGGGAGGCGCCGAGGCCACCGGGGGCGGCGCCGGGGGCGCAAGCGTGGTGGCGCCAGGGGGCGGAGAAGAGCTCTCTTCTGGCGGGGCCGTGAGCCGGTTGCAGCCCAGCGCCAGGGCGAGGAGAGGGAGGAGACCTGCTCGCATGGGGGGGCACGCTAGCGCCGCGGGCCGCGAGGCCGCAACGACCGCGTATTCTCCCTGCTTGTCGCCCCGGGGAGACCGCGTCAAGGTGGCCCGATGGCACGGATTCTCCACATCGAGGACGACGCGACGAACCGGCTGCTGGTGCGCAAGCTCCTGGCTGCGCAGGGGTTCGAGGTCATCGACGCCATCGATGGTCTGGAGGGGATCCGGCTTGCATGCGCGCGGCGCCCGGACCTGATCCTGGTCGACATCAACATCCCGCACCTGGACGGCTACGAGGTCACCCTCCGGCTCCGGGGCGAGCCCTCGCTGGTCGGGGTCCCCATCGTCGCCATCACCGCCGAGGGCGACCGGGATACCAGCCTCGCGGTTGGCTGCGACGGCTTCCTCCAGAAACCCATCGACGCCCGCACCTTCGCCCGCACCATCGCCGGTTACCTGGGCGGCCACCGGGAGCTCCAGCGCCCGGACGCCAGCGGGGAGCACCTGCGCCAGCAGAGCCAGCGCATCGTCGCTCACCTCGAGGAGAAGATCGCCGAGCTGTCCGCCGCCAACGCGCGCCTCGTCGAGCTCGACCGCGCCCGCACCACCTTTTACCGCAACATCTCCCACGAGCTCGCCACCCCGATGACCCCCATCGTGGGCTACGTCAAGATGCTCCTCGACGGCGAGCTGGGGCCCACCACCCGCGCCCAGGACAAGGCCCTGCGCAGCATGGATGACTGTGTCCGGAGGCTCCGGGGAGTCATCGACAACCTGCTCGACGTGACCGGGCTGGAGACGGGGAAGATGCGGTTCGTGCTCCGGGATTACGATCTGAACGAGCTGGTGCGGCGCCAGCTCGACGCCATCGGTCCGGCGGTGGAGGCCCGGAAGCAGATCCTCACCCGGGAGCTGCCGCCGGGGCCCCTGCCGGCGCACGGGGACGCGGAGCGCCTGGGCCGGGCGCTGGCGCAGCTCCTGGATAACGCGGTCAAGTTCACGCCGGACGAGGGGCGTATCGGCGTGGGGCTCCGGGTCGCCCCGGGGGACCGCCACGAGATCGTCGTGGCAGACTCCGGCCCCGGGGTCCCCCCCGAGCAGTCATCGCGGATCTTCGAGCCATTTTTCCAGGTCGATGGCTCGCCCACGAGGCTCCATGGCGGGGTGGGCGTGGGCCTCGCCATCGCTCGACGCATCGTGCAGGGCTTCCAGGGGGAGATCCAGCTCCAGGAGCCCGGCCAGCGCATCGGCGGCGTCGTGTTCGAAGGGGCCATCTTCTCGATGCGGATCGCGCGCCGGGCGGCGGGTTGACCGATGGCGCCGGTGTACCTCGATCACAACGCGACCACGCCTCCCCACGAGGACGCCCTCGACGCGATGAAGGCCGCATGGTCCCAGGGCTGGGCCAACCCGTCCAGCCTGCACCGGGCCGGGCGCGACGCGCGACGCTTCGTCGAGGACGCCCGGGAGGCCATCGCCGCCCTCGCCGCCCAGAACCCTCGCGACGTGCTCTTCACCTCCGGCGGCACCGAGGCCAACAACCTCGCCCTGGAGCGCCCCTTCCAGGGAAAAACCGGGGGGCTGCTGCTCACCAGCCGCCTCGAACACCCCAGCCTCCTCGCCTTCGCCGAGGAGCTGGCGCGGCGCGGGGTGCGCGTGCGCTGGCTCCCGCCCGGCGGCAAAGGGCACCTTGTCCCGGAGGAGGTCGAGGAGGCGCTGCGCGAGCGCGTCGCGGGGGAACCGACCCTGCTGGCCACCCACGCGGTGCACCACGAGACCGGGGCCATCCAGCCCATCCAGGCGCTGCTGGCGCTGGTGGAGCGCGCCGGAGCCGAGCTGCACCTGGACGCGGTGCAGGCCGCCGGGAGGGTCGATCCTGGGCTCTGGAGAGGCGCCCACAGCACGGCGCTGGCGTCCCACAAGCTGCGAGGCCCCAAGGGCATCGGCGCCCTGGTCACGCGGCCTGGCGTGCAGGTGAAGCCCCTGCTGCGCGGAGGTAGCCAGGAGCGAGGCCTGCGCCCGGGGACCCTGGACCCGGTGGCCGCCGCCGGCTTTGGCGCGGCTGCCCGGCGCGCCCTGGCGGGAGGCCCTGCGCGCTACGAGGCGCTGCGCGTCCTGCGGGATACGCTGGAACACCGGGCCATCGAGGTGGCCGCGGAGGCCGGGGTCCGGGTGGTGCGGACCGGCGGGGAGCCCCGGGCTCCTCACGTGGCGCACCTGCTGGTGGAGGGGTGGCGAGGCGACGAGCTGGTCGCCGCCCTCGACCTGGAGGGGGTCTGTGTCTCGAGCGGCAGCGCCTGCGCCGCCGGCACCGCCGAGCCTTCCCCTGCCATCGCGGCCCTGGTCGGCGCGGAGCGAGCGCGCTCCGCCCTGAGGCTCTCGCTGGGCGAGGTGTCCACGGCCCAGGACGTCGTCGCCTTTGTGGACGCCTTTCGTCGTGTTGTGACGCGCCGTTGACGCTCCCCGCGGGCGGAGGCCTGGATCGAGGCCGGTACGCTTCCTGCTCGTGGAACGCCCCGTGTCGTCGAGGGATGGTTGGTGGCTGGCCGCGGTCGGCTGGATGGTCTGGCTTGGAGGGTGCGCGCCTGCACCGATCACCCGGGTCGTGGTGCCGCTCCACGGGAACGACGCGGGCGCGGTGGAGGCGGAGACCTGCGCGCTCCAGTGCCGTCGGGCCCGCAGCTACGAGCGGTGCCTGACCGCCTGCCCGGGGGCGAGGGTGCTGCAAGGGCGCTGCGCCGCGCAGGAGCGCCCCCCTGTGGCCCTGTGCCGCTCCGTCGTGGGCACCAGGCTGATCGATCAGGTCACCCGGACCCCCGACACGGCTCCTGCCGAGGGAGACACCGTGGGGACCGCGCTGGGGGCCGTGGGGGCCGTGGCCTCGCTCCTGAGCGCGCTCTCGTCCGACAAGGAAGAGTCGCCTCGTGGCTCGCCAGAGCCCCCGCAACGGGCCGAACCAGTGCCCCCCGTGAGGCGGGAAGAGCCCGCTCGCGTGCTTGCCCGACCCGAGCCCAGGACAAGGGAAAAAGAAGGCTCCGAGGGCAAGCAACCGGGGCGCAGCAAGACCCCGTGACCCCACGGGAGCGGGGCAGGGATGGGCCTCGTCCCGGGCAGATCGTCCCTGGCGCTTCGCTGCTGCGGCCCTCACGAGACCAGGATACAAAGGGCGAGCGAGGGCGGTGTTCGCCCTCGCAGCAAGGGAGTAGAGACGCATGAAAGAGCTTGGAATCTCACTCATGCTGCTCTCGCTCGGCCTGCTGGCCTGCTCGGGGGATGACGACGCCCCCCCGGGCGGGACCGCAGGGACGAGCGGAGCAGGGAGCGGCGCCGGAGGGACGGCAGGGAGCGGCGGGACCGCCGGAGCCGCGGGCTCCACCTCGGGGGCCGGCGGGACCGCCGGAACCGGCGGTGTTGCGGGCAACGCGGGGGCCGGAGGCTCCGGGGTGACCATCAGCGAGGCCTGCCTCACCTGCGCCGCCAGCGATTGCAAGGCAGAGTTCGACAGCTGCGTCGGGAATTCCGCCTGCTTTGCCTGCGCCGATGGGGACCCGACAACGGAGGCCTGCAAGCAGAACGCGGCCTTCCAGGCGGTCCTGGCCTGCGCCTGCAAGGCCGAGGCCTGCGGCGCGAGCGCGTGCGCGACGGAGTGCTCGCAGCTGGTCGGCGGAGCCGGCGGGGCCGCGGGTGCAGGTGGGAGCGCCGGCAGCGCGGGCTCCGCCGGCGATGGCGGCAGCGCGGGCGCCGGGGGGGACCCGGGGCCCACCGCGTTCCAGGGGACCGCGCTGGTCTCTGGAGGCACGGTGGCCAAGAGCAGCAAGTACACGCTGGTGACCACCACGGGGCAGGCCCCCGGCGGGAACGGCGTGGCCAAGTCGAGCAAGTATCAACTTCGTGGTGGATTGGTGGGCGTGACCCAGCCCTGATTCGGAGGATGACAAGATGATCAAGAAGCTTTTCTCTTCGGTTGTTTTCGCGGCTGGGTTGCTCGCCTCGGTGGCCTGGTCGTCCCAGGCCGCGGCGAACGTACCTTCCGTGCTGGTGCAGCAGGGGCGCCTGACGGGCAGCGACGGCGCGCCGGTGGCGGGCACCCTCAGCATGACCTTCTCGGTGTACGCGGACGCCTCCGGCGGCACCGCGCTCTGGACCGAGACCCAGAGCGTCACCTTCGACAGCGGCTACTTCACCGTGCAGCTCGGCTCCGTCACCGCGATCCCCGCGGACCTGTTCGACGGGAGCGTGCGCTACCTCGGCATCAAGGTCGCAGACGACGACGAGCTCAGCCCCCGGGAGGCCCTGGCCAGCGTCCCCTACGCGCTGGTGTCCAGCGACGTTCGCGGCTCGATCCACCCGACCAGCGTCTCCATCGGGAACACCCTGGTGATCGATGACAAGGGCAACTGGGTGGGCCCCTCGACGGGGCTGGTCGGCCCCGCGGGGCCCGCGGGCGCTGCTGGCCCTGCCGGTCCTCAAGGCGAGGTCGGCCCCGCTGGCCCCCAGGGGCTTCCGGGTGAGATCGGTCCGGCGGGCCCCCAGGGGCTCCAGGGCGAGGTCGGCCCTGCCGGCCCTGCCGGCCCTGCTGGCCCCGCTGGCCCCGCTGGCCCCGCTGGCCCTACCGGGATCGTGGCCACCGCAGCCTTCAATGGCGCCGCCGGCTCCATCGCCACCAACCCAACCGACTACGTCTTTGTGGGCCCCCAGGCCACGGTCACGACCACGGCCACCCAGCGCTTGACGGCTGCGGCCCAGGCCCCCCTAGCGACCACCACGGGGACCGCCGTAGGCCGTTATGGCGTCTGCTACCAACCCTCGGCAGGGGGAGTGATCACCAACTTTGTGAGCATTAATTACTCCCTCGGGGAGTTCAACACCAACCGCACATCCTGGGCAGCCACCGCAACCATCATCCCCGGTGCGGGCACCTGGAGGGTGGGGTTCTGCGTCTTCAATCAAGGCACTACCGCGATCGACGACAACGACTACGTGAACGGCTGGGTCCAGGTCACCAACTGATCCTTCGCTCCGGCGCGCTGGAATGAAGAACCCGGAAATTGTCCTCGCCATCCTGGGCGCCGGAGCGTTGATCGGCGCAGGGATTTTCTTCGGTCTCCGCGGTCAACCCAGGGCCGCCGAGGCGCCTCCGCCCGCGGCCAGCCCTGCGGTCACCCCCAGGAGGGCTCCCCCCTCCCCTGCCCAGCCCGCAAGCGCCCCCGGGCCCGCGGTCAGCGCCCAGGAAGAGCTGCGCGCCGAGGTGGAACGACGCCGGAGCGCCCTGCTCAAGGCTTGCTGGGAGCCTGCGGTGGCGAAGAACCCCGAGCCTCGCAGCAGCGAGCAGGTCTGGAACGGGACCATCGGCCCCGAAGGGACCCCCCTCGCCTTCAGTGTCCAGGAGCTCCGGGGCAAGAGCAGGCCGGAGGTGGTCTCCTGCCTCCAGGATCAGCTGGCCTCCCTCCGCCTGAGCCCTCGCCCCACCGCGACCTTCGTCGAGCTCCCGTTCAAGCTCCCCTGAGCAGGGGGCGGGGCCGAGGGGGGTATCCCCGCATGGGGCACGGGCTTATGGTAGGCACCACCATGAGCAAGCGCGTTCTCCTGCTGCTGGCCTTCGCGCTCGGCGGCTGCACCGCCTTCGCCGGTGCCGATGTACCGGAAGATTCCCCACGGAAGCTCAGCAAGGGCGGTTCTGGCGGCACAGGCGGGGACGGGGGAACGGGCGGGGATGGGGGCGGGAGCGGCGCCCAGGGCGGCTCCTCCGGGCAGGGGGGACTATCCGGAAGTTCCGGACAGAGCGGGGCCGCAGGCACAGGGGGGTCGAGCGGAGGGGGATCCGGAGGCGGAGGGACGGGGGGAGGGGCGCCGCTGGGGTGGCAAGGGCCCTTCCGGGTGGCGCAGGCGTCGCTGGGCTCGGAGCCATCGAACTTCGCGGACTGCGGAGGCAAGCAGGGGGAGCTTTACGTGGAGGGGCTGGAAGGGCTGCCGGCCTGCTCTCCCTGCGCCTGTGGGGTCATGGAAGGGGGGTCCTGCATCCATGGCCCCGTCGAGGTGGCGCTGGGCAACCAGCAATGCGGGAACGCGCAGGTGATCCAGGCGAGCCAGTGGCAGAACGGGTGTTTCGATTTCGAGGCACCAGCGAACGGGGACATCTCGGGGCGCGTTCAGCCGGGGGTGCCGGTGGCGGGGTCCTGCAAGGCCAGCGGGGGGGCCTTCCAGCCGGGCCAGGTCAAGGGGCAGGCGCTGCGGCTGTGCGAGGGGTCAGCGGGTGCAGGAGAGCAGCGCTGCGTCCTGGGCGCTGCCGGCGAGGCCTGCCCGGAAGGGTGGCCTCAGCGCCGGGAGGTGAGCAGAAACTTTGTGGACCAACGGAGCTGCGAGGCCTGCGCCTGCGAGGTGGCGAGCCCCCCGACCTGCGGCGTGGCGACGGTGCAGCTGCGCTTCGTACCCGACTGCGGGAGCGACTTCGGCCCTCTGCCGGGGTTTGGCCCCGAGTGCGCGGGGTTCTTCCATGCGCTGACCTCCCCCCAGGAGCACTGGTCGATCAACACGGTGCCGATCAAGCTGGAGGCACCAGGGGGCTGCACGCCCAAGGGGGGAACGCTCCAGGGAGAGTTGACGCAGGAAGGCCCCGCGACGCTGTGCTGCGCGACCCCCTGACGGGCGTTGTTCCGGGGGCATGGGTCCGAGCAGAGCGAAGGTTCGCGGAAGGTTGCCGGAACAAAGAGAAGGGGAAAAGCGGGGTACAATGGGGGCATGAACACCATGAACCTTTCCCGATTCTCCCGGCGTGGCGGCCTGTTGCTGGGGCTGCTCTGCGCCATGCTGGCCGGTTGCTCCGAGGACGATCCGGGGGGCACGGCCGGCGGCTCCCAGCCGGCGACCGGGCAGTTCCTGAAGTTCACGGTGGAGGGCCCCGGGATCTCGAAGCGAACGGCGACTTTCCTGCCGGATACAGGCCAGCTCTCCTCGACGATCGGGGTCTTCTATTCGATCGGCGCAGGCACCGACAAGGAGGCGATCTCGCAGGAAGGGGAGCGGTATGGTCAGGTGCTCTTCCTCATCGACAGCGAGAAGCTAGGGGTCGGAAGCTACCCAGGGCAACAGGGGGGGATGCAGATCGCGGTGTATCCGACGCCGGAGGACGCGCAGAATCAGGCCAATGACAAGGTGATCCGGGCGAACGACGAGGACGGGCTGCCCGGGGGCCTGGACCTGGTGATCTCGGGCAGCAGCGATGCGTTCGTGGAGGGGACCTTCTCGGGGACGCTGAACTGCACCAACTGCACGCCGGCCCAGTCCTACGCGATCACCGGGGGGTCATTCCGGTTCGAGCGCTGATGAAAATCAGACGCTGATCGAGCCCTTGCGGAACTCGCTGCGGGCGATCTTGACGTTCACGCAGGCAGGCTTGCCGGAGGCGAAAGCCGCGTCGAGGGCGGGGCCGAGCTGGTCGACGGTCTCGACGTAGGCACCGAAGCCGCCGAGGGCCTCGACGACCCGGTCATAGCGCGTGTAATCGAGGGCCGTGGCGACAGAGCGTTCCTCGGAGAACATCTCGACCTGACCGCGGCGGATCTGGGTCCAGGCGGCGTCGTTGCCGATGACCGAGACCACCGGGATGTTCTGGCGGACCATCGCCTCGAACTCGAGGGCATGGAAGCCGAAGCTGCCGTCCCCATAGACCAGCACCACGTTGGCGTGAGGCCGCAGGAGCTTGGCGGCCATGGCGTAGCCGGGGCCCACGCCCAGGGTGCCGAGGGGGCCCGGGTCCATCCAGAGCTGGGGCCACTCGAGGGAGAGCACGTAGGCCGCGGTGGCGACGAAATCGCCGCCGTCCCCGATGACGATGTCCTCCTTGCCGAGGCGCTTGCCGAGCTCGGCGCAGACCCGGAGCGGGTTTGGGGGGCTGGCGTCGCTGGCGATCTCGGCGGCCATCTTGGCCCTGGATCTGTTCTCCGCGGCGCGGATCTGCTCGACCCACTCGGGGCGTTGAGGCCCGGTGCCCCCCATGGCGGCCAGGATCTGCTCGAGGACCAGGCCGCTGTCGCCGTGGATGGCGACGTCCACGGCGCGGTTGCGGCCGATCTCGGCGCCGTCCAGGTCGACCTGGACGATCTTGGCCTGGGGGTTGAAGGCCCGGCCGTACTCGACGCGGAAGTCGAAGGGGGTGCCGAAGACGACGATCACGTCGGCGGCGGCCATGGCCTGCTTGCGGGAGCGCGAGAAGAGGTTGGGGCTGGACGCAGGGATCGAGCCGCGGGCCATCCCGTTGACAAAGAAGGGCGCGGACGAGGCCTCGGAGAAGCGACGGGCGGCGTCGCGGGCGGGGCTCCAGCGGAGCTGGGAGCCGACGATGAACATCGGGCGCTCGGCGGCCCGGAGCAGCTCGGCGACGCGGGCGATGGAGCCCGGGTCCCCGGCGGGGCGCGGGGGCTCGGCGGGGCCGGTCAGCGGGAGCTCGGTGTCGTCATGGAAATTCATGAGGATATCGAGGGGCATCTCCAGGTACACGGGCCCGGGGACGCCGGCCTGGGCGACGCGCATCGCGGCGTCGATGTACTCGGGGATGCGCTTGATATCGACGACGCGGGTGGCCCACTTCGAGATGGGGCGCAGCAGGGACACCGTGTCCATGTCCTGCAAGGAGCCCATGTCCGCGTAGAAGGTGGGCCCGGCGCCGCCGAGCACGACCATGGGGATCCCGGCGCGCTGGGCGTTGGCCACGGCGGTGACGACGTCGGTGACGCCAGGGCCGGCGGTGACCGCGCAGACGCCGGGCTTGCCGGTGACGCGGGCGTAGCCGTCCGCAGCATGCCCCGCGGTCTGCTCGTGCCGGACGTCGACCACGCGGATCCCGTCGTCGAGACAGCCGTCGTAGATCGACTGGATGTGCCCTCCGCAGAGGGTGAAGAGGTGGGAGACGCCGTGGCGCTTGAGCGCCTGGGAAACAAGCCTGCCGCCGTGAACCGTTGCCATGGGCCCGCAGCTTAGAGCAAGACCCCTCGCCCGAGGGAGGGGAGACCGTGGCCGGAAAAAGAGGGCAGGATCTGGCGGCGCGAGGCGTAGAGTGACCCCAGAGGTCTCGCATGGATCCACGCACGCTCGCTCGCCCCCTCGCGGCCCTGCTGGTCGCCACCGTCATCCCGCTGGCCGCCTGCAAGAAGAAGGAAGAAGAACCGGCGCAGAGCGGCCAGCCCGGCGCCCCCGGGATCCAGATCAACACGGGCCCGGGCACCGGCCTGATGGCGGCCCCCGAGTCGGACGTGCAGCGGTACTCGGACGAGGGGCCCGAGATCGGGACCACCACGGTGCGCCGCGTGGCCATCGCTCGCAAGGCGGCCGATCAGGGGTCCGAGATCCTCCATCGGATCGGGCCCGGCACCGCCGTCAACAAGAAGGCGCGCAAGGGGCCTTATTACCTCGTCGAGTTCCCCTTTGCCCCGGGGCAGCTCCGGCTCGGCTGGATCCTCCAGGAAGACGCAAGCGGTGCGGCGCCCCCCCCGACCGTCGCCCCCACGGCCAGCCAGCCGGCCGCGACCGCGACGGTGACCGCCACGGCCGCCCCCTCCGCCTCCACCGGCGGTCGCCCCCCGCTGATCCGGCTCAAGAAGCCCTGATTTGCCCCGGGGTCCGGGGGGTCCCGGGTCGTTTGTCCTGCAACCGGTGAGTCGGCTTGCGTAGCGCCGCGGTCCCGTCGATAGTCTCCCCGCGACCCCGCGCTGGGGTCCTCGCAAGCGAGGCGCGATGACCGATTCTTCCAAGCTCGATCACCTGCTGCACCTGTACCGCCAGATGCAGCTCATTCGCCGCGTCGAGGAGGAGGCCGCGGCGGCCTATGCCAAGGGGAAAATTGGCGGATTCTTGCACCTGTACATCGGCCAGGAGGCCGTGGCAGCCGGGTGCTCGGCGGCGATGCGCCCCGAGGACACCATGATCGGTACCTACCGCGACCACGGCATGGCCCTGGTGCGCGGCATGAGCGCCCGGGCCCTGATGGCCGAGCTCTATGGCAAGGACACCGGGTGCTCCCGGGGGCTTGGCGGCTCGATGCACCTCTTTGACGCCAAGAACCGCATGCTGGGCGGCTACGGCATCGTGGGCGGCCACATCCCGCTCGCGGCCGGCGTGGCCTTCGCCAGCAAGTACCGCGATGAAAAGGCCGTGACCCTCTGCTTCTTCGGCGAGGGGGCGGTCCCCATCGGAGACTTCCACGAGGGGCTCTCCCTCGCCGCCCTCTGGAAGCTCCCCGTGGTCTTCATCTGCGAGAACAACGAGTTCTCCATGGGGACCCCGATGTCCCGCACCCTCAGCGTCGAGGACCTCACCCTCAAGGCCCCCGGCTACGGCATGCAGAGCGACCGGCTGATCGTCGAGGACGTGCTCGAGGTCGAGGCCCACATCCGCAAGGCCATCGATCGCGCCCGCGAGCACAACGAGCCGGCCCTCATCGAGCTGCGCACCTACCGGTTCCGCGGCCACTCGATGAGCGACCCCGGCAAGTACCGCAGCCGCGAGGAGGTCGAGGCCCACAAGGCCCGTGACCCGCTCCTCCGCGCTCGCAAGCAGCTCGTCGACGGCGGCCGCGAGGCCGACGTGCTCCGCGTCGAAGAAGAGATCGAGGCCGAGGTCCTCGACGCCGTCCAGTTCGCCGAGTCCTCCCCTGAACCCTCCGCTGACCTCCTCGAAGCGACCACCTACGTCGGGCCCTTCGCCCGCTAGCACAAGGCACCAACCACCATGGGTACCCGATCCCTTCGGTTCCGCGAGGCGCTCCGCGCCGCCATGCTCGAAGAGATGGAGCGCGACGACTCCGTCTTCCTCCTCGGCGAAGAGGTGGGCCACTACCAGGGGGCCTACAAGGTCACCGAGGGCCTCCTTGAAAAGTTTGGGCCCAAACGGGTCATCGACACCCCCATCGCGGAGAGCGGCTTCGCCGGCATCGCCATCGGCGCCGCGATGGTCGGACTGCGGCCCATCGTCGAGTTCATGACCTGGAATTTCTCCGCCGTCGCCTTCGACCAGATCCTCAACAACGCGGCCAAGCTGCGCCAGATGTCCGGCGGCCAGCTCCAGGTGCCGATCGTGTTCCGCGCCCCCAACGGGTCCGCGCGCCAGGTCGGCTCCCAGCACTCCCACGCCATGGAGCACTTTTATGCCCACATCCCCGGCATCAAGTGCATCGCCCCGGCCACCCCCGCCGACGCCTACGGCATGATGAAGACCGCGATCCGCGACGAGAACCCGGTCCTCGTCTTCGAGAGCGAGACCCTCTACAGCCTCAAGGGTGATGTCCCCGATGACCCTGACTTCACCGTCCCCTTCGGCGTCGCCAGCGTCGCCCGCGAAGGCAAAGACATCTCCCTGATCTCCTGGTCTCGCCCGGTCCACGTCTGCCTCGACGCCGCCGCCGAGCTGGCCCGGCAGGGCATCGACGCCGAGGTCATCGACCTGCGCTCCTTGCGGCCCCTCGACGAAGAGACGATCCTCCGCTCGGTCCGCAAGACCCACCGCGCGGTCATCGTCCACGAAGGCTGGTCCTACGGGGGCGTCGGCGCCGAGATCGCCGACCGTATCCAGCGCTTTGCCTTCGATGACCTCGATGCCCCCGTGGGGCGCGTCTCCTTCCTCGACGTCCCCATGCCCTACAACGCTGCCCTCGAGCAGCATGTCATCCCCAACACTCCTCGCGTCGTCGAGGCGGCCCGCGCCGCCCTCTACGCTCGCTGACCCCAGGGAACCACCATGGCCAAGCTCCTCGAGATGCCCAAGCTCTCCCCCACCATGGAGGAGGGTCAGCTCGCCGTGTGGCACCGCAAAGAAGGCGACACCGTCGCCGTCGATGACCTCCTCGCCGACGTCGAGACCGACAAGGCGACCATGGAGTTCCGGTCCTTCGATCGCGGTACCCTCCTCAAGATCCTGGTCCCCGCTGGCAGCATGGTCAAGCTCGGCCAGCCCGTCGCCGTCATCGGAAAACCTGGCGAGGACTTCTCCTCCTTGCTCGGCGGTGGCGCCCCGGCACCCCCGCCTGCGAACGCGACCGCGACCGCCGCGCCGCAACCCCAGGCCTCCGCCGGCCAGACCGCCAGCACCCCCCCGGCCTCGCTGGCCCCCGGGGGCCGCGTCAAGGCTTCCCCCTACGTGCGCAAGCTCGCACGGGAGCATGACCTGAATCTCCATACCATCCAGGGGTCCGGCCCCGGCGGTCGCATCATCGCCCGCGATCTGTCCCTGGACGCTCGCGCCCCCGCTCCGGCCGCCCCCGCTCCGGTCGCCCCCGCTCCGACCCCTGCCCCCGCGGCGGTCCCGACCCCGGCGATCGCACCGGCGACCCCCCGCGCCGCGACCCCGGCGGGGCTGGCAGCTCCCGAGGCCAGGCCCCTCAGCATGATGCGCAAGACCATCGCGCGGCGGCTCACCGAGTCGAAGCAGAGCGTGCCCCATTTCTACCTGACCATCGACGTGGACGCGGGGGCGCTGGTCTCCTTCCGCGAGCAGATCAACGGGGAGATCGCCGCGGCCACGAGGAAGGGTGAAGAGCCGGAGAAGATCTCGATCAACGACCTGATCGTGAAGGCGAGCGCGGTGGCCCTGCGGCGGGTACCGGAGTGCAACGCGCAGTTCTCGAGCGAGGCGATCCTGGTGCACCAGCGGGTCGACATCTCGGTGGCCGTGGCGGTGCCAGAGGGCCTGGTGACGCCGGTGCTGCGGGACGCCGATCGCAAGGGCGTCCTCGAGATCGGCCGCAGCATCCGGGACCTGGCGTCCAGGGCCCGCGCCAAGAAGCTCTCCCCGGACGAGATGAGCAACGGAACCTTCTCCATCTCCAACCTGGGCATGTTCGGGATCGACGAATTCGCCGCGGTGATCAACCCGCCCGAGGGCGCGATCCTGGCGGTGGGTCGGGTGCGCGACGAGCCGGTGGTGAAGGACGGCGCGGTGGTGCCAGGGAAGAAGCTGGCCTTCACGCTCTCCTGCGATCACCGGGTGATCGATGGAGCGGTGGGCGCCCGGTTCCTGGCCGAGCTGCGGTCGCTCCTGGAGCGCCCGGTGCAGATCCTGCTGGGGCCGTGAGCCTGCACCCCTCGCCCCTGCGGCTGGCCGCGGCGCTGCTGGTCGTGGCGCTGGCGCCGGGCCCCCTCGAAGCCCGGCCCCGGCTGCTGCGTCGCCCCTCCGCGCTGCCCCGGGCCGCAACGACCGCGGGGGCGGGGCCGCTGGTGGTGCTCCGGACCCCTCCTCCGCCCGAGGTGAGGATCGGGGGTGGTACCTTCACCATGGGCTCCTCGCTGCCGCCCATCTTGCAGGCGCTGGACCTCTGCAAGCGGGAGGCGAAACCAGGGGCCTGCGAGCTCCCGATGCTGCGAGAGACCCAGCTCCACGGCGATGCCGACGGGGTGCACCCCGAGGAGCTGCTGGCCAACGAGCTGGAAGAGCACCCCGTGACGCTGGACCCGTACTGGATCGACCAGCGCGAGGTGACCGTGGCCGAGTACCTTCGCTGCGTGGACGCTGGGAAGTGCGCTCGGCCACCCTACGACAGCGGAGGGAAACGCTTTGCGCGGCCCGATTTCCCGGTGAGCTACGTGACCTGGGAGGACGCACGGACCTACTGCGGCTGGCGTGGCAAGCGGCTACCGACCGAGGCCGAGTGGGAGCGGGCGGCGCGCGGGGCCGAGGGGCGCCAGTTCCCCTGGGGGAACGGCTACAACCGCCGGGTATCCAACCACGGCTTGCTGGGGACGACCTACCGGGTCTGGATGGACATGCTGCGGGGGCTGCGCCGCGAGAAGGTCTCCACGCCGGACCACGACGGGCGCGATGGGTTCCTGGAGCTGGCGCCGGTCGGGAGCTTCCCGGATGGACGCACCCCGGATGGCATCGACGACCTGGCAGGCAACGTGGCCGAGTGGGTGAGCGATCTGTACGAGCCCAGGCACGAGGCCGGCGCGGTGACCAACCCCCAGGGCCCGGGCCAGAGCCGGAGCCCGTTCCGGGTGATCCGCGGGGGCAGCTACCTCCACGCGGCGCCCTGGCTCCGGGGGGCGGCGCGGCTGATGGCGTCCCCGGAGGAACGTATGCCCTGGCTCGGCTTCCGCTGCGCCCGCGCCGACTAATCCACCATCTCTCTCCGCAGCCGATCCTCCCCTGCAGCCGCAGCCGTCCCTCCCCTGCAGCCGCAGCCGCAGTCGTGGTCGGTATCGATCTTTCTGCAGAGAGATGCGCCAAGAGTTAATGTTATATGGTGATCATCTATAGATGATTTCTATCTATGGAATATTAGAACTATCGAACCATCCTGTTGACCTCAAACCAACAAGAAGAATCGGCTGCGGCTGCGGCTGCGGCTGCGGCTGCGGCTGCGGCTGCGGCTGCGGCTGCGGCTG
>JALOQB010000146.1 GCA_025453595.1 Polyangiaceae bacterium
TGTGACCTTCACGGCGTTTGCACCTTCAGCCAGCATCTCGTTCGACCTCGCCCCCCCCAGGTAGCGAGGAGCGGGAAGTTTGTGACCGTGCGCATGGAAATCCCTCTCGTTCCGGGTCAAACGCTGACCAGCCGGGGGAGCGTACCCCAGGTACCCCCCCAGGGATCGGGGGATGGAAGGGGGAGGAGCGGGATTTGCAACTTCCAGGAGGCATGTCCTCGTCCTCGCGCTACAGTCATGGGGTGCGGCGCAGCAACCTCTTCTCCTTGCCCCTCCTGGGCCTCACCACGACCTTCCTCTGCACGCTCCTGACGAGCGGGGTGTCCCTGGCGGAGGAGGCCAAGAAAGACCTCACCTTCACCTGGAAAGGGAAGCGCGTGAGGGTTGTGGTTGCACCCCCTGCTGACAGCAAGGGGGATGCTCCCCATGCCCTGGCGGACGACGACAAGAAGAAGGGCAAGAAAGAGAAGCCCGAGGCCGAGAAGGCCGAGAAGGCCGAGAAGGCCGAGAAGGCCGAGGGCAAGGAAGACAAGGACGCCGACAAGCCGAAGGAGGATCCGACGGAGCGAGCGCGCCGGGGGGTGGTCTCCATCGAGCGGGCCGGCGAGGTGATCGGTCTTGGTACGGTGCTGGGGGAGGATGGTCGGATCCTGACGGCGCTGTCTCCCCTGAGCGACGGCAACAACCTGGCGATCCGTTATCCGGACGGCAGCGCGGTGAAGGCCAAGGTGGGCCACAGCAACCGGCTGTGGGACATGGCGATGCTGGTGCCGCAGGTCGGCAAGTGGCCGGAAGGGCTCTCCGCCTCGACCAGGGATCCGCTGCAGCAGAAGGGGCTCAAGAGCTTCTCCCCGGGCAAGGGCAAGGCGCAGGTCGCGCCCATCGCGCTCAAGGGGCGAAAGAACTTCCTGGGAGCAGACGAGCAGGCGCTCCAGGGGTTCTTCGAGATTGGCTCCAAGCTGGGGGCAAAAGAGCTGGGGAGCCCGGTGGTGGACGAGCAAGGGAACGTGGTGGCGATGGTGGGACGGGCCTGCATGCCGGTCGAGAAAGGCCCCTGCCTCCCCTCGCCGGTGGGGGTTCCGGTGCCGGTGATCCGTCAGTTCCTGGCGTCCGCGCCGCCCAGCACGGTGCGTCCTGCGCCCTGGCTGGGCATCCGCGGGGTCGCCGAGAAGGGTGCCGTCTCCGGGGTGCGGGTGCTGGGGGTCCAGCCCGAGAGCCCCGCCGATGAAGCCGGGATCAAGGCCGCCAGCGACAAGGTACCGGGCGATCTCATCGTGGCTGTCGATGATCATCCGGTCGGATCGCCTGAAGATCTGTCCCGAGCCATCTTGAGCAAGGGCGTGGGCGAGCGCGCCAAGGTGCTCCTGTTCCGTCAGGGTAAATTCCAGGAGAGCTCCCTGGTCCTGCAGCCTGCCCCCTCCGCGCCGAAGAAGTGAACGGGGCCGTGGGGCGCCGCACCCTCCTGCTCTCCGCGCTGGGGCTCGCGTTGCAGGGGTGCGAGGGGGATCCGCCGCCACCAGAAAACAAGCTGGAAGCGCCCACGCTCCAGGCAGAACAAGGGGTCCTGCGCCTGCTCGGGACAGGCGCGATGGTGCCCCTGGCGCGCGCCCTGGCGGCGGCGTGGCACGCCAGCCCCGAGGGGGAGGTCTGGCGTGTGGAGATCGAGCCCAGCGTCGGCTCCGGTGGCGGTGTGCGCGCGGTGCGGGATGGGGTCGTCGATCTGGGGATGATCTCGCGCCCGCTCTCGCTCCGGGAGCGGGATCTGCCGCTCACGGTGACCCCGGTGGCCCGCAACGCGGTGGTCCTCGCGGTGCACCAGGCCAGCCGGACCGCCGGCATGAGCGTCGCGCAGATCGAGCAGCTCTACGCCGGGGAGCCGGTGATCGTGGAAGGGGAGCGCCTGTTCTTGCTGCTCAGGGACCGGGAAGAGTCGGCGAACGTCGCCCTGGAGCGCTGGATCCCTTCGCTGAAACCCCTGCGCGAGCGAGCCTACCTTGAGCGACGGGCCCGCGTTCTTTACCACGATGAAGCGATGCGCGAGGCGCTGGCCTCGACGCCGGGCGGGGTGGGCGTCGTCGATCTGGGGGCGGTGAGCGCGGGGGGCACCCTCAAGGGCCTCAAGATCGAGGGGGTGGAGCCCTCGCTGGGGTCCCTGCGGGACGGGCGCTGGAAGGCCACGCGAGAGCTTTCCTTCGTGCACCGCCAGGATCGAACCCCCCGGGTCGAGGCGTTCCTGCGTTTCGCTCGATCCGCCCGGGGCCGGGGGATCATCGAGGCCCAGGGGTGCCTGCCGCTGGAGACCCCGTGACCCCCTTCGCCCTCTCCGCCTGGTTCCGTCGCCGCATGGTGCCGCTGGTGCTGGGCACCTCCCTGGCCGGAGCGCTGGGGCCCCCTGCGGTGTATTACCTGCAAAAACGCCACGAGCTTGTCTCCTCGGCGCGGTCCGAGGCGCAGCGTGTCTCCGTCGTGCTCCACGACGTGATGCTCCAGAGACCGATGCTCTGGCGCTACGACACCAGCAAGATCGCCGAGCGCCTGGCCAGCGAAGGGCTCGGTGTCTCCCGCGCGCTGGTGGTCCACGACGCCCGGGGCGAGCGCCTGCCGCTGGGCGATCCGATCTCCGGGCGCCTCCTGTGGGGGATGGCCGAGGTGCGCATCGCCGAGCGGCCCCAGGCCCGCGTCTGGATCGGCGTCCCCGAGCGCCCCTTGCTCCTCGGCACCGCCACCCTCGCCGCGGCCTCTGCTCTCCTCTCTGCCCTCCTTGGCGTCCTGCTCTACCTCGTCCCGACCCGGGCCATCGCCGCCGCCGAGCGCCGCATCGCCGCCCTCGTCGCCCAGCTCTCCCTCACCCTCCGCGAGGAGGAGCGAGGCCGCATCGCCCGGGACCTCCACGACGGCGCAGGGCAGGCCCTCACCGCGGCTCGCCTCCACCTCTCCTCGATCCGCAAGAGCAACCTCCAGGGCCCCGCCGCCGACCGCCTCCGCGCCGCCGCCGACCACATCGACGAGGCCATGGAAGAGATCCGCCGCTCCACCGCCGCCCTCCGGCCCCCCGCCCTCGCCGAGCTCGGCCTCCAGGGCGCCCTCGTCCGCCACGGCGACGCCGTCGCCGCCGCCGCCGGCATCGAGGTGGCCTGGAGTATGGAAATTCCAGATACCCTGGAGGCCCACATGGAGACGGCGCTCTACCGGATCGTCCAGGAGGCGCTGACCAACGTGGCGAGGCATGCGCGGGCGTCCCGGGTGCGGATCGAGATGGGGGTGGAGGGAGCCACCTTGCGGGTCCTGGTCGAGGACGACGGGCGCGGGCTGGCGCCGGGCCACGAGCGAGGCGGTGGGCTCAGCTCGATCGAGGAGCGAGCGCGCTTGCTGGGGGGAGAGGCCAGGTTTATCGAAGGGACACCCGGGTTCCGGGTCGAAGTCACCCTGCCGCTGGAGGCCTCATGATACGAGTCGCCATCGTCGATGATCATGCCATCGTGCGCGCGGGGATCCGCGCGCTCCTCTCGGAAGAGTCGGACGTGGAGGTGGTCGGAGAATTCTCCGACGGCGCCGCGGCCCTGCGCGAGCTGCCGCTGCTGCTCCCGGACGTGTTGCTGGTGGATCTGACCCTGCCGGTGATGGATGGCGTGGAGGTGCTGCGCCGCGCCCGCAACGCCTGCCCTCAGACCCGGTGCATGGTGCTCTCGATGCATGCTTCCCCGGAGTTTGTGCGCCCTGCGCTCCAGGCAGGGGCTGCGGGTTTCGTGGTCAAGGGGGCGGGGCTCGACGATCTGGTCGGTGCGCTGCGGACCGTGGCCGGCGGCGGGACGTTCCTGGACGAGAGCCTGGAGCCCTCGGCCCTGGCCCCCGGGGCGCCGGTCGATGATCTGGAGCGGCTCACCCCCCGCGAGCGGGAGATCCTGCGGCTGGTCGCCCAGGGGAACACCAACCGGCAGATCGGCGAGCTGCTCGGGCTCTCACCCAAGACCGTCGACGCTCACCGCACCAACCTGATGCGCAAGCTCGATCTGCATGATGCCCAGGCGTTGACGCGCTTCGCGGTGCGCCGCGGCCTCGCGTGACCGGGCCCGCGGTGGCCAGCGCGTGCGGGCTCAGTTGCGATCCTTGCGCGCGTCGCGGAGCGCCTCGCGGGTGATGCGCTCGATCTCCTTCTTGAGCGCGTCCGACATGGGGGGCGGGTCGGCTTCGTCCAGGTCTGCGCCCTTCTGACCCTTGATCAACCGCAGCTTGGGGCGCGTGGCCCTGGGGCGCTCCTGGGGGCGGCGCGCCCTGAGGAGCCCCGGGAGCTTCCAGGCCCGGGCGCCGTCGAGGGGGGCGATGGGCAGCAGGTTGATGGCCATCAGCGTCAGGTTGGTCTCGATCCAGACCCCGAGCAATTGCGCCACGAAGGGCGAGCCCGCGCCCACCAGCTTCTGGTACGCGAAGGCGCCGGCGAGCAGCACCGCCTGGGCCAGCACGCCGCCCCAGGCGATGATCGACGACGAGAGCTCCGAGTAGGCCCCGGTGTGGCGGCATTCGCCGCCGATGCCATGGACGATCACCTCGGTCACCGTCCCCTTGCGCAGGCGCACCAGGGCCGCATGCCCGAGCTCGTGGGCAAGGATCAGCAGGAAGAAGCCGAGCCAGAAGCCCGGGCTCCAGGTGAAGCGGGAGAAGAAGAGGGCCCCGAGGGGCAAGGTCCAGTGGACCCGTATCGGGACTCCGGAGGGTTGACCGAGGGTGAGGTAACCGTTCGACAGGTGCATGGAGCCTCGCTCAGAACACGCACACTCCCGTGCTCTCGTTCCCCACGTCTTTGCACTTGCCGCCGTTCTTGCAAGCGCTCGTGTCGCCCAGCGCGCAGTACTCGCGGCAGACCCCCGCGTAGCACTGGCTGCCCAGGCCACATTTGACCGAGGCGTTGCAGCTTTCCCCGGGCTTGCCGCAGGGGTTGCAGCCCTCGCAGCGCCCCTCCTCGGCGCTGAAGATCCGGCAAACCAGGCCGCTGTTGTTGCAGTCCCCGCCGGTCTGCCCCTCGTTCTGGCAGCTCGTGGCGGTGGGCGGGGGGAGGCTGAGGGCGCTGTCGATCAGCTTGCTCGGAGCGCCGCCGGAGCCCGCGAAATCAAAGCCTCCGGAGCCAGCGGAGCCGGCCTTGCCCGCGCCGCCCTGGCCAGCGCCGCCGGAGCCGGCCTTGCCCGCACCACCGGAGCCGGCCTTGCCCGCGTCGCCGCCCTGACCTGCCTCGCCCGCGGCGCCCGCCTCGCCCGCCTCCCCGGCGGCGCCGGCGTCCTCCCCCGGGGCCTCTTCCTCGTTGGCCTGCGCGCAGGCGTACACCACAAGACAGGACCCGAGGAGCAGCGCCCAGCGCCAGGAGACAAGCGACATGACCCCAGTGTCGCAAGCCCTCGGGGCCCTGGGAAGAGGCTCTCGCCTCAGTTGACGAAGGTCAAGCGTGTCTCGGCGTCTCCGAAGCCCTTGAGGCCCTTGATGCGGAAGAACACGAACGACTTGCAGCTCGCCTTGGGGATGCCCCCGTAATCCCGGGAGTCAAAGGGGTACGCCCGGTTGTCGCTCACCAGGTACACCTGCCCCTCGGCCACCGTGGCCTTCCGCGAGACCGTCGAGCGGGCGCTGTTCATCCCGGTGGCCCGCATGTGCTTGCGGCTCTGCAGCACCTCGATCCCGCAGTGGAGCTCGACATCCGCGCCGGTGCTCGGGTCCTGGACGGTGACCTTCGCGGGCGAGCAGCTGTGCTCCTGCACCGTGCGGCGCTCGTTCACGATCACGTCGACGCCGCTCAGCTCCACGTTGTCCCCTGCCTCCCCCATGATGCGGCCCACCACATGGCGCCCGGGCGCCTCCGGATCCGCACAGCGCACCAGATCCCCCGCCTTGAGCGACCCCTTCCACAGCAGCACCAGGTCGCCCGGGTACAGCGAGGGCGCCAGCGAGGCCCCGTGCTGCGGATCGTCCACCGGGACCCGCCACCACTCCAGCACCGTCGCCCGCAGGCCGCCCACGATCACCCCCAGCACGATCGAGACCCACCCAACGGTTCGCAGCAGTTTGCCCATGAATCTACAGGATAGTGGGCTTTGGACGCCCGGGCCAAAACCAATCCGCCCGCCCCCTGGCTCGCCCCTTCAGTTCATGGCGAGCTGGACCTGCCGCACCGCCTTGCGCAGCACCCGCGCCGTCGCCTCCGGGTTCGCGTCCAGATCCTCGATCCCCTCGCTCACCGCCGCCTCCAGCAGCTCTTCCCGCCGCGTCGCCCGGACCACCGTCCCGTGCTCGCACCCTCGCTTCTCGCACAGCGCCAGCGCCTGCCTCGTCCACGCCAGCGCCGACCGGTTCTTCCCCGACCGCAGCTGCGCCGTCGACGCCAGATCCGCCGCCTCCGCCGAGCGTTGCAGCACCGAGGGCGAGCGCTCCAGCACCGTCACCGCCAGCCCCGGCGCGTTCCGGTCCAGCAGCGTCCGCGCCAGCTGGATCATCGCGGCTTCATCCTTGGGGTCAGAAGCGACCCTGGCTTCCAGCTCGGCGAGGGCCGGGTCCCCGGGGAGGTGGGCGAGCACCAGGCTGGGGGTGCGCTGGGAAGCCCCCAGCGCCGCCATGATCGAGATCCCTGCCAGCAGCGCCACGTTCATCCAGCCTCGCACCATGATCGATCCTCGCCTTGTTGTTCCGGGGGTGAGCCTACGAGCAGGGCCCTGGGCGAGAAGTTCCCGGACAGGCCCGGGGAGAGCCATTTTTTTTCGTGCCCCGGGCCCCTCGCAAGGAGCGCTTGCGTTCTGGCCCCGAAGGCGTACAAGTGCGCCCTCCTTTTTGACCGGTGCAGGTCAACCTGCACCACCTACCCCCGGTGGCGACACCACCGCCCGAGGACACCATGGCGAAGGCCCCTATCACGGTTGTTAAAGAGAAGTTCGGCGACAAGACGAAGCTGGTCGAGGCGGTCAAGGCGTTCATGTCGGAAGACCTCTGGGTCAACCGGCTCAACAGCGAGAAGGGCCTGGAGCACGTGTCCAACGCCAAGCTGCTGCGCCTCCACCAGATCTTTACCCAGGTGAAGGCCGAGTTTGGCACCCGCGACAAGCTCATCGACGCGATCCTGACCCTGGAGAACCGCTCCAAGGACCAGGGCTTCCGTAGCAAGCTGGCGGCCTACCCGGTGCCGCGGCTCCTCGACCTGCACAAGAGCGCGAAGAAGCGCGCGGCTTCCAGGAAGCCTGCCGCTGCCGCCGCGAGCTGAGCGCGCCGCCGCCCTCGCTGACCCGCTGCGCCTTGCCGGCCCGGCGGGTTCTTCTTTTTGTACGTTCAGCTCGTCCGGGGCGTGAAGGTGCGGGCGGCGCTGTACGGGGGCGGCCATGGCAGCTCGTAGCCCTGCTCCTGCGCTGCGTGGCGGGTCCAGTAGGGGTCGTACAGGTGACCCCGGGCCAGGAGCACCAGGTCCGCCCGCTCCGCCACCAGGATCGAGTTCACATCGGCCCAGGACGAGACGTTGCCCACGGTCATCACTGGCACGCGGGCCTCCTGCTTGATGCGGTCGGCGAAGGGGGTCTGGTACAGCCGGCCGAAGGAGGGCTTGCCCTCCGGCACCGTCTGGCCCGTCGAGATGTCGAGGATATCCGCGCCCTCCGCCGCCAGCGCCGCCGCGATGCGCACCGCGTCCTCGCCGCTCAACCCCCTCGGGTGCCAGTCCGTCGCGCTGATGCGGACGCTGATCGGCTTGCCCTGGGGCCAGGCCGCCCGCACCGCCCGCAGCACCTCCAGCGGCCAGCGGAGCCGGTTATCTAGAGAACCTCCATACTCATCCTCCCGGAGGTTGGTGAGGGGGGAGAGGAAGCTCGCGAGGAGGTAGCCGTGGGCCATGTGGAGCTCGAGCAGGTCGAAGCCAGCGCGGTCGGCGCGCTCGGTGGCCTGGACGAACTGGTCGCGGATCCGGCTCATGGCGCTGCGGTCGAGGGGGGTCGGGGTCTGGCTGACGCCAGGGAAGTAGGGGAGCGGGGAGGCGGAGACGATGGGCCAGTTGCCCCTGTCGAGGGGGAGGTCCATGCCCTCCCACATGAGCCTGGTGGAGGCCTTGCGGCCCGCGTGGCCGAGCTGGACGCCTATCTTGGCGGAGGAGCTGGTGTGGACGAAATCGACGATGCGCTTCCAGGCGTCGGCCTGGGCATCGTTGTAGAGGCCGGTGCAGCCCGGGGTGATGCGCCCCTCGGGGCTGACGTCGGTCATCTCGGTGAGCAGGAGGCCCGCGCCGCCGACGGCGCGGCTGCCGAGGTGAACGAGGTGCCAGTCGCCGGGGATTCCGTCCTGCGCCGAGTACTGGCACATGGGGGAGACGACGACGCGGTTGTCGAGGACAAGGCCCCGCAGGCGGAGGGGGGCGAACATCGGGGGGCGAGGCTCGCAGCCGTGGCGCCGGGCGAAGTCGTGGTCGACGCGGGCGACGAAGTCCGGGTCGCGGAGCTTGAGGTTCTCGTGGGTGATGCGGAGGGAGCGGGTGAGGAGGCTGAAGGCGAAGGGGAGGGGGGCGAGCCGGTCGAAGTAGCGCTCGGTGTGCTCGAACCACTCGAGGCTCACCTGGGCGGCGCGCTGCACGGCGTCGACGCCCGGGCGTCGGGAGGCCTCGTAGGTGGCGAGGGCCTCGGGGAGGGAGCCCTGGGAGAAGGCGATGGCGTCCGCGAGGGCGATGGCGTCTTCCATCGCGAGCTTGGTGCCGGAGCCGATGGAGAAGTGGGCCGTGTGGGCCGCGTCCCCCATCAGCACCAGGTGGGCCTCGCCGGACCGGGCGCACCAGCGCTTGTTGTACACCGTGGGGAACTGGCGCCAGAGGCTGCGGTTGGCGACGAGCCGGTGCCCCTGGAGCTCGGCGGCGAAGAGCCGCTCGCAGTAGGCGAGGGTCTGCTCCTCGGTGGCCTGGTCGAGGCCCGCGGCCTTCCAGGTGGCCTCGGTGCACTCGACGATGAAGGTCGACAGCGGCTCGCCCCCCTCGGAGCGCGGCGCATACTGGTACGCGTGGACCCGGAAGAGCCCGTGCTCGCTCCGGCGGAACAGGAAGGTGAAGGCGGGGAAGGGGAGCGTGGTGCCGAGCCAGACGAAGCGGTTGGGCCGCAGGTCGACGCGGGTGCCAAAGTCATGGGCGCCGCGGAAGCGGCTGTTCACCCCGTCGCAGGCGACGATCAGGTCCGCGGCGGGGGCCTCGGCCAGCTCGCGGTGAAAATGCAGCTGAACCCCCAGGTCGAGGGCGCGACGCTGCAGGATCTGCAGCAGCCGACGCCGTGACATCCCGGAGAACCCGTGCCCCGTCGAGGTGAGCACCTCGCCCTGGTAGTGCACGTCGATGTTGTCCCAGTGGTAAAAACTCGCCTGGATCGCCTCGTAGCTCTCCGGGTCGACCTGCTGGAGCTGGTTCAGGGTCGCGTCGCTGAAGACCACCCCGAAGCCGAAGGTGTCGTCCGCGTGGTTGCGCTCGAAGACCTCGACCTCGTGGGTCGGGTCCTGCTTCTTCATCAGGATGGCGAAGTAGAGGCCCGCCGGGCCTCCGCCGATGCATGCGATCTTCATTGGGGGCTCAGGGGGAAGGGGGCTGCAGTCGTTCGAGGATCTCGGTCACCACCATCGTCGCGAGGCGCTCGTAGCTCTCCTCGCCCTCCTGCGCGGTGGCCTCCGCAGGGGCGCCGGTGTAAGCCCGATCCATGCCGATGCCGGCGAAGGTCACCGGCGCGCCTTGCGCCTGCCGGATCGCCGTCGCCAGCGAGATCGGCAGCGCCGGCAGCTCGCGGGCCACGCCCCGCACCATCCCGGGCCGGGCCGCCTGCACCAGCGACGTCTCGTAGCGACCCGCGTGGCAGTCGCCTCGCTTGAACTCCTCGGTCAGCGTCCGGCCCCAGCGCCTCGTGAGCTGGTCCGGGAAGCTCACCCGCGCCTCCCCCCGCGCCGCCGCCGCCGCCAGCGCCGCCGCCCGCAGCGCCGCCGCATGCTCCGGCTCCAGGTGGTTGTTCACCAGGGCCACGTGGGCGAACCCGTCGTCCAGCAGCCCCGCGATCAGATCCCCCAGCAGCGCCTCCAGGGTGGCCGCGCGCAGCGAGAGCGCCCCCCGGAACCCCCGGGCGTAGCACGTCACGCCGTAGCCGATCGGTGGCGCGATGAGTGTAGGGATGTTCTGTAGAGAGAGCTTCTCTACAGCCCGGAGGCAGACCTGCTCGCTGAGGAGGGTGTCGGTGCCCAGGGGGAGGTGGGGGCCGTGGGGCTCGGTGCTGCCGACCGGGATCAGGGCGACGACGGGTGGGCGCTGGAGCAGCCCGTCGAGCTCGTCGGTGGTCAGCTCGGCGAGCCAGGGGCCCGGGGTCACGAGGCGGCCCCGCGGGATTTGAGGGCCTTGCGGTCCACCTTGCCGCGGTCGTTCTTGGGCAGGTCGTCGACCAGCTCGATCCAGCGGGGGTACTTGTGCTTGCTGAGGCGCGATTTCACGTGCTGCTGCAGCTCGGCGACGAGGGCGTCGCCGCGCTGCCCGGCGCCCTCGCGGGGAACGACGAAGGCCTTGGGCTTGAGGAGCCCCTCGTCGAGGGCGCCGACCACGGCGGCGAGGGCGACGTCCGGGTGCTGCATCAGGCACTCTTCGACCTCGGTGGGGGAGACCCAGAGGCCGCTCACCTTCAGCAGCTCATCGGCCCGGCCCGCGAACCACAGGTAGCCCTCGGCGTCGACGCGGAACAGATCGCCGGTGCAGCACCAGTGCCCGTGGAAGGTCTTCCAGCTCTTGTCCCGGTCCTGGTGGTAGCCCAGCGCGACCGAGTCGCCCTTGACCCACAGGACGCCGATCTCGTCGGGGGGCAAGGGGGGTGCGCCGGGGCCTTCTGCCTCGCGGGGGAGCACCCGGAGCTCGTAGCCATCGACGGCGCGGCCGAGGGAGCCCGGCCTGACGTCGCCGGGGCGGTTGGTGGCGTAGATATGGAACATCTCTGCAGATCCGATGCCGTCGTAGACGGGGCTGGCAAAGCGGGCGAGCCAGCGCTGGAGCAGGGGCTCGGGGAGGGCCTCGCCGGCGGACAGGGAGAAGCGCAGGGAGGAGAGGGCGAGGGGGGGCTCGTCGCGGTCGGCGCGGGCGGCGTCCCAGTCGAGGAGCTTGCCGAGCATCGTCGGTACGTTGGTGACGACGGTGGGGGCGTGGCGCTCGATGGCGGCGTAGAGGCTCTCGGGGGTGGGGCGCTCGGAGAAGAGGCAGGTGGTGGCGCCGACGGCGAAGGGGAAGAAGAGGTTGGTGCCGGTGGCGTAGCCAAAATAAAGGCGCGGGACGCTGACGGTGACGTCGTCCGGGCGGTAGCCCACGGTGCCCTTCGCGTAGACCTCGGTGTTGAAGGCGAAGTCGCGGTGCGTGTGGATGGCGGCCTTGGAGCGGCCCGTGGAGCCGGAGGTGAAGAGCCAGACCGCGACGTCATCCCGGTGGGTGCGCGCAGGACGGGGGGCGGGGGCCGTGTGCATCGCCTCGGCGAGGGTCGGGTGAAGGGAGCCCGGCAAGGGGGCCTCCGGATCGTCGCCGGTCGCCGTCTCGGGGACCAGCAGCACCCCGCGGACCCAGGGGGCGCGGAGCGCATCGCCGAGGGCCTCGGCCACCCGGGGCAAGGTGATGACGACCGCGGCGCGGGTGTACTCGACCAGGTACGCCAGGTCCGCGGTGGGGGCGTCCGGGTTGCCCATGGCCAGCACGGCGCCGATCTGCACCGTGGCGAAGAGGGACCAGACGAAGGGCGGGGTGTCCGGCAGGAGGATCAGCACCCGCTCGCCGGGGTGAACCAGCCGCTGCAAGGCCCCCGCGGCCTGGTGCGTCCGGGCGGCCACCTCTGCGTAGGACCAGGCGCGCTGCCCGTAGCGCACGGCGACGTGGGGGCCGCGCCCCTCCGCGAGCCGGTCGTGGAGGAAGTAGTCGGCGAGGTTGAACTGCTCGGGAAACGCTGGCCTGCTCATGTCCCCTCTTCCTTCTGGCGCGCTCGCTCGGCCTGCAGCAGCCTCGTGGCGATCACGACGCGCTGGATCTCGGTCGTCCCCTCGTAGATCCGGAGCGCCCGGATCTCGCGGTAAAGTCGCTCGACGGCCACCCCCCGGACGACCCCGAGGCCCCCGTGGATCTGCAGCGCGCGGTCGATGATCCGCTGCGCCGCCTCCGTGGCGAACATCTTGGCGACCGCTGCTTCCTGCGTGATGCTCGCCCCCCGGTCGCGCAGCAGGGCCGCCCGGAACACCAGCAGCCGCGCCGCGTCCAGCTCGGCGCTCATGTCGGCGAGGTAAGCCTGGATCTGCTGCTGCTCGGCGATCGCCTTGCCGAACTGGTGGCGCACGACCGCCCGGTGCGTCGCCTCTTGCAGCGCGCGGCGCGCCATCCCGCAGGCCGCGGCCCCCACGGTCACCCGGAAGTTGTCGAGCGTACCCATCGCGATCGCGAAGCCCTCGCCCACCGCCCCCAGCCGCTGCTCGTCCGGCACCCGGCAGCCCCGGAGCGCGAGCGCCCCGATGCTGTGATCTGCCACCATCGGGATCTGCCCCGATACCTCCAGGCCCGGGGCCCCGCGGTGCACCACGAAGGCCGTGATCCCCTTGCGGCCTGCCGCAGGATCCGCGTTCGCGAACAGCACCACGTGGTCGGCCACCGGCGCGTTCGAGATGTACACCTTCTCGCCGTCCAGCACCCACCCCTCGCCCTCGCGCCGCGCCGTCGTCCGCATCGAGGCCACGTCGGTGCCCGCCTCCGGCTCCGTCAGCCCGAAGGCCGCCACCGTCGCCCCCGCCAGCGCTGGCGCCAGCCAGCGGCGCTTCTGCTCCGCGGTCCCGTGGGCGTGGATCGGGTAGCTCCCCAGACCCTGCACCGCGAAGAGCGAATCGGCCCCCCCGCTCGCCCACGCCAGGGCCTCCCGCGTGAGGCACAGCGCCCGCAGATCGATGGCCCCTCGCTCCGGCGCAAAATGGCGAAAGAACCCCCGCTTCCCCAGCTCGGCGATGGTCGCCCGGGCCCCCTCGTCGCTCGCCCCCAGGCGCTGCTCGACCTCGTCCACGGCCTGCGCTGCCTCCCGCGCTCCGGGGGCCAGCGCCTGGTGCGACGCC
The DNA here is from genome assembly GCA_025453595.1 of Polyangiaceae bacterium. Lineage (GTDB taxonomy): Bacteria > Myxococcota_A > Polyangia > Polyangiales > Polyangiaceae > JANWXX01. The sequence continues at coordinate 13,081 of JALOQB010000146.1, forward strand.
TCGAACAGGAAATCGAGGTCGTCCGTGGAGAGCTGGGGCCCCCGGCGGAGCACCGCGCTGGATGGGGTCATTTTGAACCCTTGAAGGCCGGAGGTTCCTTTCGGATGGCGGCCTCGTAGGCAGTCTTGAAGTCCGGGTGGAGCATGCAGAGGGCCTGGGCCTGGGCCTCGGCCTCGATGGCGGCGTCGAGGCCGAGGGTGTGCTCCTGCTCGAGCATCTGCTTGGTCATGGCGTGGGCGAAGGCGGGGCCGCGGGCGAGGCGAGCGGCGTAGGCGGAGGCCTCGGCGAGCACCTGGTCGTCGTCGACGACGCGGTTGGCGAGGCCGATGCGGAAGGCCTCATCGGCGCCGATGAGGTCGCCGGTGAACAGGAGGTGGCTGGCGTTGCCGAGGCCGACGACGCGAGGGAGGAGGTAGGCGGCGCCCATGTCGGCGCCGCAGAGGCCGACCTGGGGGAAGATGAAGCCGAAGCGGGCGCCGCGGCCGACGATGCGGACGTCGCAGGCGAGGGCGATGACGGCGCCAGCGCCGACGGCGACGCCGTGGACCGCGGCGACGACGGGGCGGCGAAGAGCCCGGAAGTTCCGGATAAGGGCGCCGGTCATGCGGGTGAACTCGAGGAGGCCCTGGGCGTCGCGGGCGAAGAGCTCGGCGATGATGGCGTGGCGGTCGCCGCCGCTGCAGAAGCCGCGGCCCTCGCCGGCAACGACGACGGCCCGCACCTCGGGGGCCTCGCCGAGGCGCGGCAGGAAGTCGCGGAGCTCGGCGTAGACCTCGAAGGTGAGGGAGTTGAGGGTAGCGGGGCGCGCGAAGGTGAGGGTGGCGACGCCGTCGTTCAGCTCGTAACGGAAGGTGGAGGGGGCTGGGATCATGGGACCTGCGGGGTGGGGAGGGGAGGGAGCACGGCGGTCGCTTCGATCTCGACCCGGGCCTGCGGCTCGACCAGACCCGCGACGCCCAGGAGCGCCATGGCGGGGTAGTGGCGCCCGAGTTTCTGCTTCCAGAGCTCGCCCAGGCGCCGGAGCCCGGTGCGGTAGGCGTCGAGGTCGGTCACGTAGACCGTCATGCGGGCGATGGAGCGACCGTCGCCCCCGGCGGCGCGCACCACCGCGAGCACGTTGTCGAGGGCGATGCCGAACTGCTCGACCAGGTCGTCGGTGGGGAAGGCGCCGTTCACCCAGCCGATCTGGCCTGCGATGAACAGGATGCGCTCTCCTTGCCCGGCGGTCACGAGCCCGTTGGCGTAGCCGCGAGGGCGGGGCCACTCGGGGGGGTTCACCTCGCGGAGCGGCTCATGCTCCATAGGCGCCTCCGTTGATGGCGAGGGCTTGACCGTGGATGCCTCGGGCCTCGTGGGGCAGGAGGGAGAAGACCGCGTGGGCGACCTCTTCGGGGGTCATCAGGCGCTGCTGTGGGGACATTTTTTCGAGGGTAGCGCGGGCGCCTTCCGCGGAGCTGCGGGTCTTGGAGGCGATGTTGGAGACGGCTCGATCGGCCATGCTGGTGTCGACGAAGCCGGGGCAGACCGCGTTGATGGTGACCGGGGTGCGGGCCAGCTCGGCGGCGAGGGCGCGGACCAGGCCGACGACCGCATGCTTGCTGGCGCAGTAGGCCGCCGAGTAGGCGTAGCCGGCGAGGCCCGCGGTCGAGGAGACGACCACCACGCGCCCCCAGCCCCGGCCCACCATCGCGGGGATGGTGCCCCGGCAGAGCTGGAACACGGAGGTCGCGTTCACCCGTAGCACCTGGTCCCAGATGGCGTCGGAGGTGTCACCGAGCTTGTGTGGAGCGTCGATGCCGGCGTTGGCGACGAGCACGTCGATGGCGCCGACACGCTGCGCGACGGCCTCGAGCAGCCCGCTGGCGCCGTCGGGGGAGGCCAGGTCCGCGACGACGGCCTCGCCCTTGACCTCCCGCGCGATCGATTCGAGGGCGCTGGCGTCGCGCCCCGAGACCACGACGCGCGCCCCTGCTGCGGCCAGACGTCGGGCGACAGCGGCGCCGATGCCCCGCGAGCCCCCGGTGACCAGCGCGACCTTCCCTTGGATATCGCTCACGGCCGGATGCTTTATCGCTGATACATCCCTCTGGCAACGACCGTACCGCGGTCTTCATCACCCCTCGTTCGACGCATCGAGCCAGGGAATTCTCCCTGCCCTGACGCCTTGCGTCGCCCACGACGGGCTTGCATCACCGGATCGAGGGCGTACCTTCGAAGGGTACCTGGAGTAGAGAGGGGTGCGATGGTGCTCACGACTCGTCGGCTGGACCTGGTCCCGATCACGCTGCCCATGGTCGAGGCCATCTTCGCGGGGGACCGCGACGAGGCGGAGCGGCTGGCCTGCGCGAGGCTCCCTGCGGCCTGGCCTGGCCGCGCGCTGATCGAGCGCGCCTTCACCGCCGACCTCTCGGCGATCCGGGGTGATCCGCAGCGGCGTCTCTGGGGGGACCGGCTGATGATCCTCCGCGAGGGGGAGCGCCGGGTGGTGGGCAGCGTGATCTTCCACGGTTTCCCCGAGGACGGGGTGGCCGAGGTCGGGTACGGCGTCGAGGCCGACTCCCAGGGGCAAGGGCTGGCGACCGAGGCGACCGGCGTCTGCGTCGAGTGGGCGCTCCATCAGCCCGGAATCCAGGCGGTCTCCGCCGCGACTTTCCCCTGGCACCAGGCCTCCCTCGGGGTCATCGCCCGGGTCGGCATGCGGCGCGTGGGCACCCGCGAGCACGATCTGCTGGGTGAGATCTGGGTCTTCGAGCGCCGCTCCCCCCGCGATCGGGCAGACCTCACGCTCCAGACGACCCCCTGAGGGGACGAAGGTGTTTCTCCGGGGAAAGGGATGCGCTAGTTCTTGTCGGATCATGCGCCCGTCCCTCCGTTCCCTAGCGATCCTGCCTCTGCTGGCCTTGCCGCTGCTCCCCGCCTGTAGCAGCGACGATCCCTCCAGCGCCGCCTCTGACGACAACAACGAGGTCGTCGATGTGCCCAACACAGCGGTGAAGAACCAGGCCATCGGCAACTGCTGGATCTACGCCACCGCCGCCTGGGCCGAGTCGCTTCGCCTCGGGTACTCGGGGGAGACCATGAACGTCTCCGAGTCCTTCATGAGCTACGTCGACTGGTTTTACGGCATCCAGGACGGCGACTTCACCGAGAAGGACGGGATCGAGACCGGCGGCTGGTTCGGCGAGGCCGCCGAGTACCTCCGTCGCTACGGCGTCATGGAGGAAGGTACCTTCATCCCCGAGGAGGCCAACAGCGCCAAGTCGCAGCGGCAGAGCACGGCCCTCAACGCGATCAACGCCTCGCTCCGCACCGGCGTCCTCTCGGACCCGAAGAACCGGAGAAACCCCGAGATCGTCCGCGCCGAGCTTGACAAGGCCTTCCAGCTCTCGCCCGAGGTGATCGCCCTCCTCGACGAGTCCTTTGGCAAGGATTTCTCCCGCACCATCCCCAAGGGCGCCACCATCCCGGAGGGCAAGGGCCTGCGGGCCCCGTCCGCCATCGAGGTGGGTTACTTCAAGCCCAAGAACGGCGGCGCCAAGGTCATCACGCTCGCCGACGCGGCGGGCAACCCCTCCTCTGAATCCGGCGTCTTCGGCTGGAAGAGCCGCACTGGCAACTTCGCCTGGAACGATATCGTGCATTGGTCGAAGAACTGCGCGGCAAGGGAGTGCTCTATCCCTGTGCTTGTTCGCGCCAGCACTTCGAGCGCTTCACACGCGACACGCATGCCTGCCGGTCC
>JALOQB010000002.1 GCA_025453595.1 Polyangiaceae bacterium
CCGAGCTCCCTCCCGCGTCCCCCTCCAACCTCCCCACCACCAGCGGTGAGGTCGTTGGCTCCCTCAAGAATTCGTTAGCTCACCCCCAGCAGCACCGCCCCGCCCCACCGCTCCCCCCCTGCGCGCATCGCCTCCAGCAGGGCCGCTACCCCTGGCCCTGCTGCCCCTCGCCCGAGCCGCCGCACCAGCAGCTCCGTGCCCACCGGGCGCTCCGGGCCTTCGAGCAACAGCGCCACCCGGTCCCCGGGTTCCAGCGCCCAGCACACGCGCTCCACGGCCCCCTCGGGCCCCTGAGGCCCCAGGTGACGCACGCAGACCGCGGGGATGTTCACCGGCCCTCCGGGAAGCCCTCCCTGCGCCTCCAGCAGCGCACGGAGCGTGTGGGGCCGGGTCTCGGCGGCGACGATGCCCCCGCGGAGCAGCACCGCGCGCGCAGCGCCGAGCCACGCAAGCTGCGCATGACGAGCGGAGACGTGGGCGATCAGCAGGGTGGCTCCGGGGGCGCACAGCTCGTCGTCTCCCCCCGCCGAGCTCTGGTACGCAGCAAGCGCCCTGGCAGCGCCCTGGAGCGCTCGATCAAGGCCCTCCAGCGCTGGATCTCGCTGGCGCACCAGGGACCCGAGCAACGCCTCCAGCACCAGGCGGCTGACGCGAGCGCAGCCGATGTCCCAGCCGGTCTCCGAGCCGTTGACCACGGCGGCCAGCGCCGAGCCATCGGGCAGCCAGCGCAGCGCGTGCTGGGCGCCCTGGACCCCGGGCTCCTCGCCGACGGAGGCGCCGAGGCCCCAGGGCCTCATGGGCAGCGGTAGCTCTCGAAGGACATCCCCGCCTCGGTGCGATGCGCGAAGACGATGGTGCCGTCGTCGGTGAGGGTGATCTCCTTGAGCGACTCCTCCGGGCTCTCGTTGGTCGGGATCAGCACCGAACCGAGGGGCTCGCCGCGGGTGGGCTCCAGGCAGGTCACCACGGTGGGGGTGGCGGATCCCTGATCCAGGGTCACCCCGAGGTAAATGATGCCTTTCTTGTCCGAATCCAGCGCCGCGATGGAGAGCAGCATCCCCGGGAAGCTGAGCTGCCTCGTGAAGCGCGCCTCCATCTGCACCCGATCCACCGCGGCCACAAAGACCCGCCCCTGATCCCGGTCCACAATCCCTGCGGACAGGTACAGCTTGCCGTCCCGGCTGGGGCGCCCTGGCAATTCTTCCGGCGAAGAGAGCGGTTCCCCGCGGATCGTCCCCACCCGGAACAGCGCCCCGTGCTCCTTCTCGACCAGGACATCATCGCCGTCGACAAAGACCCCGGTGACCGCCCCCGGCTCCGGGAACCGCTCCTCGTCCAGCGGGAACGACGCCAGCCGCTTCCCGTCCTTGAACACCGCCACCTCCTTGTGCACCAGCCGATCGAGCACCGCCACCGAACCATCGGCCCCCACCGCCAGATCCGCCGCCTCCAGCCCGTCCATCCGGAACACCTCCTGCGCCTTCCCGTCCTTCCCCCAGCGCGTGACCCGGTTGTTGACCTGATCCAGGACGTAAAATTGTTCTCCCAGCGCAACGAGGCTCATCGGCCCCTCCGCGTTGGCCTCTTCCGGGAGCACATGTCCGACCCGGTCTGCTGATCCCCCACCCCATGGTGCAAGCGCAATTCGGTGAGACACACCTACAGAGGCGGAGGGTGCAGGCAAGGAGACCACCTTGGCCGAGGGCACAGGCCCCTCCGTGGGGGTCATGCGAGCCGCCCGAGAGGGCCTGGAAGAGGGCGTTTGTGGGGTATTTTTGGCTGGCTTGCCTGTAGAGAAAAACCCTATACCAGCCAGGAGCGCAAGGACCGGGAGAAGCAACAAAAACGCGAGGTTCTTGTGACGCGGCGCGCGATCGGCGGGAGGAGTGGGTGGCACGGTCCTGGCTTGTACAGCAAGAACCATGTCGATCATGAAGCGTCTTTCGCAAGTCCTTGTCGGAGCAACCCTGGCCTTCGGGGTGGCGATGACGGGGGGCTGCGAGGGGTCGAGCGGGGTCGAGTCGGATGAGCTGACCGGCGCCCCGGAAGATGTGAACGGGGAAGAGCTGACGGGCTCGGTGACGGTGGGTGCGAAGGTACGCACCACCTCCGACGTGAACCTGCGCTCGGGGCCAGGGACGGGCTTCAAGGTGCTGCGTGTGGTGCCCAAGTCCTCGCTGGTGGTGACCGTGAAGGGGACACCGAGCAAGAGCTTTTACCAGGTGAAGCACAACGGGCTCACCGGCTGGATCCACGGCTCGTACCTGTCGCTGGTTGACGAGGGCGACGGCGACGGCGACGAGGGGACCACCAGCAGCAACACCGGCGGGACCCCGGCCTCCTCCACCCGCGACAACGCGATCAACCGCGCCAAGAGCGGCGTGGGCTTCTCGTACTGGTGGGGCCACGGCCGCTGGCGCCCGGAGGGCCCGACCAGCAGCACCAAGGGCTCCTGCAGCGGGAGCTGCCCGAACTGCTCCCACAAGGGCAGCTACGGTGCGGACTGCTCCGGCTACGTGGCCAAGGTCTGGCAGGTCCCCAGCAGCAACACCGACCTCACCGACGACCAGCACCCGTACAGCACCGCCGATTTCGTCAAGAACACCAGCCAGTGGACGATCATCAACCGGAGCTCGGTCAAGAAGGCTGACGCGATGGTCTACCGCAGCGGCGGCGCCGGTCACATCATCGTCTACAACTCCGGCGACGCCTGGGGTTCGCTCAACGCCTACGAGTGCAAGTCCTGCAGCGCGGGCTGCGTCTACAACCTCCGCACGGTCTCTTCTGCTTACAAGACCATCCGCCGCAAGGGCTGGTGAGCCCCCCGCGCAGGCTGGCTACCACCCCCGGAGCATCTCGCGGTAGAGAGGCGTCCCCTCGCCTCCCCCCGCTGCCCCCGTGAGATCCCTCCGAACCGCCTCCCTGCTGCTGCTCACGGCCTGCTGCGAGCGCCCCGCGCACGACGATCCGCCCCCTCCCTCGGCGATCTCCGTGTCGGGCAACGGCTCCACCCAGGCCTCCCCTCCCCTGCCCTCCGGCGCCCCCCGGGCCTCGGCCTCCGCGCGCCCTCCGGCCTCCGCGGTGGCCTCCCAGGCGGCTTCTGCGCCTGCCCTCAGCGCCCCGCCGCTCCCCTCTGCCGACGGTCGCCCCCTGCACCTCGAGACCCAGGAAGACCTCCTGGCCTTGATGCCCATTCGCACTTACTCCGAGAAGGAGATCAAGCGGAAGGGCGACCCCCTCGAGTTCCTCAAGAAGAACGTCGGCCCTGGCAGCCCGGCCCGCATGAACCAGGGCAACAAGGAGATCGCCAGCCATGTCATCTCCCGCGAGCAGTGCCTCCAGGGCCTCCAGGGCGTCGTGCTGCAGACCGACGAGCAGAAGCAGACCTGCGGCGCCGACTACATGGTCCCGGTCTACAAGAAGGGGGACGCCTCCAAGGCCCGCTTCTGCATCGATATCTTCGAGTTCCCCAACCGCCCCTGCGAGCTCCCCTTTGTCTGGGCCGGGCCCACGCAGGCACGCATCTACTGCGAGATGCAGGGCAAGCGCCTCTGCGCCCAGGAAGAGTGGGTCCAGGCCTGCAAGGGCGACCCGGAGGGCAAGGAAGACTGGCTCTACGCCTACGGCAACGAGCTCGATCTCTCCGCCTGCAACACCAACAAACCCGCCCGCACTTACGGCGACCCCCTCTGCGATCCAGACACGGTCAGCTCGACCTGGAAGACCTGCCACAGCAACACCGAGCCCGCAGGCTCCTTCCCCCGCTGCCGCTCTCGCTTCGGGGTCTTTGACCTCCACGGCAACGTCGCCGAGGCCATGGTCCGCTTTGATCCGGAAGAGAACGGCCTCGTGAGCCAGCTCAAGGGAAGCGCGTTCTTCTACGTGGACGTCGCTCGCAAGCACAACGAACGCCAGAAAGAAGGCGCCCGGGAGACCTACCCGGATCACTGCGCCCACGACCCCCGCTGGCACGTCGAGCCCATGGCCACCGCCTGGCACGTCAACTACCACCTCGGCTTTCGCTGCTGCAAAACCATCAAACCCCGGTGACCCCCCGGGCTCCGGCCCGCATCACGCAGCCGACCCTCCCCTGCAGCCGCAGCCGACCCTCCCCTGCAGCCGCAGCCGCCCCTCCCCTGCAGCCGCAGCCGACCCTCTCCTGCAGCCGCAGCCGACCCTCTCCTGCAGCCGCAGCCGCAGCCGCAGCCGCAGCCGCAGCCCCAGCCCCAGCCGCAGCCGCAGCCGCAGCCGCAGCCGCAGCCGCAGCCGCAGCCGCAGCCGCAGCCGCAGCCGCAGCCGTAGCCCCAGCCGCAGCCGCAGCCGCAGCCGCAGCCGCAGCCGCAGCCGCAGCCGCAGCCGCAGCCCCAGCCGATTCACGCAAGGTCCATGATGGATTCAACATGAACAGGATGTATCCATCATCCATCCTGGAACGCTGGTTCATCATGGTGCTCCCATCAATCCAGAGGCGGGTCAAAAGAGCACCAGCCCCCCTGGGAGCAGCGCCCCGGCAGAAAAAAAGGGAAGATCCGACAGGGGATCAACAAGGACCCACCCCCCCCTCCCGGGCAGAGAACACCGGGGGTGCGGGGGCGCTGGAGTGCGCGAGCCCTGTGCCTGTGGTTTCGGGCGCTTATGGAAGTGCCTCGGGCGGGCCTCCTGCCCGTCGGGGGCGCCTGGCTTTGTGGCTAGCGGTTCTCGGAGCGGAGACGCTGGGCTTCCTGGAGGCGCTCGGCGATGACGGAGCGGAGGCGCGCCAGGTCGTAGCGGAGGGGGCGGTCGCCGTCGGGCAGGGAGGCGATCTCGAGGGCGATGGCGTCGGCGTGGGCGCGGGGTTTTTCCGGGAGCTTGAGCAGCTCGCCGAGGCGATCGAGGGCGGCGAGTTCGCCCTCCGTGGTCTTGCCGTCGAGGCGCGCCACCCAGCTGGCCACGGCGTAGACGAAGAGCCGGTCCTCCTTGCTCATCGCGCTGCGGTCGAGGGTGGCCACCATGTCGATGGGCTTGCTGGTGGCGGTCTCGATCTCCTCGATGGCGTCGAGGGGCAGGCCCTCGTCGATGGCGGTGCGGACGATGGCGTCGGCCTCGTCCGGGTCCAGGTTTCCGTCGGCCCAGCCGATGGCCGCGAGGGCCAGGAAGACATCGCGCCCGAGGCGCGGGTTCAGGTCGCTCATCCTGCTGTTGTACCGCTATTCGAGGGGAGCCCCCTGCTCGATCCACTGGCGCACGCGCTCGATTTCCTTGGCGCTGAGCTGACCCAGGCCCTTGGGCATGAGCGCGGTGCCCGGAGCCCGGTCGTTGCAGTCCGGGTCGATCTTGCAGAAGAAGTAGCTGGCCGCGGGGTCCTTGGGGGTCAACAGAGGGGCGCCGGGGGCCTGCTTGGAGGTCTGGGTGAGCAGCTTGGCGAAGCCGCTGGCGGAGGACAGGTCGAGGCCCACGCTCTGGGTGGTCGAGTCGTGGCAGGCCGGGATGGCGCACTTGTTCCGGGAGATGCCGGCGACGGCCTCGAAGCCCTGGGTGATGTCCAGATCGGGCTCGCAGGAGGCGAAATCGATGGGGGCATCCGGGTCGAGCGGGGCGGCGGGGTCGAGGCCTCGGATCCAGCAGAAGGTGGCGCGCACGGCCTCCGGGGGCCAGGCGGCGCTGGCCACCAGGGGCATGCGGGTGCCGAGCTTGTCGCTCAGCAGGCGCTGGTACAGGTAGCTGCGGGCCGGGTCGCCCGGCAGCACCTGACGCCAGCCCAGGGCGGCGCCCAGCACGCCGTCGCCGTTGGGATCCGCCTCGAGCACGGCGCCCGGGGGGCGAGGCCAGTCGCGCACGTCCCAGGCGTCGGCAAAGGCCCCCGGGAGGCCAGCGAGGTCGAGGAGCCAGGCGCCCCCCTGGAAAGGCGTCAACTCGGCCCCCAGCAGCGAGCGCACGGAGCCGTCGGAGAGGCGCACCGACAGGGCCCCCTTGCCCGGCTCGCCATCGAGGAAAACAGCGACCTTGGAGGGCACCTCGGGCTCTGCCGGGGGCACCACCGCGGCCAGGATCACCCGCTCCGTGCCGTCCTCGAAGAGCAGCCGATCGCCGGGGGGTTCGCACTCGTTCGAGACGATCTCCGGGTGCCCGGCGCCGGTCTGGCAAGGGGCCCCGATCTGGGCGGCGAGGGCCTCGAAGGAGGACAGGTCCGGGCGCGCTTGCCCTGCCCCGTGGCAGGGGCCCGCCGCGCAGGCCGGTCCGATCGCCTTGTCAAAGAGCGCGCGGGGGGTGGGGAACAACAGCTGCGCCGGTTCGCCCCCGCCGCTCCCGGCTGCTCCGCTGGCGCCCCCGCTGCCCGCTGCGTCGCCCCCGCCGCCAGCGCTCCCGCTGGAGCCGCCTTGCCCGCCTGCCCCCCCGGGCCCCATACCCCCCGAGCCCGCGCTGGTCCCCTGCCCTGCAGAGCCCCCCAGCCGCGGAACATCGGTTTCATCGTCCGCACAACCAACCAACCCGAGCGCGACCACGGCGCAGAACCAGGAACCCAAGCGCATCGCTCCACCATGCCACCAGTCGCGGCGGGATGCCGGGGAACCTCCCACAGAAGCGTTCCCATCTCACCCGATCGCAGGCTCATTTTGAAACACACATCTCTGCATCTTTTCGTGAAACGTGGCATACAAAACCACACGAACACCTTGCGCGAAGGCCCCTGAACCTGGGGAATGGCGAGGTTTATTGAGCGAAATTTATTCGCAAATTTTCCACTGGCGCGAGGATTGCGCGGCAGGTCATCTTTTTTACCCTCCGGTAAAAGAGACCCGGCTATCTCTATGTGTCGAACCGAAACACATGGCCCTGCCACTTGGCCCTGGACCAACCGAGGACAGCGATGACCCAGCGAACCCAAGAAATGCTCCCGGCCTTGCTGCTGGTGGATGAGGAGGGCGTGGTGCGCCAGAGCAGCAGGGAGGCTGCGAGGTGGGTAGGAGAGGGGAGCCAGGGGAAGCTGTTGAAGGGGTTGCGCGGGGGGTCCGAGCTGGCGAGGTTGCTGGCATCGGGGGCCCGGAGCGGGCTGTGCTGGCTGGGGGAGCCGAGGCAACCGGTGCAGGTGACGGCGGAGCCGCCCGGGGTGAGCGGATGGGCGTCGCTGATCCTGGTTCCGGCGAGCCATGGCGACGACACGCGGGCGATCATCGACACGATGATGGCAGGCTTCGCGCACGAGGTAAGGAACCCGCTGGCGGCGATCCTGAGCCTGACGGAGGCGACGGCGAGCCAGCTGGAGGAGCAGGCGCCGGCGCGGGGGATGCTGGAGCGAATTCCGGGGCTGGTGAGGCGGGTGGACAAGCTGATCAAGCAGTCCCTGAGCTACAGCCGCCCGCGGGAGCCGCAGCGAGAGGCAACGGAGCTGGAGCCGCTGGTGGAGTGGGCGGTGGAGCTGGCGCAGATGAAGAAGCGGGCGGGGGTCGAGTTCCGGCAAGAGCTGACGGAGGCCCATGCGGGCGTGCTCGTGGACTCGGAGCAGATCGAGCAGGTGCTGGTGAACCTGCTGTGCAACGCCCGGGACGCGGCGCGGACGAGGGTATCGCTGGAGGGGAAGATCGTGGGAGCGCGGGTGATCCTGGAGGTGAGCGATGACGGGCCCGGGATCGACGAGCAGCACCGGGCCCGGATCTTCGAGCCGTTCTTCACGACCAAGCGCCACGGGACCGGGCTGGGGCTTCCGATCGCGTGGAACCTGGCGCGGCTCAACGGCGGCGACCTGGAGCTGGCCCGCACCTCGCCCTGGGGCTCCACGTTTCGCCTCTACCTGACGCGCGCGGAAGGGGCGACGAGGGCGGCCTGAGGTGGGTGTCCAGGTCGAGGGGAACCAGCGGCGGGTGCTGCTGATCGAGGACGACGAGGACGTGGCCCTCGGGGTCCAGGGGGTGCTGCTGGGCAGCAGGCGCTTCGTGCCGGTGCATGTGTCGACCGCCGCGATGGCCCGGGAGGCCCTGGCCCGGGAGCACTTCAGCGCGGTGCTGGCCGACCTGTCCCTGCCGGACGGGGACGGCGTGGAGCTGCTGGAGGAGATCGCGCGGAGCCACCCGGGGATGGCCTTGCTCTGCCTGACCGGGCGGGACGAGAGCCACGCGACGGTCCAGGCCCTGCGCGCCGGCGCCCGGGAGTACCTGACCAAGCCGGCCAGCGCGGCGCGTATCCTGGAGGCGCTCGACAGCGTCATCGCGAGCACGTCGACGCTGACCCCCGAGCCCTCGGGCCCCCTGGGAGAATCCCCCTCGTGGCGCCGGGTGCTATCCCAGATCCACGCCGTCGCCCGGAGCCCTCGGACCACGGTGCTGTTCACCGGGGAGCCGGGGGTCGGCAAGGAAGAGGCGGCGGCGCTGGTGCACCGGCTCAGCCCCCGCAAGCAGGGGCCCTTTCTGGCGGTCAACGCCTCGTGCTTCTCCCCCTCGCTGATCGAGAGCGAGCTCTTTGGCCACGAGGCGGGGGCCTTCACCGGGGCCCAGCGGCTGCACCGGGGGCTCTTCGAGCAGGCGCACCAGGGCACGCTGTTCCTGGACGAGATCGGCGAGATGCCCTTGCCGCTCCAGGCCCGGCTGCTGCGGGTGCTGGAGGGGCACCCGTTCCGCCGCCTGGGCGGGGAGCGCCCGGTGCAGGTCGATGTGCGGCTGGTGTGCGCCACCAACCGGCGGCTGGACGAGATGATCGGGGCCGGGACCTTCCGGGCCGATCTGTACGAGCGCCTGCGGGTCTTCGAGGTGCAGCTACCGCCGCTGCGGGAGCGCCCCGGGGACGTGGCGCTGCTGGCGCGGCACTTCACCAGCCGGCTCGCGGGTCAGCTAGGCCTGGCCACCGGAGGCCTCTCGCCGCAGGCCCTGGCTGCCCTCCAGGCCCACCCCTTCCCGGGGAACGTGCGCGAGCTGCGGAACCTGCTGGAGCGCGCCCTGTTGCTCGCCGAAGGAGGCATGATCGAGCGCCGTCACCTGGGCCTGGCCCCGCGCCGGGAGGCCGCGCAGGCCGGGCCGACGCAGGGGACGCTGGAGCAGGTGATCCGCGATCATGTGCTGCGGGTGTACGAGGCGAACGAGCAGAACGTGAGCCGCACGGCCCAACAGCTCGGGGTGTCGCGGCTGGCGCTCCGCAGGCGCCTCCAGTCGTACGGTCTGCGGCCCAGGAAGGCGTGATCGCCTGGTCAGCGACGGGCGGCGATCTCGTCGAGGAGCAGGTCGAGGAAGGCGTCGACGGGCATGGCGCCCAGCTCGCCCCGCTCCCGGGAGCGGACCCCCACCGCGTCCGCCTCGGCCTCCTTGGGGCCGACGACGCAGAGGTACGGGTAGCGCATCAACCGCGCGTTGCGGATCTTGGCCCCGAGCTTGTCCGCGCTCAGATCCGCGTCGGCGCGGATCCCCCGGGCCCGGAGCCGGTCCACGACCTTCTGGGCGTGCTCGTTGGTCTTCTCGCTGACGGTGAGCACGATGCAGTGCCGGGGGGCGATCCAGGTGGGGAAATTGCCGCCGCAGTGCTCGATGTAGACCGACATGAAGCGCTCCAGCGAGCCGAGGATGGCGCGGTGGAGCATGATGGGGCGGTGCTCCTTGCCGTCCTGCCCGACGTAGCTGAGCTCGAAGCGCTCCGGCAGGTTGGGGTCGAACTGGATGGTGCCGAGCTGCCAGCTGCGCTTGAGCGCATCCTTGACGTGGAACTCGATCTTGGGCCCGTAAAAGGCCCCTTCCCCGGGGAGGAACTCGAAGGGCAGACCGGCGGCCTTGAGGCCCACCTCGAGGGCGCCCTCGGCGCTGTCCCAGAGCTCGGCGGAGCCGATGCGCTTCTCCGGGCGCAGGGCCAGCTTGATGTCGATGTGGTCGAACTTGAAGGTCTGGTAGACCTCGTAAAGCATGCGGATGAAGCGCTCGATCTCGACGGAGACCTGCTCCTGGGAGCAGAAGATGTGGGCGTCATCCTGGGCGAAGCTGCGGACCCGCGACAGCCCGTGGACGGTGCCGCCGCGCTCGTAGCGGTGGAGCCGCCCGAAGTCGGCCACGCGCATGGGCAGCTCGCGGTAGGAGCGGCGCCGTGACCCGAAGATCACGCAGTGGCTGGGGCAGTTCATCGGTTTGAGGGCAAACGATTCTTGCTGCATCACCTCGCGGACCCGGGCGCGGTTGAAGGCGTCCCGCTCCGGGTCCGGCTCGAAGCCGTCCTCGGTCCAGAGGCGGTACATGTTGTCGTTGTAGTTGCCGAGGTGGCCGCTGGTGCGGAACAGGCTGGGGTGGAAGGCCTGGGGGGTGATGACCTCGTCGTAGCCGTCGCGGTCGTAGAGGGAGCGGACGTAGGAGACGAGCTGGTTGTAGACGTGGGCGCCGCGGGGCAAGAAGAAGGGCATCGCGGGGGCGACCTCGTCGAAGAGGAAGAGGTCGAGCTCCTTGCCGAGCTTGCGGTGGTCCCGGGCGCGGGCCTCCTCGAGGAGGCGGAGGTGCTCGTCGAGCTGGGCCCTGGTGGGGAAGGCGGTGCCGTAGACCCGCTGGAGCATGGGGTTGCGCTCGTCGCCGCGCCAGTAGGCCCCGGCGACGCTGGTGAGCTTGACCGCCCCGAGGAAGCCGGTGGAGGGCACGTGGGGGCCCTCGCAGACGTCGACCCACTCCTGGGAGCCGCCGTGGCGGTAGAGGGAGATCTCCTCGCCCTCGGGGATCGAGCGGATGATCTCGCACTTGAAGGATTCGCCCATCTTCTCGAACATCGCCAGGGCGTCGTTGCGGGCGATGACGTCGCGACGGAACGGGGTGTTCTTCTTGATGAGGGAGGCCATCTCGGCCTCGATCCTGGCCAGATCCTGCTCGGTGAAGGCGCCGTCGGTGCGGTGGAAATCGTAGTAGAAGCCGTCTTCGACGGCGGGGCCGATGGTGACCTTGGTCCCCGGGAAGAGGCGCTGCACCGCGTCGGCCATGACGTGGGCGGCCGAGTGGCGGATGACGTCGAGGGCCTCTGGATCCGAGGAGCGCACCGGGGTCGTCCCGGGAGTCAGCAGAGCGGTGTCGACCGGAGTGTGCAGGTCAACGAGCTTCTTGCCGATCTTCACCGCCACGACGTCGTCGCTGAGCCGCCCCTCGGCAGCCAGCCATTCCCGGGGAGTTTTTCGTTCCATGAGGGTTGCCACCCTAGCACACGTGACCCACCTCCGGGCCCTGACAAGGCGTCGCGGCGTTGACGGGGCGCCGGGGGGTGTGGTGCCTTGGAGGCCCGCGCCCGCGGAATTTCAACGAGGAGGAGAGTCAGGATGAGCATCCATGTGAAGGCCACGCCGAGCCAGTTCCCGCCGCCGATGACCAGCATGACCCCCCGCGAGCACGGCGATCCCTGCTCGATGGTGATCTTCGGCGCCACCGGCGATCTGGCCCGCCGCAAGCTCTTCGCCGCGGTCTACCACCTGGCCAAGGGGCGGCTGCTGGCCCACGATTTTCGCCTCATCGGCGTCGATCGAGCGACGATGACAGACCAGGAATTCCGCGAGCTGGTCCGCAAGAGCGTCGAGGCGTCAGAGGAGATCAGCGGCTTCGACGCGGCCATCTGGGAGGAGTTCGAGCAACGGCTCTACTACGTCCAGGGCGACCTGACGCAGACCAGCGCCTACACCGCGCTGCGGGAGCGCCTCCACGCCCTCGAAGCGCGCATCGAGGCGCGCCACGCCAACCGCTTCTTTTACCTCTCCGTCCCCCCGTTCATCTTCCGCGAGATCGTCGATCACCTGTCCTCCAGCGGCCTCGCCCCCCGCACCGAGGACCCGAAGGGGCGCCCCTGGGCCCGGATGATCATCGAGAAGCCCTTCGGCCACGACCTCGCCTCGGCCCTGTCCCTCAACCACCTGGTGCTGAGCCACTTCAACGAGCACCAGATCTACCGGATCGATCACTACCTGGGGAAGGAGACCGTCCAGAACATCCTGGTGCTCCGGGCCGCCAACGCCATCTTCGAGCCCATCTGGAACCGCAGCCACATCAGCCACGTCCAGATCACCGCCGCCGAGACCGTCGGCGTCGAGAGCCGCGGCAACTACTACGAGCATGCCGGCGTGGTCCGCGACATGTTCCAGAACCACCTGATGCAGCTCCTCGCCCTCACCGCCATGGAGCTCCCCCACCGCATGCAGGCCAACCTCGTCCGCGACGAGAAGGTCAAGGCCATGCGCGCCATCCGCCCCTTCACCCTCGGGGGCCTCCAGGAGACGGTCCGCGCCCAGTACGCCGCCGGCCAGATCAAGGGCAAGCCCGTGCCCGGTTACCGCGAGGAAAACGGCGTCTCCCCCTCGTCCGCGACCCCCACCTACGCCGCCCTCAAGCTGATGATCGACAACGGGCGCTGGCGCGGTGTCCCCTTCTACCTCCGCTCCGGCAAGCGCATGGCCCGGCGCACCACCGAGATCGCCATCCAGTTCCACAAGCCCCCCTACCTCATCGACGGCCTCACCGGCCTCGAACCCGGCACCGAGGTCGACCCCAACATCCTCGTCCTCCGCGTCCAGCCCGACGACGGCGTCACCTTCCGTTTCTCCGCCAAGGCCCCCGGCGCCGCCCTCGCCCTCACCCCCGAGATCGAGGTCGCCTCCGTCGATATGGACTTCACCTACACCGAGGCCTTCGAGCAGACCCTCTCCCCGGCCTACGAGACCCTCATCCTCGACTGCATGATCGGCGACGCCACCCTCTTCACCCGCAGCGACGAGGTCGAGGCCGGATGGCACGTCACCGACCCGCTCCTCGAGTACTGGGCCGCCAACCCCCCTACCCAGATGGCCACCTACGAGGCCGGCTCCTGGGGCCCCGAGCCCGCCGACGATCTCCTCGCCCGCGACGGCTTCGCCTGGCGCAAGCCCTGACCCACCGGCGCCCCGCGCTCGCCCCTACGCATGCGGCTCCGTCGCCCTCATCGAGGGCCGCTCCCGGAACCGATCGTACCAGGCAAAGAGCCGCGGCCTCGCCCCGCGGATGTCCCCCAGCGGCGCCCGGAACTCCAGCCATCCCAGCGCCGTCGCCGCGCTGATCTGCGCCAGATCCACCGCCTCCCCGAAGGCTCCCACCTCCGCCTCCAGCGCGTCCAGCCCCTGCAGCGCCTTCTGCGCTTGCCCCTCCAGCCACGGCTGCCAGTGCAGCCCCCCCGGGCGATGCTGGCGCTCATAAAAAACCAGGATCCCCGCGTCCAGGATCCCGTCGCTCAGCGCCTGCTGCCGCAGCACGCGCCACCGCTCCGCCCCACCCTCCGGGATCAACCGCCTGCCCCCCAGCTCGACGTCCAGGTACTCGCAGATCACAGGGGAGTCGTACAGAACTCCCCCGCCCTCCAGCACCAGCGCCGGGATCTTGTTCAGCGGGTTCACCCCCGAGAGTACCGGATCCGCCTGCGTCGGCGCCGGCCTCAGCAGCTCGGTCTCCACCCGCTCCCTCAGCCCGAGCTCGTGCACCACCACCAGCACCTTGCGGACAAAGGGCGATGTCGGCGTGAAATACAGCTTCATCTTCGTGACCTCCTCCTCCCCTCCTACCACGACCCACGGCCTCCCTCGCCCCTCGCCCAGGAGGCAAGCATCCGGGTTTCAATTGCAATGATGTCTCACTAGAGTGATTGCCGGAGCAACACCATGAGCAACCAACCTGCAAAGATCCCGGTGACCGTGCTGACGGGCTTCCTGGGCTCGGGCAAGACGACGCTGCTGAACCGGATCCTGACCGAGCAGCACGGGCAGCGGATCGCGGTCATCGAGAACGAGTTCGGAGAGATCGGGATCGACCAGGCGCTGGTGATCAACGCGGACGAGGAGGTGTTCGAGATGAACAACGGGTGCATCTGCTGCACCGTCCGCGGCGACCTTATCCGGATCCTGGGCAACCTGATGAAGCGCCGCGACCGCTTCGACCGGATCCTGGTCGAGACCACCGGCATGGCGGACCCGGGGCCCGTGGCCCAGACCTTCTTCGTCGACGACGAGGTGCGCGATCTGTTCACCCTCGACGGGATCATCACGCTGGTCGACGCCAAGCACGTCAGCCTGCATCTCGACGACAGCGAGGAGTGCGCCCAGCAGATCGCCTTCGCCGACGTGCTGGTGCTCAACAAGCTCGACCTGGTGACCCCGGAGGAGGCCGACCGCATCGAGAAGCGGGTCCGCGGCATGAACGGCATGGCCCGGGTGCTGCGCAGCCAGAACGCCCAGGTGCCCCTCGACCAGGTGCTCGATGTGGGCGGCTTCGACCTCGACCGCGCCCTCGAGCGCAAGCCCACCTTCCTCTCCCCCGAGTACCCCTTCGAGTGGGTAGGGTCCTTCGAGCTGGGCGAGGGCGTCCACACCCTCGAACTCCAGGAAGGCCCCGACCCGGAGATGGACGTGCTGTGGATCGAGGCCCAGGCCGGCGCCGACCTGCTCCAGGAGGCCGAGCGGGCCCTGCGGCTCCACGAGAAGGACCCGACCCCCCTCGCCCCCGGGGGCGAGCTCGCCCCCGGCGCCTCCTTCCGCAGGCTCGACCTCGCCGCCAGCGGCCCCAAATCCTTCCCCGTTCGCGCCCCACGCCCCGGCCGTTACCTCCTCTTCACCCAGCACCTCCCCGAGGAATTTTCCCTCCAGTTCCGCGGTGCCAGGGGTGATATTTTGACCCCAAACGATCAGCGAGCCTTCGCCGCCGCCCACTCCCACGATGACACGGTAGGCTCCGTGGGGATCCACCTGGAGGGGGCCGTGGACGGGGAGAAGCTCAACGCCTGGCTGGGGGCGCTGCTGCGGGAGAAGGGGACGGACATCTTCCGGATGAAGGGGATCCTCGACATCAAGGGGAGCGATCAGCGCTTCGTGTTCCAGGGGGTTCACATGCTGTTTGACGGCCGCGAGGAGCGCCCGTGGGGCGAGGGGCCGAGGGCGAGCGACCTGGTGTTCATCGGTCGCAACCTCGACCGGGAAGAGCTGACCGAAGGGTTCAAGCGATGCCTGGCGTGAAGCCGACCCCCGGCAAGACCGAGCTGCCGCAGCTCTGGTCCGCCGACCTGGGGGACTACGTGGTGCGGGTGGCCCCGCTGCGGGACGGCGCTGTCGCCGCGCTGACCGGTGGGGGCAAGCTGGTGCTCCTCGACCCCGAGGGGCGCCCCCGCTGGCAGGCCGAAGGGCACGGCGGCGGGGCCCTGGCGCTGGCCCTGTGCCCCTCGGCCCCCCGCATCGCGGTGGGAGGTCACGACGGCAAGGTACACCTCTACGATCTGGAGGGCGGGCAGCAGGTCACGACCCTGGAGGCCGGCAAGGGCTGGGTCGAGCAGCTCGCCTGGTCCCCCGATGGAGGGCGCATCGCCGCCAGCGCAGGCCGGGTGGCCCGGGTCTGGTCCAGCCAGGGCCAGGCGCTCCTCGAGACCGACGCGCACCCGAGCACCATCACCGGGCTCCAGTGGGGCGCCAGGGGCGTGCGGCTGGCCACCTGCTGCTACGGCGGCGTCCGGATCTGGCCCCTGAAGGCCGGCATCCAGGCCCAGCACCTGGCCTGGAAAGGCTCGCTGATCAGCCTCGCCTGGAGCCCCGACGAGAAGGTCGTGGCCTGCGGCAGCCAGGACGGCTCGGTGCACTTCTGGCGTTTGCCCAGCGGGCGCGACTCGGAGATGAGCGGGTACCGCTTCAAGCCCCGGGCCCTCGCCTGGGACAGCGCTTCATCCCTGCTGGCGACCAGCGGCGACGCCGACATCTGCGTCTGGGATTTCGGCGGCAAGGGCCCCGAAGGCACCGCCCCCCTGCAGCTCGAAGGGCACCAGGGCCTCTGCACCGAGCTGGCCTTCTCCCCGGCGCGGGCCCTGCTCGCCAGCGGCGGCCAGGACAGCGGCGTGCTGCTCTGGGAGCCCCGCAAGGGCCTGCGCCCCCTCCGCTTTGCCTTCCTGGAGGACGAGGTGACCTGCCTGCGCTGGAGCGCCCGCGGCGACGCCCTCCTCGGCGCCGACGCCCGCGGCACCGTCCGCTGCTGGAAGACCGCCTAGCCCTCGAAGGCCACCAGCAGCCCCATCACGATGCTCGCCAGGCTGGCCCCCACCAGCACCCCCTGGTGCATCCGCCGCGCGTGGCGCGCCGACCAGCTCAGCGCGCCCCCCAGCAGCAGCGTGATCAGCACCATCCCCGCCACCACCCCCACCCCGAAGAGCCCCAGGTACAGCAGCGCCCCCAGCCTCGTCGGGATCGTCATCAACGCCATCAGCGCCACCCCCGCCGAGCCCGCAAGCCCGTGGATCACACCCACCACCACCGGCCTCCAGCTCGGCATCGCCCCCGCCTCCTCCCCCTGACCGCTCGCCCGCCGCAGCCTCACCAGCTGCATCCCCCCCAGCCCCACCAGCATCGCCGCCACCAGCAGCTCGGCCCAGCGCTCGAAGGCCCCGGGCAGCCTCACCCCGGCCCCCACGATCACCAGCCCCAGCCCCAGGAACGTCACGCTGTGCCCCCCACCCCACAGCGCCGCCGTCGACACCGCCCCCTTCAGCCCCCCTCGCCCCCCCAGCAACGCCCCGATCGCCGCCAGGTGATCCGCGTCCGCCGCATGCCTCACCCCCAGCGCAAACCCCAGCACCACCGCGCTGCTCAGCTGCATCGAAATACCACTTTCAACAAACAGTCACCTGCAACTCAATTGCGCCTTTTCAAAACGGGAAGCAAGCGCGCTGCGTATCAGGGCGGGATGGACGCGGTCCCGGGCTGAGCAAGGGCGAGAAGCGGGGGCCGTATCGAGGAGAGAAAGCGGGGATTTTTGGCCCTGGCACGGCGCTTCCAGAGGGGGACAGGCAGGAGGCACGCAGATGAGACCAGGAAGGAAGGTGTGGCTGACGCTGGTGTGGCTTGTGGGCTGTGCGGCGGAAGATCCAGCGCAGGAAGGGGCATCACCGGCGGGGCCGGTGGTGGTGCCGGACAAGCTGGATCAGGTCCAGGTGGCGCCCGGGTTCCAGTTCAACACGACGCGATCGGTGAGCCTGCGGCTGAGCGTGCCGGCCGGCGAGACGGTGCGAGGTCTGGAGCTGCGCCGGGAGAGCGGGGTGCTGGTCTACAGCGGAGGGATCCCGGCAGGCTCCGGGGTCCTGAAGCTGTCGCTCCCGCTGGGGGAGCACCAGCTGCGGGCCCGCTGGAGGGTGAGCAGCGGAGAGCAGAAGGAGACGGTGGTCGAGCTGAAGGACGGTCAGGAGATGGAGGTGTCCCCATGAAGAAGATCCCCTGGAAGACCGGCGCCCTGGCGGCGCTGCTGCTGGCGGCGCTGCACGGCGAGGCTCGCGCCGAGGGGAGCGCCCAGACCGGCGACAACCAGTCCCTCTCGACGCAGACCTACATCCAGGTCGACGTCACCGCGGGCGAGGTGATCAACCTCGCGGGGCGCAAGTTCTCGATGTCCCCTTACCCGGGCACCTTCACCACCGGGAACCTCTCGGTCTCCGTGACGCGCCCCTCCGGCCAGAGCGAGACCCTCACCCTCGCCAGCGGCAGCGGCCTGCTGCCCTCGTCGGCCTCGACGACCCCCGCGCAGATCAGCGCCCCCTACCGCTACACGGCCCCCGAGACCGGGCGCTACACCCTCCGGTTCCTGTCCGTGGTCGTCCCCTTCGATGTGACCGTCACCCCCGACGCCACCACCCCGGTGACCCCGGCCGCACCTCCGGGCGGGCGCGGACGCATCTTCAGCAAGGGCTGGTACTTCGACGCCGGTACCTTCGCCCAGGCCGGGGCGACCAGCGCCAACTTCTACGTGGTCACCCCCGGCGGCACCGGCGACGCCAACCACGTCTGGCTCCTCGATTTCGAGGGCCTCGCGGGCTACGTCTACAACGTCGCGGGCAACAGCCTGGGCCTCAACGGCGCCTTCGCGCGCAGCAGCCGCCCGGGCTCCTCCGGCGCCACCTTCACCCAGGAACACGACGTCTTCCTCAACCTGCCCATCACCGCCCGCGGCGACAGCACCACCCCGGAGCTCGACTTCGAGGGCGTGTCCGGCAAGGGCATGACCATCCGCGGCAGCGGCGGCACCTTCCGCTTCTCCTCCAACGTCAACGGCACCTACCAGATCATCCTCGACACCAACCGCGACGGGAACTTCGACCCCTCCAGCGCCGACGCCGTGATCAACGGCGTCGCCGTGATCGGCGAGAACGACGCCTCCTGGAACGGCAAGGACAGCAGCGGCAACGACGTGCCCGAGAACGGCCAGCCCTACGCCGCCAGGCTCTACCTGCGCCTCGGCGAGTTCCACTTCGCTGGCTGGGACATCGAGACCGCTCGCCCGGGCCTCGGCATCTTCAAGGTCAATCCTGACACCGGCGTGCTCACCAACGCCACGATGTTCTGGGACGATCGCCCCGTGCTGACCAGCAACGCCGCCGATGACCCTTCGCCCAGCGAGACGATCCCGGACGGCGTATCGTCGAGCGCCACGCGCCACGCCTGGGGGAATTTTCACTCGGCCGGGCCCGGCAACAACGCCTTCATCGACACCTGGGTCTTCGGCACCGAGAGCTCCCAGGCGACGAGCATCAAGATCTACGGGCCTTCCTCGGACGACGACGGGGATGGCGTGGCGAATGCGGAGGATCCCTACCCCTGTGACCCGGGGAAGAGCTCCTCGATCTTCATCCCGGGGGAGGGGCAGCTGGGCCTGCTGATGTACGAGGACAAGTGGCCCGCCCGCGGGGACCTGGATTTCAACGACCTGGTGCTGGCCTACAACTACGAGATCGTGCTCAACAACGCCGGCGTCCCGGTCTCGCTGGTGGCCAGCTACACGCCCATGGCCATCGGCGCCGGCTACCGCGGAGGCTTCGGCGTCGTGCTCCCGGTCGCGGCGTCGAACATCGCCCGGGTGACCCGCAAGGTGGGCAACACCAAGCCGGTGACCCACCCCTTCCAGGCCGAGGGAGCCGGCGTGCTGGTCGATGTCTCGCAGGATGCGCGCGAGTTCTTCGACATCCAGTCCGGCTACATCAACACCGTCGCCACCGAGCCCGTCGCCACCCCGCGCTCCGTGGCGATCCAGATCGACCTGGCGACCCCCGCCGCCATCGACGGCGCCCTGGCCCCCTTCGACGTCTTCCTCTTCCGCTCCGAGACCCCCAGCCACGAGATCCACCTGCCCTCGTTCCAGGGGACGAGCCGCATGAACCCCGCCCTCTTCGGCACCGCCGCCGACGGCTCCACCCCCGGCCGCTGGTTCGTCAACAACCAGGGCCTCCCCTACGCCCTCCACGTCCCCGTCGCCACCCTCTACCCGAAGGAAGAAATCGCCATCGACCAGGTCTTCCCCGCCATCACCACCTTCGCCGCCACCGCCGGCGCCTCCGCCCAGGATTTTTACCAGAACAACGTGGTGGTGACCCGCGCCTTCTCCAGCGGAAAGAGCAACCAGCCCAGGCCCCAGCCCCAGGTCCTCCCACGCGGCGAGATCTCCCTCGGCGGCGCTTGCCCCTGACCCCCGGTTCTCCCCAGGGTGTAGAGAACTTCTGGATAACGGCGGCTCAGTTCTTCTCGAACCAGCCGACCACCTCTTCCGGGGATTGCTTGAGCCACTCGTGGGCCGCCAGCGGGTCGACGACCATCCGCACCGTCGTCCCCTGCGCCGCCAGCGCGTCGTGGTACTGCTGCGCGGTGTACTGGGGCACCGTCGCGTCCAGCTGGCCATGGAGGAACAGCGTCGGCGGGTGGTCCGAGGGGAGCGGCGGGATCAGGCACGCGGCCCCCAGGCAGGTGGCGTAGCTCCTGGACTGGATCGCCAGCGCCCGGAACACCCCCGCGTAGCTGACCGCCATCCGGCTGGTCATGTACCCCCCGCTGGAGATCCCGGTCGCGTACATCCGCTTCAGATCCACCGGACCGTACTGCCCATCCTGGATCGCCTGCAGCAGCACATCCATGACCTGCTTGTCCGCGGTCAGCTCGAAGGGTACCCCCGAGTTGGTCTGCCAGGCCACCCCCGCCGCCGCCTCCGGAGCGATCACGGTGAAGCCCTTTTCCAGCAGCAATGCCTGGAGCCTCCCCTGCTGGAACCCTCCGAACGGAGCCCCCGGCTCCAGCAGCCCCCAGGTGAGCGCCGGCCCGCCCAGCGACCCCTGGAACAGCAGCACCGCCGGGTACCCCCCCGCCGGTGGCGGCGTCGCGGGCGTCTGCCAGTACACATCCCGGGCCGAGACCCCCGCGATCAGCTTCGTGACCCGGTGCTCGCAGGACACCGAGGTCTCCGTCACCTGGCAGCGCCCCACAGCCCCCGCGGCCCCGCCTCCCCCCTGCCCGCCTGCGCCGCCCGCGCCCGCCCCGCCGACCCCTCCTGCTCCGCCCTCACCGCCTGCGCCTGCGCTGCCCCCCTCGCCCGCGGCCCCGGCCTCTCCCCCCGACCCGCTCTGCCCCGCGGCACCGGCGGCACCGGCGGCCGGAGGATCCCCCTCCACCTGCCCCGACGAGGCACACGCCACCAACCCGCTCACCAGCACCATCAACCAGCCAGACCTCTGCAGCAACCCACGCGCTCCGGGCATCCCTCCGTAGTGGACGCATCCCGCCCCGAACGCAACCCCACCCGCCCTCCTCCCGCGTTATCCTGGGCCATGCGCTTCGCCCTGTTCCCTCTCCTCCTCCTCGGTGTCCTGGCCTGCTCCTCCGGGGACGACGCCGGCTCCGGCACCCCCGGCTCAGGGGGGGTGTCCGGAAGCTCCGGACAGACGGGGGGCGCCGGGGGAGGCGGCGCCGCGGGGGCGGCGGCAGGCACCGGGGGCGCGGGGGCCGGCGGGCAGGCAGGGGCCGCCGGGGCGGGGATCGGTGGGTCCGGAGGTTCCGGAGGCGCCGCGGGGGCCGGAGGGGGCCCGGTGGGCGGGGCCAGCGGTGGTGGTCAGGCCGGCGCCGCTGGCACGGCTGGAGCAGGGGGAGACGCAGGCACCGGGGGCGACGCGGGGACCGGAGCATCCGGAACTTCCGGACAGGGCGGCGAGGCGGGCACCGGCAACGGCGGCGCGGGGGCCGGCGGCGGCGCGGGGGCCGGACCGGAGGAGGACGCCCCCACGGAGGCGGTGAAATTCAGCGACGACAGCGGGGTATTTCCCAACCCGGAGCGGGGTTTTTACTCGGCCGCCGAGCTGCTGGAAGAGAGCAGCCTGGGGTGGATCCCGGAGCGAGGGCACACGCTGGTGCACAGCTACGTGCGGCTGGACGAGTGGCGCAACACGTCGCTCCCGTCGTCGCTGCTGGGCGCCCTGGACGCGAAGATGGGGATGGTGCGCGCCGCGGGCCTCAAGCTGGTGCTGCGCTTCTCGTACAATTTTGGTCCGTACCCGGACTCGGAGCCGGACGCCCCGAAGAGCCGGATCCTGGAGCACATCGCCCAGCTCACGCCCTTCCTGAAGAAGAACGCGGACGCGATCGCGGTGGTGCAGGCAGGCTTCATCGGGGCCTGGGGCGAGTGGCACACCTCGACCAACGATCTGCTCGACGACCCGGCGGACCGGAAGGACATCCTGGAGGCCCTGCTGGGGGCGGTGCCTCCGGAGCGGAGCGTGGTGCTCCGGTACCCGGCGTACAAGAAGGAGATGTACGGCGGTCCCCTGGACCTGACGACCGCCTGGACCGGCAGCTTTGCGGCCCGCACGGGCCACCACAACGACTGCTTCCTCTCGTCCAGCACCGACGTCGGGACGTACCCCCAGGGGCAGCAGGAGACCTGGAAGAAATACCTGGAACAGGACAACCTTTACGTGCCCATGGGCGGCGAGACCTGCGCGGTCTACGAGGCCAGCACCGCCTGCGCCCCGGCCCTCGCCGAGATGAAGCGCCTGCGCTTCACCTTCCTCAACCAGGATTACCAGGAGGACGTGGTGCAAGGCTGGGTAGATGGCGGTTGCAAGGCCGAGATGGACCGCAAGCTCGGCTACCGGTTGGCGCTGATCGACGCCGAGCTCCCGCCCCAGCTGCGCCCTGGCGGCAGCTTCCTGCTGCGCGTGCGCCTGAAGAACGACGGCTGGGCGGCCCCCATCAACCCGCGCCCGGCCCGGCTGGTGCTGCGCCAGGGCGCCACCGTGGCCTCCGTCGAGCTCCCCGGGAGCGACGCCCGGCGCTGGCTCCCCGGCCAGACCGCCACGCTGGAGGCGCGGGTCCGCATCCCGGCCTCCTGGCCCCAGGGCCCCTCCACCCTCGCCCTCGCCCTCCCCGACCCCTCCCCCCTGGGCGGCGACCCCCGCTACGCGATCCGGATCGCCAGCGCCGGTGTATGGGAAAAATCTACAGGTGAGAACCGGCTGGGCGACACCGAGATCCAGGCCGACGCCCCGGGCACGGCGGACGGCGCGGCGCAGCAGCTCCAGATCCTCCCCTGAGGATGGGAAAGAGCTTAACGCCCTGGCGCACCGAAAAGCGAGGGGGGATACTCGGGATCATGCGAGTGAAATTTCTGATGATCCTGACCAGCTCGATGGCCTGCTCCTGCATGTTGCCACTCGACATGATCGCCGTGGAAGAGGTCATCATCGAGCAATCCAGCGCCGAGCTTGATCCGCTGGCGGACGATCGGATCGAGACAAAGAATCCTCAATACAACGCGACAAGGACCATCACGGAGGTCTTCGACGGATGCAATGTCACGCTCAACAAGAGCGGTTCAGTCATCTCCCTTGATATTCCCAAAGATCAGCCGGAGATAGGCGAAAAACTATACCCTGATTACCGCACAGCACTCCGTGAGCATGCATCCCAAGTACTCCCATCCATGGAGCTGCTGGAGATGGGCACAAAACCCTTCAACGATGGTCTTTATGCGGCCATCGAACTGGGCGCGCAGCGAGGGGAAAACGCTTCGTGGATCAACAAGCAAGCGACCCTGCAGGCCCTGCTGGAGCGCCTTGTGGAGCGGAGCGCCGCCGGTGCCCCACAGGAACAGCCGCTGGCGCAGGGGGCTGCCGCCCGCATCGCTGCTGCCCTCCAGCTCGCCGGCGCCTCCCCTGCTGCGCCAGGGACCATCCTGGGGCGTTCCGAGCAGCTCAAGGCGCAGTTCAAGAGCGACTTCTTCTACTCGAAACCGCTCGGATTTTACGCATGGACCCCGACGCTTTCCTCCATCTTCCAGCAGGATCGTTTCCTTCAGCAGCCACTGCCGCTCGAAGAGGCGGCCTCGATGGCGATGCTCTTCCAAGATGAACCGACGTTGAAGGATAGTTACCAGGGTGTTCTGGCCCTCTACGCAGGGGTCACCAACCCTTCTTTTCATCGGTCGGTGACGGATCTTTTGCCCCTGGTCCAGGGAGTCTCGGCACTCTCGAACCTTGATGCCATCAAGCAGCAGCTTCCGGGGGTCTCCTTCGCGGGCCGAGGGGATGGTTGCTCCCCTTTCTTTAGCTTCTGGCCGCCCTCTGATAGCCCTGAAAACAGGCTTTTTCGGTCGATCTATTGCGATGACAAGATCCCTTTTACAGGGTCGTTGATAGATGTGCTGATCAAGAAAATTCAGGACGGCACCCTGGATCTCACGCCCACGGAGAGCTCGGGGTTTTATGACCGACAACTCCATGCACTCGAAACGCTCCTGGTCACCGACCGCGCCCCCGAGAGGGAGCATCTGCTGCTCACACGCCGCTACAAGGAGAAGCTGGTCGAGACTTTCAAAACGCTCATCACCCAGCGCCGTGAGACCCACGTAAAGCAGATCGAAGCCCTCTCTAGCGGCATGGCAGACAGAAGCAGCTCCACCAGGCCTGTGGATATCTACCCGTTGCTTCCGGTCGAACCCTTCCCGACCTTTTACCTCCGAACTGCCCGGGCCTACGCGTTCCTCCGTGGAGTGCTGGAGATCACCATGGGTCCGCCGTTCCTAGAGCAGGCACACCGCATTCACGAGGATGGAACGGAGTCCAAGCAGGCACTCGGTGAGGAGCTGGATGCGCTCACCCGGAGGGTTTACGGGCTGGCCATCGTAGCGGCGCGCTCCATCGGGATGGCGTCGCCGCTGACCAGTGAAGAGGTGGCCCAGTACGATCCGGCACGATGCGAGGAGGAGGCCAGGGCATGGCTTTCGCAGCTGGATCAGGAAGCGGATCTCCAGCGCGATCCCCGGGTGATGACCCCTGTGACAAGAGCAGTCGACGGCAGGATCAGGGCCTGGGCTGTCATCGGCGTACGCGCGATCCCGGTGGAGGCAGCTTTCGCTCCAAGCCACCCCCCCAAGCTGATCTCCACGGGCAGCTGTACCATCCGTAATATCATCCCCAGCCGCCGCGTGCTGTTGATCGGAAAACAGGTAGAAGTGGCTTTGCGGCCCGGGACAGCCCCGCTGGATCGAAACGAACTCCGTGCCCTCTGCGACCAGCACAAGACACAAGAAGCCATCATCCAGGCCCTGGAGGCCCGGTGAAGCGCCCGACCCTTGCGATGGTGCTCCTGGCATGGCTGAGCAACGGTTGCTCCCTGGGACTGCACCAGACCGCCAAGACGCTTCAACAGGGGGAAATTCGCGCCGGGGGCGGCCTCCTGGTGATGAAGAACAAGCCCGCCGATGTGCTGGAAGACTCCCCGGAAGCAAGGGCGCAGGGGGGAGATCGGATGGCCCTCTTCCCAGAGCTAGCGGTGCGAGCCGGCGTCGGTCAGCGAACCGATATGGGCATCGGCCTGCACCTGGGCCTGGGGCTCAGGCTCGATGCAAAGCACAACCTGATCGACGAGACGAAACCCTACGCTATTGCGCCAAGATTGGGCTTTGGGTTCGTGTTCCAAGAAGCCGAGATTTTCACATGGATGGCAGGGCTTATTGGAAGCTATCAGCTCGCCAGATGGGTCTCTTTCTATCTCGGAACTACCTTCGTAAACCACCATGTCTCGCGCACCCAAACCCCGGTGCTGAGCACCAACGAACGCCTGGCAGAGCGCTCGAACTGGGGCGACGGGCTGCTCCAGGGGGCCCTTGGGTTGCAGCTTGGCCCGAGAGATAACAGGTTTTTTCTCGAGTACGGACGGTGGTTGCCGCTACAAAATGACCCAGGAGACAGCTTCCGCCTTGTTCCCACGCACCTGCTGAGCCTCACGTTGCATGGCTGCTCCATGGGCTGCGAGGGCGGGACCAGATAAACCGAGATCCAGGCCGACGCCCCGGGCACGGCGGACGGCGCGGCGCAGCAGCTCCAGATCCTCCCCTGAGGGCGCACCAGGGGCGCCCGGCGCGCATCAACCGCAGGGAGAGATTGTCATCGCATTCTGCTTGCCGCCGGGGCTGCTCCAGGAGCCCGTGGCCTTGGTGTATGGCTCGCTGAAGTTGAGGTTCCCGGAACCATTGCTCCCCTGCTGTTGCCATGTACCGCTGTAACTGTTCGGGTTGCCGGGGTTACGGTGGAGGGTCATCGTCCCCCCCTTCCAGTTGTACTTGATGTTGAGCCGGGCGCCGCCATCGGCCACCTCGATGGAGCTCCGGACCATCTTGTAGCCGGAGCCCGCCGCCCCCCCGCCCCAGCCCAGCATCACGCAGGAGGCGCCGGCCGGGGCCGGGTCCTGCGGTTCGGGTCCGGGGCTTCCTGCGAACGGGTCCGGGACCGGGTTCGCATCGGCAGGCTCTGGTTTCTTGCAGCCAGAGACGGCCAGGGCACCGAGGATCATCGCAGGGATCAGCCAGTTTGCTCGCATGACAGCCACCTTCCTCCGAGATTTGTTGCGGGGACCGCGATGATACGAGCTCAAGCGTGGAGGCTCAGCGAGAAGAGAAAATACCGGCGTTTACCGGTATTTTTCCCGGGATGCCCCTGGTGAGGAGGGCGGCGTCGATGTGGGTCAGGAGCCGAGCTTCACGACCCGAGGGTCGCCTCGATCCGCTCGATGTCCGCGGCGCTCAGCCGGAACGCCAGCGCCCCCGCCGCCTCCCGCGCGTGGGCGCCGCTGGTGACCCCCACCACCGGCGCCACCCCGGGGCGCTCCAGCAGCCACCGCAGCGCCACCTGGGCTACAGAGGTTCCATACAGATCGCCCACGGAGCGCAGGGCGCCGAGGAGGGTGCGGGTCTTCTCGATGTGCCCGGGGGAGAACCAAGGCTCGCGGCCCCGGATGGCGGGGGGCGCCGGGGCGTCGTGGTAGCGCCCCGAGAGGACGCCCTGCTCGAGGGGGCTGTAGGCGAGCAGCACAGCGCCAGTCTGGCGGCACGCATCGAGGACGCCGTTGTGCTCCGGAGCCCGGTGCAGGAGGCTGTATTTCACCTGGTTCGAGGCGAGCCTCAGCCCCCGCCGCTGGAGCACCTCGTGGGCGCGGAGCATCTCGTCCGCGCTGAAATTGCTGACCCCCACGGCGAGGCAAAGCCCCTCGTCCCGGGCGTCCGCCAGCGCATCCATCAGCGCATCGACGGAGGCCATGGCGCGGTCGGGCCAGTGGATCTGGTAGAGCTCCACCCGGGGGCGGCGCAGCCGGGCCAGGCTCCGGGTCAGGGCCTGGCGCAGCGCCCTGGCCCCGGGGCGACCGGGCAGCAGGCCGAACTTGGTCGCCACCCGCACGGGCCGCTCGCTCTTCTGCGCCAGCCACCCCAGCAGCTTCTCCGACTCCCCCTCCCCGTAGACCTCCGCGGTGTCGAAGAAATCGAGCCCCGCGTCCGTGGCCGCCATGAAGGCGTCCAGCACGTGGGACGGCCCGAGTAGAGAAGTTCCATACCCCCAGTAGCGCCGGTCGCCCCAGGCCCAGGTGCCGAGGAGGAGAGGGGGGAACTCCATGTCAGCGAACGCGGAAGGTGCCCTCGTGCCCGGCGCGGACGACGGAGGTGAGGGGGACGTCCTCGGGGAGCAGCAGCAGGCCGCCGGGGAGGTGGCTCATCCCGTGGAAGAAGCCGCGCACCTCGTGGGCCTGGGTGCCCTCGCCGAGGGTGACCGGGAGCTCTTCTCCGACCGGGGGGCGCAGGCGCTCGACGACCTCGCCCCACCGCAGCTCGTTCTCGACGTCGAGCCAGGCCTGGCGCCAGCGCGTGGGTTTTCCGATGACGAAGGCGGCCTGGCTGTTGAGCTGGGTGACGCGCTGGAAGAGGGCCGAGAAGGTGTAATCGCTGACCCACACGGGCTCGCAGTAGCCCATGAAATCGGAGAATTTCGCCGGGTCCTTGAGGGTCTTGTCGATCAGGTCGTAGCCCCAGACACCGATCCGACCCGTCTTGTAGGGGAAGCCCGGATCGATCTGGTCGGGGAGCTGGCCGAAGGGACCGCAGGGGGCGTGGGTGCGGCGGTGAGCGTGGCCGATCTCGTGGAGGATGGTGGTGATGCTCTGCTCGTCGTTGAAGCCGAGGCCAATGCTGACGCGGAGGCTCGGGTCATCGGAGCCAGGGCTGATCAGGGTGAGGCCCGCGACGCAGCTGCCGGAGCAGAAGCTGCCGAGGGAGTTCGCGGGGTTGAAGAGGCCATAATAGTAGACGTTGGGGGACGACTCCTGGGAGCGAAGGGAGACGAATTTTTGCATCAACGACTGCCAGCCAGCGCCGTTGGGGCTCACCTTGGAGGTCCAGACGATCTCCTCGCCGATCTCGAGGTTGATGGCCGGGATGGGGTACTGCTTGAGGAAGGCGAAGCGGATGGCCTTCTGGCGATCCTCGCCCAGATCCGGGACCCGCCCCGAGCCGTCCGCGTCGTAGCGCACGGGGAAGACCTTGAGGCGGAAGGGCCCGTTGGTGCTCTGCTCCCCGAGGGCCTTGAGCCCCTCCGCGGGCCAGACGCTGCCGGCGGTGTCGCCCTGCCCTTGCTCGACGTCGAGCAGCTCGACCTTCATCGACAGGGTGCCGTCGAGCAGCGTGGCCGGGATGTCGAAGTTGGCGCTGGACTCGAGGTTCTCGTCGGTGGATACGCCGGCTGGTTTGCCCTGGATCTCCAGCTCTTGCTTCGGCCCCTGGGCCGGCTGCAGCGTCACCCGGACCGCGATACGGTGCGGCTGCCAGTCCGGCTTGGGCGCGAAGAACACCCGCAGCAGCGCGTCGCGCCCCTGCAGGATCGGGGCGTTGGTTGCGGTCACCTCGCCGCCGCCTGCGGAGAAGAGCGAGACCTTGACACCCTGGTAGAGGGCCACTTCCCCGATGGCCATCCCGGTGGCCAGCGGGAAGGACGGGAGCGGCTGCGGAGCCCCTCCGCCGCCCTCCCCG
Source organism: Polyangiaceae bacterium (assembly GCA_025453595.1). Taxonomy (GTDB): domain Bacteria; phylum Myxococcota_A; class Polyangia; order Polyangiales; family Polyangiaceae; genus JANWXX01. The sequence goes on from JALOQB010000002.1 coordinate 28,059, forward strand.
TCGCCTCCTGACTCGCTGGAGGATGCGCAACCGACCGCAAGAAACCAGGCAAGAAGCAGGGAAGCTCGACGCATGGTGCGAGTTTTCTCCAGGAAAACGCCGGGGGCAAGAGCGCAAGAGGCGCCGCCCGCCGGGCTGATCGAACGCAGCGTCTCGTTGCGAGCCCGGGTGGGAGCGTTGCTCACAGGGCGTCCAGGGCCCAGGATGGCGCACCCGCTCATGAGCTCGACCTACCGGGACCTCCTTGCCCAGGCCCAGGCCACCGTTCCGACCCTCCCGCTGGAGGAGCTACGGGAGCGCCTGCTGCGGGGCGAAGCGATCACGTTGCTGGACGTCCGGGAGCGGGAGGAGCGCCGGGGCGGGGTGCTGCCGGGGGCGCTGCTGATCCCCCGGGGATTTCTGGAGATGCAGGCCGAGCAGCGGATCCCGGATCGGGAAGCGACCGTGGTGGTGTACTGCGCCAGCGGCCTGCGCTCGGTCTTCGCCGCGCAGACGCTGCTGGCCATGGGGTACCGCCGGGTGTACTCGGCGACCCCCGGCTTTCTGCGCTGGAAGGAGCTGGGGTTCCCGGTGGAGCCAGCGCCGGAGCTGAGCGACGCGCAGCGAGAGCGCTACGCGAGGCACCTGCGGCTGCCCGAGGTGGGGGAGGCAGGCCAGGCGAGGCTGCTCCGGGCGAGGGTGCTGCTGCTGGGGGCCGGCGGCCTCGGGAGCCCGGCGGCGCTCTACCTGGCGGCGGCGGGGGTGGGCACGCTGGGGGTGATGGACGCCGATCGGGTGGAGGTCTCCAACCTGCAGCGACAGATCCTCCATACAACCGGGCGGGTGGGGCAGGCGAAGGTGAGGAGCGCGGAGGAGACGCTGCGAGGGCTGGACCCGGGGGTGCGGGTGATCGCGCTGGAGGAGCGGCTGACGGGGGCGAACGTGGAGCGGGTGCTGGAGGGCTTCGATCTGGTGGTGGACGGCAGCGACAATTACGCGACCCGGTACCTGCTGAACGACGCGAGCGTGAGGCAAAAAAAGCCGGTGATCCACGGGAGCATCTTCCGCTTCGAGGGGCAGGCGACGACCTTCGTGCCTGGCCAGGGGCCGTGCTACCGGTGCCTGTTCCCGGCGGCGCCGCCGCCGCACCTGTCCCCCTCCTGCGAGGAGGCGGGGGTGCTGGGCGTGTTGCCGGGGTTGATCGGGGTGATCCAGGCGACCGAGGCGCTGAAATACCTGCTGGGGCTGGGGGATCTGCTGGTGGGGCGGCTTCTGACCTACGACAGCCTGGCGATGAAGTTCCGCGAGCTGAAGCTGCGCCGGGACCCCGGGTGTCCGGCCTGCGGAGACGCCGCGACGGAGGCAAGTCCGCCGGAGGGCGGCGAGAGCTGCGGGTCGCGCGGCGGGTGAGGCGAGGGCATCCGCCGGAGGATCCGCCGCGAGCAGGGGGGATCGTCAGCGACGCCCCGCCGTCAAGACTTGCAGCCGCGCGCCGTACGTTTCTTGCTATCACGCAGGGCCTTGGAGCAGGATCACAGCACGGTCATGGGCGGCTACGAGCAGAACGCATCCAGCAACGTGGTGCACGTCGATTTCGTGCGACGGCAGCGCGTGGCTTCGGAGCGCGACGAGGCCCCCTGGGGCAACCTGGAGGCCGAGCTGGACGAGGCATGGCACCAGGCGCACCTCCCGCCGCCGGAGCCCGAGCCGGCGGCGGATGTCTTCTCTGCCGCCGAGGTGGCACGCCTCACGGGCCTGTCCACGGCGCGCCTGCGCAAGCTGGATCGAGAAGGCGTGGTGCCGCCGTCCAGCGAATCCACCGGGCGACGGGCCTACACCTTTCGCGACCTGGTGGTGCTGCGGGCCGTGCAAGAGCTGCTGGCGCACGGGGTCAAGATCCGGGAGGTCGTGAAGGCGGTGCAGGCCCTGCGCGCCGGGCTCCCCAAGGCCGTGCGCTCCCTCACCGAGCTGCGGATCGCCTCCGACGGTCAGCGGGTGGTGGCCCGGGGCCCCGAGGGCACCTTCGAGGCCCTCACCGGCCAGCTGCTCCTCGAATTCGAGGTCAAACAGCTGCGCGACGACGTCGTGCGCATGCTCCGCCCTCGCCGCGAGGTCGAGCGCCGTCGCCTGGCCTTCCAGTTCTACAACACCGCCTGCGAGCTCGACGAGGACCCGAACAGCGTCGAGGAGGCATGCGACCTCTACCAGAAGGCCCTCGCCTACGACCCCACGCTCTCCCTCGCCTACACCAACCTCGGCAACATCCGCTACCGACAGGGCCAGGAAGAGTCCGCTATCGACCTCTACCACCGCGCCCTCGACATCGACCCGGCGCAGCCCGAGGCCCTCTACAACCTGGGGTTTTGCCTGCTTCACCGCGGCAACGCGGCCTCCGCCATCCCGTTCTTCGAGGCCGCCACCGAGAGCAACCCGGTCTTCGCCAACGCCCAGCTCTACCTCGCCATGGCCTACGAGCTGACCGGCGATCGCCGCCAGGCTCGCCCCATCTGGCAGCGCTACCTCGAGCTGGAGCCCGCCGGTGAGTGGGCCGAGTACGCGCGCCAGCATCTCTGAAACATCGCCGCAACGGCTTGGAAACCCGGGCGCCGTGTGCCAGTCTAGACCCCCCCTCGCCCCCCGGCGCGGGCCCCTCGTTATCCCCGGAGTCTGGCATGCGTGTTGCGATTTTCTTTGACGGCAAAAATTTCTACGCGGGCTGGCGCGAGCAAGCGTACGGCCAGCGGCTCCAGTTCACGCGGCTCTCGCGGTGGTTGGTGCAGCGGGTGAGCGGGTCGACGCTGGTCGGCTGTCACTACTACACGGGGGTAGAAACGGGGGAAGAGGCCGGCACCGACGGCCAGAAGAAGCTGGCCGGGTTCCTCGACATGCTCGAGCTCCAGCCGGGCTATTTCGTCCACAGATTTCCCCGAAAAAATCGCTCGTTTCGCTGCAGCGACTGCGGCGCAGAGAACAGGTTTTCGCAGGAAAAAGAGGTGGACACGGCGATGGTCGCGGACATGGTGCGGCTGTCCGCGGTCAACGCGTACGACATCCTGATCCTCGTGTCCGGGGACGCGGATTACTCGTCCGCGGTCGAGGCCGTGCGGCAGTTTGGCAAGATCGTGTACGTCGTGTCCTGGGGCGGCACGGGGCTCTCTTTCCAGCTCCGAAAGGTGGCCTTTGATCACATCGATCTCCTGGAAGGGCTCGACGAATTCGAGGACAACTCGCCCCCCTGGACCCCGCCCGATCACAGCCAGAATAGCCTCGGGGAGCAGGGCGACGAGCACCAGAGCGAGTTCCCTTCCCCCACGCCCAGCGGCAGCATGCCCGCCCCCCCGCAGGACCTGGCCGACGTGTTCGTCGAGCAGCTCCGGCTCGCGGAGGCCAGCTTCAAGGGGGGCTACGTCGGGGCCAACTACTTCGTCACCCGCTGGAAGGGCCCGGGCTTCGACGCCTCGTCCTACGACAAGCGGCGCGTGCTCGATCACCTCGTGAAGGAGGGGGTCGTGGATCTCTACGAGGTCGACGGCAACAAGGCGCTCCGGCTGCGCCGCAGCACGCCGCCGGGCCCCTGACCGGGAAGAAGTCCCGGGGCGGGGTTGTCAAAGAGGGCACGTGTCTGCCACCGTGCCCCCCGTGCGCCAGCTCCTGCTCCCCCTCCTGCCCTTGCTCGTCTGGGGCTGCAGCAACAAGGCGTTGCCCCTGTTGCATACCTCGCCGCAACCCAGGCTGAATTTCCCCAAGACCGCGGCGCCCCCGGCGGCGGCCCCTGGCTCCATGACGGCGCGCGAGGTCGTCCCCACCGTCGCGGGGAGCCACGGCCCGTACCTGGCGACGCACCCCGACCACGCCCTGCTGCTGCTGGTGGCGCCCGGCCCCGGCGGCCTGCTCTGGAAGACGCAGGCGCTCGATGAACGGAACACCCCCGCTCCCCCTCGCGAGCTGGGCCCCGCCCCGGCGGACGTGACCCTCCTGTCCCTGCGACCGGGCCACCAGGGAGGCTTTGCCCTCGCCTGGTCGCGCCGTGTGCCCGGGGGCCATGTGATCGAGGCGCAGGATCTCGGTCCCGACGGCGCGCCGCGCGGCAGCGTCATCCAGGTCCACCAGGGCGCGGAGCCGCCCGCCTGGCTCGACGCAGCCCCCTCTGCCGCCGGGCTCCGTGTCTTCTTCACCACCCTCGCGGCCGGCGGAGGACGCATCCACGGCGCCGAGATCGCCGGGGGGTCAACCCAGGGCGTCCAGGTGCTCCTCGATCAGGCCGCATCCTGGCAGATCGCCGCAGCCCCCCGCGGCACCCTCCTGCTCGCGGTCCTGGGCGATGGCCACGGCCCGGCGGCCGGTCGCCCCGTCGCCATCCCGGTCCTCGACGGAGCGCGCCCGGGCACGCTCTCCCCGCTCCAGCAGGAGCCCATCCTCGGCTCCGAGCTCGAGGCCCTCGTCGTCGGCGATCGCGTCTTCGTCGGGTGGGATGACCGAGGCCTCGACCTCAAGGTCAAGATCGCCGCCCTCGCCCCGGACGGCAAGCTCCTCACCCCTCCCACCGCGGCCCTGCCCAGCATCGGCGACCAGGGGCTCGTCCACCTGGCTCCAGGCCGCGACGGCGGCCTCCTCGTCGCCTGGGATGACCTCTCCCTCCCGCGGGCCCCCTCCAACCGCTGGATCCGCCTCTCCTCCCTCGACGCCAGGCTCTCCCCAGGCGGGCCCCAGGCGGCCCTGCGCCACGACACCGACGACGGCTTCCCCCTCCTCCAGCCCTCGCCCGACGGCTTCGCCGCCCTCACCGTCGCTCGCTCTTGCCCCGACCGCCTCCCCTGCGACCTGCCCCCTCGCCCCCTCTTCCTGCGCCTCGGCCCTGACCTCGCCCCGCAGCTCCACGCCCCCCTCCTCCTCGCCTCCGGAGAACCCCCCGCCGCCGCCTGGGGCCTCCGCTGCGGCCCCGACGCCTGCCACGCCCTCGCCTCCGTCGCCGCCTCCACCCTCGACCTGCGCCTCGAGGCCGACTCCAACCCCACCTGGGGCGCTGCCGCTTACCGTATGGATCTTCCGGACAAGCCCGGGGCCACCGCCCTCCGCACCCTCTGGGGCGGCCCCCGGCTCGCCGAGGTCGCCGCCGCTCCCCAGGGGGCGGGCTGGATGGTCGCCACGATCACCGACCACCCGGAGGGCTCCGCGCCACCCCCTCTCCCGCCGGACGCCGACCGCCGCGCCGAGGCCGACAAGGATCGCTCCCACCGCCAGAACCCCCGCAGCATCCCTGCCCGCGGCGCCATCGTCTCCGTGCACCCGCTCCGCAACGACGGCACCACCGCACCGGCCCGCACCCTCTCCCTCCGCGCCCTCTCCTCCCCGGGCGTCGCCATCGCCCCCGACGCCCAGCGCCAGCAGGCCTGCGTCGCCTGGGTCGCCCGTGACAATGGTGACCCCGAGCTCTTCCTGACCCGCGTCGACGCCGACGGAAAGCGCGTCGCCCAGCAGATGCTGACCCGCGCCCGCGGCGACGTGACCGACGTGGCCCTCGCGCCCGTCGACGACGGCTGGCTTGTCCTCTGGGTCGATACCCGCGACGGCAACGGCGAGGTCTACGCGGCCCGCGTCGACGCTTCCCTGCGCCGCAAGGGCCCCGAACAGCGCGTCACCAGCGCCCCCGGCGACGCCTCCGAGCTCACCCTCCTCGTCCGCGATCGCACCGCCGTCGTCGCCTTCTCGGACAGCCGCGGCGCCCCCGCCGACGGCATGGGCGACGTGTACGTGGCCCGCCTCAAGGTCGAAGACGGCGCCCGCGTCGGCGAGGAGCTCCGCGTGGCCGCCACGCCGGAGCACGCCCGCGCCCTCCAGCTCCAGAACTATGGAGATTCCATACTATTGACCTGGCTGGAGCAGCCGGCGCACACGGACACGGGGGGCAAGCCGGGGCAGATGCATGCGGCTTTCCTGGGGGCGGACGGGGCGCTGCGGTCGCTGCCGGAGGCGGTGAGCGTGGGGGCCGCGGGGCCGCTCTCCTCGCTGTCGGTGCGCTGCGAGGGGGAGGGGTGCCGGGTGGTCGTGGGCCGGCCCGAGGGGAGGCACCAGTGGCTGTCGGTCTTCCCCTGGAAGCGGGGGCAGAAGGAGGCGCAGGCGACGGACGTGACGCCGCTGTTCACCGGGGCGGCGGCCGACACGACCCCGGTGCTGGGGCCAGGCTGGGTGTTGGTGGGCGACGACAGCAGCAACCAGGAAGGGCGGCTGCGGCGCGTGGATCTGCGCTGGCCCTGAGCCGGGACAGGCGGCGCGCGAGGGGGTAGCCAGGGGGCGACGCGCAGGCTAGGAAGGCGGGATGAGTGAGGCAGGCAAGCTGTCGTTCGAGGAGGCGATCCAGCGCCTCAGCAAGATCGTCGAGCAGCTGGAGGGGGGCGAGCTCCCGCTGGAGCAATCGCTGGCGCTGTTCGAGGAGGGCATCCGGCTGACCCGCCAGTCGCAGGCGCGCCTCGACGCCGCCGAGCGCCGGATCGAAGAGCTTCTTGAGGTGTCCGACGAGGGCGAGCCGATGACGCGCCCCATGTCGCTGCGGGACGGCTGAGCGACGGCTCACAGCCGGCGGATACGGCGGCGCTCCTCGATCATGTGCTGGGTGATGCGCCGCTGGGCGGCCGGGTGCTCGACGATCAGGAACGAGTCGAAGGCGTCGTCGTGGCGCGCGGCGCAGGCGAGGAAGCGATCGGCGGCCAGCTCGGGGGCAAAGGCCTCCTCGTGGCGCCCCGGCAGCTCGACGACGGCAGCGCGGATGCACAGCCCCACCAGCGTCGAGAGGATCCGATCCGCGACCACATCGAAGGCCCGCTCGTCGAAGGAGGAGCGGGGGCCCAGGCCGAAGAGCAGCACCTTGTCCGCCACCAGGCGCGGGCGCCCGGGCAGCAGCAGCACCTCGCCGGCCCGCCCCGTGAGGAACCCGCCCTCCAGCAGCCGGTCCAGGCGCCCCGCCAGCCGCCACGACAGCAGCCCCGCCAGGCCCCGGGGCGGCAGCACGTCGCTGAAGAGGCAGCAGGCGAGGGCCTCCGTGGGCAGCTCGTCGAGGCGCCGCAGCTCCGGAGCGACGAAATGGAGCTCCATCAGCGCGTCGTGCTTCGACCTGCGATCTGCGCGACCCGGTCCAGCACCCCGTTCACGAAGGCCCCGGATTCGCCGGTGCCGTAGCGCTTCGCCAGCTCCACCGCCTCGTCGATGATGACCGCCGCCGGCACGTCCGGCCGCGCCAGGAGCTCGTAGGCCCCCAGCCGCAGCACCGTCCGGTCGATCCGCGTCATCCGCTCCAGGCGCCAGTTGAGGCTGGCCGCCTGGATCTTCTCGTCGATCTCGCCTGCACGCTCCGCGTAACCGGCGACGCACGCCTCGGCGTACGCCTTGGTCTCCGGGTGCAGCTCGTACTCGGTCTCTTCTTCCGAGAAGGGCAGCGCGCGCCAGTAGCGGTTGATGACAAAATCGCTGTCATCGCCGCAGGTGTCGAGGGCGAAGATCATCTGAAAGGCCGCTTCGCGGCCGCTGGAGCGGATTCCCATGGCTCAACCTTGGAGGGAGACCCGGTCGACGACCTCGAGCCCGAACCCTTCGAGCCCCGGGATCTTTCGCGGGTTGTTGGTCAGAAGACGCATGCGACGGACGCCCAGGTTCGCCAGGATCTGCGCGCCCAGACCGTACTCGTGGAGCACCCGACGCCCCGGCGCCGGCGCCTGCGGCGTGAAGGGCGCAAGCTGCTCGGTCAGGTCAGGCTGCGAGGGGAAATACACGATCACCCCCGCCCCTGCCCCCTCGATGGCGTCGATCGCGGCCCGCAGGTTCCGGCCCCCTTCCTGGCCCCGCGACGCGAACAGATCCGAGATCGTCGACCCCGCATGCATGCGCACCAGCGCCGGCTCGGCCGGGGAGATCTCCCCCTTCACCAGCGCCAGCATCTGCCGCCGGCTCAGGTCGTCCTCGTACACCACCGCGCGCCACGAGGTCCCCGTCTGGTCCAGCGTCAGCGTCGCCTCCCGGATCCGCCGCACCAGCCGGTCCATCCGCAGACGGTACGTGATCAGGTCCGCGATGCTCAGGATCTGCAGCCCGTGCTCCGCCGCGAAGCGCTCCAGATCCCCACGCCGGGCCATCGACCCGTCGTCGTTCATGATCTCGCAGATCACCCCCGCCGGCGTCAGCCCCGCCAGCCTCGCCAGATCCACCGACCCCTCCGTCTGCCCCGTACGCACCAGCACCCCGCCGTTCCGCGCTCGCAGCGGGAAGACGTGCCCCGGCGTCACCAGATCCTCCGGACGGCAGCTCGCCCCCGCCGCCACCCGGATCGTGTGCGCCCGGTCCGCCGCGCTGATCCCCGTCGATACCCCGTGCCGCGCCTCGATGCTCACCGTGAAGGCGGTCCCCAGAGCAGGTCCCTTTCGACCCATCTGCTCCATCATGGGCAGGTTGAGCCGCGCGACCTGCTCCTCGGTGAGGGTGAGGCAGATGAGGCCACGGCCGTGCTTGGCCATGAAGTTGATGTCCTCGGGGCGCACCAGCTCGGCGGCCATGCAGAGGTCGCCCTCGTTTTCCCGGTCCTCGTCGTCCACCAGGATGACCATGCGCCCGCTGCGGATCTCGGCGATGGCGCGGTCGACGCGCTCGAAGACCTCGTGGTGCAGGGGGGCGGCGATGGCGTCGCTGGGGGTGGCGGGCTCGGGGCTGGGGAGCGGATCAGAGGAGGGCTGGCGCAAGGTCATGGAGGGTGGCGCGAGCGTAAGGCCCGGCGCCGGGCCCTGGTAGTGCCGCTGATCCTGTGTTTTTGCAACACCTCAGCGGACTTTCTCCAGCTCCCGGGTCAACGTATCCAGCCGCTGGGCGTCAAAATCCAGCTCCAGCACCCGGGCCACGTTCCTGAGCATGCGCCGCTCCGGCAGCGAGGCGCTGCGGTCGACGGAGGCCGCCACCATCCAGAGCTCCAGCAGCGGCGCCCGCTGCCCCGCCGGGACCGCCGCCAGCCGCTCCATCCACCCGTGCTCGTCCTCGACAAAGCGACGCCGGGCGGCCGCCCGCTCCAGCGGGGGAAGGCGCCCCAGCATCCAGCCCAGGATCGCCGCTTCTTCCGGCTTCATCTGGCCATCGGCGGTCAGCAGGAACCAGACGCCCTCCACCGCCAGCTCCCGCGGGGCGTCGGGCCCTTGCAGCAGGCGCTCCGCCGCGTCCTGGAGGGCCCGCTGGTAGCGGACGAAGCGCAGCACGGTCTCGCCCAGGCGCCGGGTGATCCGCACGTTGGCCAGCGGGGAGGTGGCCACGCCCAGCACCGGCACCGCGTTGCGCTTGAGGGCCTGCCCCAGCAGGCGGCGGCCGATCTTGATCCCCACGTCCTCGCCGGCGAGAGAGAGCACCCGATCCACCAGCCCCCGGGCCCCTTCGCCCGCCTCTTCGTCCCCCTCGAAGACGAAGCTGTAGAGACGCAGCAGGTCCGCCGGCTCCTCCGGATCAAACTCGATGCCATGGATGGCCCCCAGCTCGCAGGCCAGATCCACCTGGATCACCGCCCGGTAGAGCACATCCCCCAGCAGCCCTCCGACGGTGGCAGGCACGCCGATCACGGCCCCGATGCCGTGGGTGTTCAGCGTGAGCAGCGCGGCCCCGGTCGAGGTCAGACCCGAGGCCAGCCCCGTCATCCCCGCCTTGACGCAGGCCTTGCGGATCGCCCTGCGGGCCAGCTCTTCCCTCGCCCCTTGCGGCGCAGGGCGCCGGTGCTCCTGGTTCCAGCGCAGGTAGAGCCGCACCACCTTGCTGAACCAGCTCCCGCTCCGGACCTCCTCGAACCCCAGCTCCTTGCCCAGGGCCCCCGCGATCCCCTGCGTGTCGTCGACGTTCACCGAGTCCATCGTGCAATCGATGCTACACTGGAAACGCCGTGCTACCGCGAACGATCCTCCTGCTCCTGGCCGCCCTCGGGTCCACCGCCTGCGGCGCCAGTTACCAGCGTATTTACGAGGGCGACGTGCGCTTCGAGCACTGCTACCGCCTCGACGCCGATCCCTCGGTCGACAGCCAGGTGCGCCTCGCCTGCTGGTCCGAGTGGACCTTCGCCCACACCCTCGGGCAAACCTACGACCGGGTGCTCTACGCCCGGCGCCGCGAGGCCGCGCTCCGCAGCGGCGAGACCGCCGTCGTGGGCCCCACGCTGGTCACCGGTCAGGCCTCCTCCGTCGCCTCCCAGCAGCAGGCCCTCTCCTCCCGTCCTCGCCCCTCCGCCACCTCCTCCTCTGCCCTCGCCCTCAACGCCCCCCCTGACCCCTCGACCCTCTCCTCCCGCCAGCTCTGCTCCCAGGAGTGCGGCCAGACCTTCACCGCCTGCGTCACTCGCTGCACCGACGACGGTTGTGCCCAGAAGTGCGGCGTTCAGGTCAAGGTGTGCCTCGAATCCTGCCTCTGAGCCCTGGCACGCAACTCCCTCTCCTCCGGGCCGATGAACCCCCCACGGGCTTCGCCCCCCACCCGGAGGATCCTCCCTTGAACCCCATCGCTCCCAAGATCAACCCGTCCCTTTCCCTCGAACCCACCTCCCCCCGGAGCACCCCCCGCGAGACCTCCTCGTTCCGCGAGGTCCTCGGCGGCTCCGCCGCTCACCTCGTCCGCGGCGCCGAATCCGCCCTCCATCGCCTCCCCGGCGGGCCTGTCCTCGCAGCGGCCGTGAGGGGGTCAGGAGCGACCCCTTCCGCCCCCGGCGCCCCCCACGCCAACCTGCTCCCTCCCGGCACGGGTGCGGCCGAGGGGCCCTCCTCACCGGAGGCCACCCTCGCCGCCCCTGGCGCCTCCCTCGAAGGGTCGCTCACCGCAAGCCAGGACATGAACCTCTATTTTCTCCGTATCCAGGAGGCCATGGCGGCAGAAAACCGGGCGTACACGGCTTGCTCCAACGTCCTGAAGGCGCGCCATGATACGGTGAAGAACGCCATCGGCAACATCCGCTGACCTCCCCCCAGGAGGGAGCCTCATGAGCATCGATCGCATCGGCAAAGGCCCCGGACTTCCCCCCACGACGACCCCCGCCGCTGGCCCCGCAGGGCCCACCGCGCGCCCCTTCTCCGTGGGAGGCACTGGCGCCGCCTCGGCCACCTCGACCACGGGGCTCTCTCCCGCCGATCAGGTACGCCGCGGAGATCTCTCCCTGGACCAGTACCTCGACCTCCGCGCCCAGGAGGCCACCCGCCACCTCGAAGGTCGCCTCGGCGCCGCCGATCTCCAGCGCATCCAGCAGACCCTGCGGGATCAGCTCCGCACCGACCCCGCGCTGCAAGAGCTGGTGCAGGCTGCCACGGGCCAGCGCCTCCCTGAAGACGAGGGATGAGCCTCCCACGCCGCGCGTTCCTCCTCGGGGCGCTCGCGAGCTGCACGCGCCGCGAGGCCCCGGCCCCCGCCCCTTCCCTGGCCCCGCCGGAGCACGACCTCCACGACTGGTCCTTCTCCGACCAGGATGCCCTCGGCGGTAGCACCCGCGCCCTCGTCCTCTGCCCCCGCACCCCGGGCCCTCACCCGATCCTGATCGCCCTCCATGGCCGCGGGGAAGCCGTGCGCGGCGCCGAGGCCGGGGCCCGCGGGTGGCTCGGGGATTACCGCGCAGGGAACGCCATCCAGGCCCTGCGCCGCGGCCGGCTCACCCGGGAAGATTTCCAGGACCTCGTGGCCCCCGAGCGCCTCGATGCCCTCAACGCCCAGCTCCAGCAACAGCCCTACCGGGGCCTCCTCCTGGTCTGCCCTCACGCCCCGGATTTCCAGGGCCCTTCCCGCAACGAGGCGACCGATCGCTATGGCTCCTGGCTGATCCGCACCCTCCTCCCCAGGCTGCGCGCGTCCTTCTCCACCGGCGCGGTGGGCATCGATGGCGTCAGCATGGGGGGACGCATGGCCCTCCGCATCGGCCTCGCCTGGCCCGACACCTTCGCCGCCGTCGGCTCCCTCCAGGCGGCCCTCCGTGACGACGATCTCCCCTCCCTGACCGAGCAGGCCGCCGCCTACCTGCGCGCCCGCCCCGCAGGGCAGCTACGCCTGCTCTCCAGCGACGGCGACTACTTCCGCGCCACCATCGCCCGGGCCCACCAGGCCCTCTCCCAGGCGGCCCTCCCCCACGAGCACCGCGAGGTGGTCGGCCCCCACAACTACCTGTTCAACCAGGGCCCTGGATCCATCGAGATGCTCGCCTGGCACGACCGCATCCTCCGCGGTTGAACCGACCCTTCTCCAGCCCACCACCGCCCCCCGTCGATACAGACGCGGACGGCACGCCGGACGCCCGGGAGCAGTCGCATGATTTGAACCCCAAAGATCCCGCGGATCGCCTTGCCACCTCCCTGTCACATCGAACCCTCGGAGTGGCCGGCTACACGAACCTGGAGGTGTACCTTCACGAGCGCTCGCAGCGCCTCCAGCAGGGCGGGCACCGCTGACGGTTGAACCATGGTTGGTGCCTGTTTGCAGCCAGGAGCAGCGGGCATTCGTGGTACCTTCCCCGGCGCGTCGCCCTGCACCGCAGGTACGCACCTCAACCATCCCGGAATCAAGGATCCACCGATGCGAAACCAACCGACCTCTCCCCAGCGATGGCTTGCTCTTGCGCTGCTCGCCAGCAGCCTCCAGTGGGCATGCGATGAAACCGGCGGCGCGCTCACGGTCGGCGAAGCTGCCGGCGGATCCGCAGGCCAGGCCGGAGGTCAGGGTGGGTCCCCGGGCGGCTCCGCGGGCGTTGCCGGCTCCGGTGCAGGGACCGCTGGCACCGCTGGCACCGCTGGCATCGCTGGCGCCGCCGGGGGCGGTGGGACAGCCGGCACCGCCGGGGGCGGTGGGGATGCAGGCACCGCCGGGACCGGAGGCGATGGCGGCTCCGCCGGGGCGGCAGGCGACGCAGGGGCGGCCGGTGCCGGAATGGGCGGCGCGGCAGGCGATGCGGGGGCTGCGGGCGACGCAGGGGCCGCTGGCGATGCAGGGCAAGCAGGGGCTGCAGGTGATGCAGGCTCCGCGGGCGACGCAGGGCAAGCAGGGGCCGGGGGGAACAGCTGCTCTGACGCAAGCGAGTGTCCTGGTACCGACGAGGCCTGCCAGTTCCGGACCTGCGAGAATGGCCAGTGCGGCATCGGATTCGCCGCGCAGGGGACACCGGTGCCGGTGCAGAACGCCGGCGATTGCAGGGTGGATGTCTGCGACGGCAGCGGCGCCGTGGTCACCCAGAACGACGACAGCGACACCCCGGTCTCCGGCAACTCCTGTGTCACGGTGAGCTGCAGCAATGGTGCCGCGGTGTCGACCAACGTGGCCGCCGGGGAGGCCTGCGGTGACGCCCTCCAGTGCGATGGCAATGGCAACTGCGTGGGCTGCAACGTCGCCTCCGATTGCCCCGGCACCGACACCGAATGCCAGGTCCGGGCTTGCTCCACTGGCACGTGCACCGTGGTCAATACCCCGGAAGGGACCCCGCTCTCTTCCCAGACCGTCGGCGACTGCCTCCAGGCCCAGTGCAACGGCGAGGGCGGCATCAAGCAGGTCCCGGTGGCGGACGATCCCCTGGATGACGGCAAGGAATGCACCGTCGATTCCTGCAACGCCGGGACCCCCCAGAGCTCCCCCAAAAACGCAGGGACCACCTGCTCCGAGAACGGCGGCCTGGTCTGCGACGGCACGGATAGCTGCGTCCAGTGCCTCGATGCGTCCAGCTGTCCTCAGCCCTCGGGCCCTTGCCAGATCGCCGCCTGCACCGCGGGCGTCTGCGGCTTCACCAACGTCGCCGCAGGGACGGTCCTCCCGACCCAGGTCACCGGCGACTGCAAGCGCAACGAGTGCGATGGCGCCGGCGCCGTCCTCTCCGTCAATGACGCGGCGGATCTCCCCGCCGACAGCAACCCCTGCACCCAGGATGTTTGCACGGGAGGGGTGCCCTCTAACCCACCCGTCTCCGCGGGCACCAATTGCGGGGGCGCGAACGTGTGCAACGCCCAGGGCCAGTGCGTGGGCTGCAACGCCGCCACCGACTGCCCCGGCACCGACACCGAGTGCCAGGCGCGCACCTGCAACGCGGGCGTCTGCGGCTTCAGCTTCGCCCCCGCGGGCACCCCCGTTGCCTCCCAGACCGCAGGCGATTGCAAGCGCAACGAATGCAACGGCGCGGGCACCGTCGTCGCGGCGCCCTTCAACAGCGACCTGCCTGTCGACAGCAACGCCTGCACCCAGGATCTCTGCTCCAGCGGCAACCCCTCCAACCCTCCTCAGCCCTCCGGAACGGCCTGCAACCAGAACGGCGGCAAGGTGTGCAACGGAGCCTCCGCCTGCGTCCAGTGCGTCGGGGCCTCCGACTGCCCTGGCACCGACACCGAGTGCCAGACGCGCACCTGCAACGCGGGCGTCTGTGGCTTCAACTTCGCCCCCGCGGGCACCCCCGTTGCCTCCCAGACCACAGGCGATTGCAAGCGCAACGAGTGCAACGGCGCGGGCACCGTCGTCGCGGCGCCCTTCAACAGTGACCTGCCTGTCGACGGCAACGCCTGCACCCAGGATCTCTGCTCCGGCGGCAACCCCTCCAACCCCCCCCAGCCCGTCGGGACCAACTGCGGCGGCACGAGCGTGTGCAACGCACAGTCGCAATGCGTGGGCTGCAACGTCGCCACCGACTGCCCCGGCACCGACACCGAGTGCCAGGCGCGCACCTGCACCGCGGGCGTCTGCGGCTTCAGCTTCACCCCCGCGGGCACCCCTGTCGCCTCCCAGACCGCAGGCGATTGCAAGGAGAACCAGTGCAACGGCGCGGGCGCCATCGTCGCGGCCAACAAGGACACCGATCTGCCCCTGGACGACGGGAACCAGTGCACCGGCCAGGCCTGCGCAAGCGGAGCGCCCCAGTTCCCGCCGGTGGCCGCCGGCACCACCTGCAACCAGAACGGCGGACAGGTCTGCAACGCCCTCGCCACCTGCGTCCAGTGCATCAACGGAACCCAGTGCCCCAGCGGCGTGTGCACCGCGGGCACCTGCCAGGCCCCGACCTGCACCGATACGGTGAAGAACGGCTCCGAGACCGACGTAGACTGCGGCGGTAGCTGCCCTGCCTGCCCCAACGGTGACACCTGCAACGTCAACACGGATTGCCAGAGCGGGAACTGCAGCCAGGGCACCTGCGCGCCGGCCCTCGCGGTCCTCTCGACCAGCCCCGCGGACAACACCTCCGCCCTGGCCTCGACCCCCATCGCCGTGACCTTCAACCAGGCGATGAACCCGGCCACCCTCACGGCCCAGACGACCTCCGGCGCCTGCTCTGGCACCCTCCAGGTCTCCCTCGATAACTTCACCACCTGCGTCCCCATGGCGGCGGCCCTCGCCGTGCTCTCCAACGGCAACGCCACCGCCACGGTGACCCCGGCGCCGGGCCTCCTGGTCAACCAGACCTACAAGATCCGTGTCACCACCGGCGTGGCCGGCGCCGGCGGCGCCCCCCTCACGGCCACCTTCACCCAGCCCAACGGCTTCACCACCTCCAGCCCCAACCTCTGCGACAACTCCCTGGTCATCAGCCAGGTCTACGGCGGCGGCAGCAACAGTGGAGCCACGTTCAAGCGCGACTTCGTCGAACTCCACAACCGCGGCTCCCAGCCTATCGACCTCGCCGGATTCTCCCTACAGTATGCATCCACGTCAGGCACTTCCTGGCAAAAGCTGGATCTTTCGAAAACCATCCCGGCAGGCGGCTACTTCCTCATCCAACTTGCAGGTGGAAACGTAGGGGCAGACCTCCCGACGCCGGATTTGACGGGAAGCATTGACCTCGCTGGCTCCAACGGCAAGGTGGCTCTCGTCAACAACCAGACTGTACTCTCTGGTTCCTGCCCGCTTGGCGCATCCGTGATCGACTTCGTCGGGTACGGCAGCGCCAACTGCTCGGAGGGAGGCACTGCCACCCCAGCGCCGTCCTCGACGCTCTCGGCCCAGCGCGTGCAAAATGGCTGCGCCGACGTGAACTTGAACAGCGTCGATTTCGTCACCGGAACCCCCGCACCGAAGAACTCCGCCTCGGCCGCGGTAGTCTGCGCCTGCACGGTGCACAACGAGTCCGGCGCAGGGCTCGAGGCGGACTTCTGCAACGTGCAGTTCCCGACCTCGCTCTCGCTCACGACCGCCACGCTGTCCCCGCAGGTCTTCGGGCGCATCTTCGAGGCCGGGATCACCGAGGCAGCGGGGCCCAACGCGCAGGTCCGCGCCCAGCTCGGCTTCGGGCTCCCCACCCAGAACCCCCAGTACGGCGCCTGGACCTGGTCCACCGCCTCCTTCAACGTCCAGGTCGGCAACGACGACGAGTACCAGGCCACGTTCACCGCCCCCGCCCCCGGGAGCTACCGCTACGCCTACCGCGTCAGCCTCGATCAGGGCGTCTCCTGGACCGTCTGCGATCCGAACGGCGCGGGCGCGAACCCCGACCTCTCCCTCGACCTGGGCAACCTGCCGGTCCTCACCGTCACCCCCTGACCCGCGGCCTCCGGCCCCGCGTCACGGGGCCGTGAGCAGCAGCACGTGGGCCGCCTGATCCGGCACGTTCACCGGGATCCCGCCGCCGCTCAGCTCCTGCGCCGAGAACGAGCCCAGCTCCTTCTGCTGGGCCCCACCCTCGTCCAGCACCAGCCGCGCCGTCCCCCCGGCGCTCAGCCCCGCGGCCCCCAGCAGCTCCGCCGGGAGCTTCACCGTCGACTGGAGCGAACTCCCGGGCTGGAAGTTCGCCACCACCAGCAGCAGACGCCCGGCCCCGGGGGCAAAGCGCGCCAGCGGGAACATCCCCGGCGCCTGCCCGTTCGCGTAGCGCAGCCCCCAGTACCCTTCCCCGCGCACCGCCGGGTCCTGCACCAGCGCCAGCAGATCCCGGTAGTAGGCGCGCAGCGAGGTCTGCGCGGGGCTCAGCTTGCCCCCATCCCAGGCCCCCCCGTTGTGCAGCGCCGCCAGCCCCGGCAGGGCCCAGTAATCGAACAGCGTGGTCTTGCCGTCGTCCCCACCAAACCCTTCCTCCCCGGAGCCGTCCTCCCCGACCTCCTGCCCGTTGTAAACCAGCACCGGACCGCTGGTCCCCAGGTACAGCAAGGGAGCCAGCTGGCGCCCCGCCCTCGTCGATCCAAACCCCGAGCTGTCCGCACCCCCCTGCAGCACCACCGGCGACGCGATCCGCCGCTCGTCGTGGTTCTCCAGGTAATGCAGGTACCGGTGGCGCTGTCCGTTGCCCAGATCCCGCAGCATCCCGTCCAGATCATCCAGGGTGCGCTTGCCCTGGTAGATCTCCTTCAGCAGATCGTAAGCAGGGTCATTGTAGACTGCATCGAAGCCCGACGACAGAAGCCCTTCGAGGTTCTCGTACGCCTCCGCGATCACCAGCGCCTGCGGGTCCCGCTGCTTGGCCTGGGCGATCAGCCAGGACCAGGCCTGAAGCGGGACAAAGTGGGCAAAGTCGCAGCGGAACCCGTCGACGCCCCTGGCCTGCCAGTAGGCCAGGATCGCATCCATCCGGTCCCAGACCGGGGGCCGCGGGTCGAAGGAAGACGAGGCCGGATCCGCGAAGTTGAAGCCAAAATTCAGCTTGATGGTCTCGTACCAGTCGTTCTCCGAGGGCTCGGCGGAGAGCACGTTGTTGCCGGTCACCCGGGGGGGCCGCCCGGGCGCGCCGTCTTCCCGGTCAAAGAGCCCGTCGAAGACGATGCCAGGGGGGTTCCAGCCCGCAGGACGCCGGAGCTTGAGCGGCTTCCCCTGGGGCTGGGTCAGGTAAAAATAGCTGTTCTGTGGCGAGAAGAAGGCCGAGGTATCGTCCCCCTTGCCGAAGTCCAGCTCGGGCTTCACGACGCTCCCGTAGCTGCGAGCCACGTGGTTGGGCACCAGATCCAGCATGACCTTCAGCCCCGCCTGGTGCAGCCGCTCGACCAGCGCCTCGAACTCGACCATCCGGTTCGCCGGATCGACCGCGTAATCCGGGCAAACATCGAAGTAATCGCGGATCGCATAGAACGACCCGGCGCGCCCCTTCACGATGTCCGGATCGTCCGCCCCCAGCCCCGGATCCACCGAGGACCAGTCCGTCATCGTCGCCTGCCTCAGCACCCCCGTCAGCCACACGTGCGTCACCCCCGACTGCACCAGCATCGCCGCCGCCGCCTCGTTGATGTCCGCGAATTTCCCCACCCCGTTCTGCTCCAGGGTCCCGTCCTTGATGCGGCTCAGGTTCTCGTTGCCAAAATGCCTGACCACCAGCTGGTAAATCACCGGACGCCGCGGCTCCTCCCCGCCCCCACCGGCCCCCGCCTGTCCGGAAGCTCCGGATGCCCCCGCCTCCCCCGCCGCCCCGGCCCCTGCCTCCCCGCCAGCCCCGGCCTCACCGCCCGACCCTGCGCTGCCCCCGGCCCCGGCCCCTGCTTCCCCTGCCGCCCCGCTGCTCCCAGCGCCCCCGCCCTGGCTGGTACCGCCGACGCCACCGTTGGATGAACCCGACATGCCTCCCTGCATAGCGCCTCCTGCTCCGGCCTGCCCTGACATCCCCCCGGCCCCCGCCCCCACCGCGGGATCCCCCGCCGTGGGAACGTCGGACACGCTGCACCCGAACAGGACCAGTGGCAGCCACACCGCCGCCCGCTTCAAGGGGAAGTTTTTCACCCCCGCTCTTTGTGCAAGAACCCGGCCGCCTCGCCGCCTCCACGCACCGCCGCGGTCGAGTCTTCTTTTACCCTCGCGCTGCAGCGTGGCGCCCGCCTGGGGCAAGGCCATGATGTCCCCGCGTGCCTCTCCCCGCCCCTGACCCTCGACCAGCGCTGGAAGCACTCCGTGAAGCAGCCGACCCTGCCACCCCCGCCTCGCGCCTGGCACGGCTCGCCGCGCACCACGATCCGCGGATCCCCCGGGCCGTGGCCCGCAACCCAGCCCTCACCCGCGATCTGGCCCTCGCCCTCCTCGAAACTTACCCCGCCGACGCCTCCCACAACCCGGCCTTGCCCCTCTGGCTGCTCGAACAGCCAGACCTGCTGCGCCTTCGCCCTCGCACCATCCCCGCGCTCCTCTCCATCGACCCTCCCGCCTGGCTCCTCTCCGTGCTCCAGGACCAGTGGAACGAGCACAGCTCCGAGCGCACCGACGTGCTGCTCGGCAAGTGGCTCGCCCGCCGCCCCGACACCCCCGCCTGGCTCCTGACCCGCCTCTGCGCCTGCGGTCACCCGGGGACCCGCTACCTCGCCTCCAGGAATCCGGAAGTTCCCTACAAGACCCTGGCGCTCCTCCAGGCCGCCGGCAGCGACCCGGATCTACGGCTCCCGGTGCGCCGTCGCCCCCCGACCTCGTCCACGCAGCTCCGGGAGGCGGCGGCCCTCGGGGTCTGGGGAGCGCAGCTCGTGGCCTCCCACCCTCGCGCCCCGGAGGAACTCCTCGCGGAGCTCGCCCGGCACCCCAGCCCGGCGGTGACGGAGACCCTTGCGCGACACCCGCGCCGGGCAGCCATGGCCCCGCCGCCAGGCCCCGCCGCCAGGCTGACGCAGGGCGCTCAGCGCTTGGCGTCCTGGAAGTAGATCGAGGGGCGGGCCTGGTGAGAAGGCCAGTGAACGATCAGATCCGAGGCGACGTAGATGCGGCCCCCTCCCCAGGCGAAGAGCCCGCGGTACGACTTCCCCCGGACGACCTGGACAACGGCGCTGGTGGTGTTCCCGTAGACGCCCACGTACGCCTGCTGGCCGTCGGAGGAGACCGTCTGCACGTTGGAAGGGGGGAAGCTGTTGGGCTTCGGCTTGCAGTTCACACGGAGCCACTCCCGCAGCATCTTGGTCTCGCAGCCCAGATCCGAGGACCCTCGGACCCGGACCTCCTGGGCGACCGCGTTCCACTCGGTGATGGTCGGCGGGTTCGAGCCGGGCCCTGGAATGTCCTCGGGAAGGCCATCCGAGGCCATTCGCCCTGCCACCGGGGCCGGCGGCGCCACGGGGGTCGGCGCCGCGGTCTTGTTCGTGGGGCCGCCGCTGCGACCCTTGATGCGATCCAGCCCCACCACCTCGTCCCACTCGTTGCCGTAGCCCTCGTAATGGATCTTGTAGCGACCGTCCCCCTCCACCGAGAGGATCACCGCCGGGTACAGCTTGCCTTTCCAGGTCACCTGGATCCGGTCCCCCACCGCGTACGTCTCCCCCGCCGCCTTTGACCCCTTCGACTCCTTGCCGAAGTTCGGCACCTGGCAGCACCCCCCCAGGGAGAGCACCAGCAGCGCCGGCAGGATGGGGCCCAATGCCCTGAAAATACCTGGAGAAAATCGTGATTTGATCATCCGGATCACCCTCGCGCGCAACGAACTCGGGGCCACGGGTTGCGCGCCTCCTCACAGGATACGGCGAGCGCTACCGTTGCACGAGGGTTTGCGCGGGGCGAAGGGGGTCAGAGGCAGCCGGTCAGCGCGTCGTAGGCGCTCTTGGTGCCGCCGGGCAGCGGCCGGTTCAGCGCATCCTGGGGCCCCGGCGCAAGGAGCGCCTTCGCCAGATCGACCGCCTTGCCGCTCACCGGGACAGGGCACACCGGGCTCTTTGCGTTGACCGAGATGACCCCGTTCGAGGCCGCCACCGTGGTGTAGCTGCCACCGAAGACCCAGGCGCAGGACCCGAGCGCCCCGGTCTTCTGGTTCGCCGAGCAGGTGAACCGCAGCGAGGCCAGGTTGCTGTAATCGCCGCCGCAGAAGGTGTCCCCGCAGATGTTGTCGAACGCCCCTCGCAGCGCCTGCGTCGCCTCGATCCACGCAAGCTGGTCCTCGCCCGTGGTGAAGGAGTCGAGGGCCTCGACGAAATTTCCGGTGCCCGGGTCCGGGAGCGCCGTCGCCCCGATCGGCTGGCCAAAGCAGCCCCCCAGGATGTCGTACAGCGACGTCTTGGTGTTGGGGATGATCGCGTAGAGCGGATCCACTTCGAGGGCCTTCAGCACCGCGTTCGCCGTCGCCTTCGTCGCCACCCGGCACTGGAAGCTCGGCGCGCTCACCGTCACCTTGCCGCTCTTCGCGTTGATCGACTGCTGGCTGCCGGCAAAGGTCCACACGCACTGCGCCACACGCCCCGTCTTCCGCGAGACCGAGCAGTCCAGCCCGAGCGAGGTCAGGTTGCTGTAATCGCCGCCGCAGAAGGTGTCCCCGCAGATGTTGTCGAACGCGCTGTTCAGCGATTGTCGCAGCGCAATCCAGCGGCTCTGATCGGCCCCGGTCTTCCAGTAATCCAGGATGGGTACATACGAACCGGCCGAGGTGAGGTCCGACTCGTCGGCCTCGTCCACCACCTCGGTCGAGGGCTCCTGACCCCCGGATTCACACCCGAGAAGCCCGACCCCGACCAGCATCCACCCGATCCACCCGGCGTACTTCGACATCTTCACCCGCCCCGTTTACGCCCGGCCCCCCGGGCCCACAAGCAACAAACTCATCACACCGCCTCCCTCTCCTCGGGGCACGCTGTCGCTCTTTCCGCACAGCGTGGCCCCTCCCCCTGTCCCCGCAGGAAACACCCGCGCTGGGGTATCCTGCCGTCCATGCGTCTCCTCGCCTTTCCCCTGGTGCTCCTTGGCCTCCTCGCTGCCTGTGAATCCGATCAGGGGCAGCAAGGCAATGCATCCGGAAGTTCCGGACAGACCTCTGCCGGAAGCAGCGGGGCCGGCGGAAGCAGCGGCACCGGCGGAGCAAGCGGGACGAGCGGAGCAAGCGGGACAGGCGGGGCCGGAGCAGGAGGGGCAAGCGCAGGGGGGAGCGGAGCCGGGGGTACGGCCGGCGTCGGCGGCGCAGGGAACGGAGGGACCGCAGGGGGCCCGAGCGGCGCGGGGGGAGGGGGCTCCGGCGGGGCCGCGGGCGAGGCCGGAAGCTCGGGCTCCGGCGGCGTCGCGGGGGGCGGGGGGACAGGCGGAGCGGCCGGCTGCGTGCCGTCCTTGCCCACGTTTGCCGACGGCAAGAAGCCGAGCAAGACGATCCATGTGAAGGGCGGGGCGGCCCCGGGGGGCGATGGCTCGCCGGAGAAACCCTTCGCCGGGCTCAACGAGGCCAAGGCCGCCATCACGCCCGGCACCGAGGTCCGGATCTCGGGCCAGGTGACCCAGGGGGCCTACCTGTCGCAGCTGAGCGGGACACCGGAGGCCCCCATCTTTTTCCGCGGAGAACCAGGCGCCCAGCTCGGCACCCTGACCTTCGATACCGGGGGCTACATCGTGGTCGAGGACCTCGAGCTGATCGGCACCGGGAGCGGCCACGTGCTCCACTTCTTCTTCACCGATTTCATGCTCTTCCGCCGCCTCACCATCCACAACGCAGGGCTGGGTAGCATCAAGGGGAGCCAGTCCCGCAATGTCTATGTCGAGGAGGTCGATGCCTACGACGCGGGCAAGGCGTCGGTCCACCCGGTCATCGACTTTGTCGGCGTCAACACCGGGCACGTCGTGCGCAGCAAGTTCCACCAGGGCCCCGGCGTGGTCGTCATGGTGAACCTCCCCTCCGAGAACGGAGGGGCTTCTCAGAAGCCTCTCGGCTGCTGAGCTACTTGCCGGGGTTCCGCCGGAACTACCTGGCTTCTGCCAGGATACTTGCTTGCGTGACAGAAACTTTTACGTCGCCCGTCCTGCGGGGCGA